>CALUFQ010000001.1 GCA_944319925.1 uncultured Paraprevotella sp.
ATTGAATAGTTTGTTGACACTAAATTTCCAAATCACAGACTCGAAAAATGCACATTTTGATGCCGCGTAAAGTATAAAAGTAACGGATTAGAACCATGACACTTAAAAGGGTCGCATCAAACTCTGTTTTTGAGTAATGATGCGACCCTTTACCTATTCTTTTAGGATGTTCAGATTTCAACTTAAAAGTTTATCTTGCCATAAAATGAATTTTGACACACCCTCTTAGAAGTCACGTTCCACATCGGAGTGTGGTTTGTTCTTTTTTTTAATCCTTGTCCCCTTCCAGTTGTTTTTTCACTTCCGCACTGGGCTTATAGCGTTTGTTCAGTCCGTTGACCACCTCTTTCGTGATGTCATATTTGGCATTGGCAGTTAGGATGTTGTCACCCACCTTGCTGATGATGTAGTCAAACTTCTTGGTCTTGTTATATTCCTTAAGGAAAGACTGGATGGAGTCGCGCATCTCGTTGTTGTACTTCATTTGCTCGGCGGCGAAGTCGTTGCTGAGCCGGTCGTTGAGGGCTTGCAAGTCCTGTTGCTGTTTGGCCAGCGACATTTGCGCCTGTTCCACCTGTTCCTTGGTGGTGAACTGGTTGGTTTCGTATTTCTTCTGCAGTTCGGCAGCTTTGGCCTGCAGGGCACGTTCCTTTCCGGCCAGCGTGGCGCGGATGTTTTCCCCTTTCCTGTTCATCAGGATGGTGTAGTCCTTGCAAAATTCATATTGTGACATGAGCGTGTCAATTTCCACGTAGGCGATTTTCAGTCCTCCGGCGGGAATTTCTGCGGCCTGGGAGTTGGCGGCTTCGTCTTTCGGCGAACCCTGGCTGCAACTTGTCGTGCCGAGTGTGCATGCGAGGGCGATGAGTCCGGCGCAGGCGAGATGTTGTTTTTTCATTTCCATGTATTTGATTGATGATTACTTTTTCGCGGAACGTTCGCTGATGCGGTGGGGGTTAGGCATGCGTTCCATGGCATCCATGGTCTGTACGCACGTGATGCCCCGTTTGCGCATGGCCGCGCTATGACCTACGTGCGTGTTCGGGAATCGCCCGTTTTTCTTTAATAAGATTTTGACGGCCAGAAAAACCATGCTGGCAGCCACAATTATCAGCGTAAACAGTAATGTCTTCCACATTTTTTGCGTATATTTGTGGTGCAAAGATAAAAGATAAAAGCGGGCGAGAGCGCGCTCTTCCTGCTTTTAACCAAAATTAGCATGTAAAAAGTAAGAATAATCATGGAAATGAAATCGCTGAAACCTTCCGAGGTTTTTAAGTTTTTTGCCGAAATCAACAATGTGCCCCGTCCTTCGAAGCGGGAAGAGAGGATGATAGACTATTTGCAACAGTTCGCGAAGAAAAGGGGGCTGGAATGCAAGGTGGACGAAACAGGAAATGTGTTAATCCGCAAAAATGCCACACCGGGAATGGAAGGCCGCAAGACGGTCATCCTGCAAAGCCACATGGACATGGTGTGTGAGAAAAACCGCGAGGTGGATTTCGATTTCGAAAAGGATGCCATCCGCACGGAAGTGGATGGGGAATGGCTACGGGCCAAGGGCACGACGTTGGGCGCGGACGACGGCATCGGGATGGCGATGGAACTGGCGTTGCTAGATGCCGGCGATATTGCGCATGGTCCGTTGGAATGCGTGTTCACCCGCGACGAGGAAACGGGATTGACCGGCGCGTTCGGCATGAAACCCGGTTTCATGTCGGGTGACATCCTGCTGAATTTGGACTCGGAAGACGAGGGGCAGATTTTTGTCAGCTGCGCGGGAGGCACTACGACGACGGCAGAGTTTGACTTTGAGCCGGTGGATGCCCCGCAGGATTATTTCTTTTTCGAATTGAAGGTGAACGGGCTCACGGGAGGCCATTCAGGCGATGACATCAATAAGAAACGGGCCAATGCCAACAAAATTTTGGTGCGCTTCTTGTATGACGCGATGGCAAAATATGATTTATATCTTTGCGACATCCAGGCCGGGGGCTTGCATAACGCCATTCCGCGCGAGGCGATGGCGGTGTGCGCCATCCCGATGGCGGACAAAGAAAGCATCCGCGTGGACTGGAACCTGTTTGCCGCCGACGTGGAGGAGGAATATCGCGTGACAGAACCGTCGATAGCGTTTGAACTGCAAAGCGAAACGGTGCGGCCGAAGGCCGTGGAACGCGAAACGGCCCGCAAACTGATGTGGGCTTTGATGGCTGTGCATAACGGCGTGTTGGCCATTTCGCAAGACATTGACTTGGTGGAAACCAGTTCCAACCTGGCCAGCATCAAACTGATTGACGGTCATAAAATCCTTGTCAAGAGCAGCCAGCGGAGCAGCCTGTTGAGTGCGCGCCACCACGTGAGCAACATGGTGAAGGCGGCATTCGAGCTGGCCGGGGCCAAGGTGGAAGTCGGGGAAGGGTATCCGGGCTGGAAAATGAATCCCAATTCCGAAATCTTGCATGTTGCGGTAGATACTTATAAGGAACTGTTTGGCCGCGATCCGAAAGTGTTGGGCATCCACGCGGGACTGGAGTGCGGGTTGTTCAGCGAGAAATATCCGGGGTTGGACATGATTTCATTCGGCCCCACGTTGCGCGGGGTGCATTCGCCCGACGAGCGGCTGCTTATCCCCACGGTACAAATGGTGTGGGACCATCTGAAGGCAATCTTGGAAAGGATTCCGCAGAAAGCCGATTAGTCGTCTGGCCAGTCAAATGGAGGAACAAATTGGAGATGCGACATTCTGTTGTTATTGGGATTGGAGTGGTGTGCCTATCGGGGGCGGCAGCATGTTTTACTGCGTGTGACGACGCCATGTCTTTCACCACCGACCGCAGTGCGTTGTTGGCTTTCTCTACCGACACCGTGCAGTTCGACACGGTAATTTCCACTGTGGGTTCGAGCACACGGCAATTGATGGTATATAACCGCAACGGGGAAGGGCTGCGCATCGCTTCCGTGCGTTTGCACCGTGGAAATGCGACACCTTTCCGTGTCAACGTGGATGGCTCTTACCTGGAACCGGAAAGTGGCGCACGGGCCTTTGACTTTGAGGTGCGGGGAGGCGACAGCATCCGCGTGTTTGCCGAAGTCACGATGCCGTCCAACGGGCAGGATGCCCCAGTGGCCATGAATGATACGTTGATTTTCACATTGGAGAGCGGGGTAGAACAGGGGGTGATTTTTTCAGCTGTGGGGCAGGATGCCTATATGTGGCACGGGAGGGTCATCGAGGAAGACACGTTGTTGAAGGCGGGGAGGCCCATCGTGGTCTATGACAGTCTTTCGGTAGCTCCGGGTGTCACCTTGTCGATGGCACCGGGCGTGACATTTTATTTCCATGACGGGGCCAATCTGTGGGTGCATGGGCGCGTGGTGGCCGAAGGGACGATGGAACAGCCCGTGGTGTTCCGGGGCGACCGCACCGACCGCATGTTCGATTACTTGCCTTATGATAACACCCCGTCACGCTGGGGCGGCATCCGCCTGCGGGCATCGAGCATGGACAATCGGTTTGAATATGTGGACATCCATAGTGCCTCGTATGGCATTGCCTGTGACAGTTCTTCCACGGAAAGCGTGAAACTAACCTTGGCAAACAGCATCTTGCATAACATTGGAGGGGAGGGGCTAGGTTTGTACCACTGCCGTGCCCACGTGGCCAACACGCAAATCAGTAACACGTTGGGACATTGTGTGGCTGTGGTGGGCGGCTGGGCCGAGTTCGTGCAATGCACTTTGGCGCAGTTTTATCCTTGGGATGCTTCCCGGGGCGATGCCCTTTATCTGGCCAACCAATGGCTGGCCTTGGACTATCCGTTGGAACATGCCTATTTCCTGAATTGCCTGGTGACGGGATATGCTGATGATGTGCTGACGGGCAACCTGAAAGATGAAAACGACGAAGTGGACTACCGATTTGCCAATTGCGTGTTGCGCACGGTAGAGTCGGACGATGCCGCCCGTTTTGTGAACATCACTTACGAGAAACCCGGCGAAGAGGGGACGGGCGACAAGCAATTCAAACTTTTCGACACGGATAACTTCTTGTACGATTTCCGCTTGGAGGCTTCTTCCGTAGCGCGTGACAAAGGTGCGGATGAATGGGCCTTGGAATATCCGACAGACCGCTACGGCATAAACCGGACGGCAGACACCGCGCCGGACGTGGGATGTTACGAATATGTGGCCGAGGAATGACGGTGTGGCGGTATTTGGGAATCCTGTTCGGATTTTGTTGCGTATGGTCTGCGTCCATGGCGCAAAAGCCGTTCCGTGTGATGTTTTACAACGTGGAGAACCTGTTTGATTGCCGGGACGACTCGTTGAAGGACGATGACGAATTTCTTCCGGAAACCGAAAAGCGGTGGACGCATTACCGGTATTGGCGGAAATTGAACGCCCTGTCCAAGGTGGTTGCGGCCGTGGGGGAAGAACACTTGCCCGATTTGATAGGATTATGCGAGGTGGAGAACGACAGCGTAGTGTTCGACTTGGCGTGCCGCTCGGCCATGCGCACATTGGGCTACCGTTACGTGGTGACGCATTCGCCCGACGAGCGGGGAATAGATGTCGCATTGTTATACCAGCCCGGCTGTTTCCGCCTTTTAGGCACCCGCGAAGTGGTTGTCCCTTCTTTGCAGAAAGGTTTCCGTCCCACCCGCAACCTATTATATGTAAAAGGGCGTGTGCTGAGTGGCGACACGTTGCACGTGGTGGTCTGCCATTTTCCGAGCCGTCTGGGGAAAACGCTTGTGGCTCGCCGCCATCGCTTGTTGGCGGCACACGTTTTGCGCGGGGTTGTTGATTCCGTCCATGCCGATTCGCCAAAGGCCCGCATGATTGTCATGGGGGATTTCAATGCCGGCGGAAAAGATGAAATTTTCGAAGAAGCCTTTCCTGCCGAATACCACGAGCCGGCCTGGGAAACCAAGCCGGAAGGGATTGGCGGCAGTTACCGTTACAGGGGGATTTGGGAAACAATTGACCACATCTGGGTCAGCCCGGCATTGATGGACGTGCGAAATCGTTTACATACTTCAGACGGGAAATTCCGTGTGGCCGCATTTCCCTTTATGTGCGAGCCGGATAAGACATACGGCGGGGTTCGTCCTTTCCGCACTTATCAAGGGCCGTTGTACAAAGGCGGATATAGCGACCACTTCCCGGTGACAGTGGATTTCATTTGGCGTTTCCCCGATGAGTAAAAGGACGGCTGTTTGGGGCTTTGCAAGGCTGCCCGTTACGTATAAAAAATGTTATCTGTGTGCGTTTATAGGAAAAATATGGTATTTTTGTTCCCTATAAGTTAAGTATGTTCTAGTATGGATGAAAAGAAAGAAAAGGAAGAAGGATTGTTTCAGACAAGAAGTTATTTAAGCTGTCTGAATGAGGGATTCAAGTTGCCTTCCCGCCATATTTTATCTTTGTTGAAATTCCTGTGGCCGTCATTGGCGGCCGGTGCCGTGTCGGCAGGCCTGTGGGGGATTTTCTTCAACCAATTGTTCTTGGTGGTCACGGCATGGCTTGCGGCCACGGAACCTGTGACACTATTGTTACCCGCATATACTTTGTGGGGGTTGTGCCTGTTGGCCTTGCTGGCCGGAAGTTTTTGTTTGGGGAATGTGACTGTAGCTATTTCCCGTTATGCCGAAGATGGCAGTTGGCCCGTGTTGCGTTTCGGCGCCTGCCGCAACGAGATATTCCATGCTTCCCTGCGGGCTTTGGTCTTTTTGCTCGTGGGTGCGGCTGTCTTTTTGCTTGTGATGTTCCCTCTTTATCTATGGGTCGGTGTGCATAGTGTGTGGATGCCGGTGACGGCGGCCATATTGTGGCTGGCTTGGGGAGTGCCTTACTGCATGGTCGGGTTGGACTATTTGCTGGGTAGGGGGCCAAAAAGCTTCTTCCGGAGTTTAGCCCGCATCAAGGACGGTTATCAATATTGGGGCGCATTTTTTATCGTGTTGTTTTGCGGAGGGCTGATTATGACGGTCTTTTCATTGGTCAGTTGGTTGCCGGCAGGCGTGTTGTCATTTGCCGGATATGAATCGCAGATGAGTGTATTGACCGGGGACACGACAGATTTACCCGGTGCCGTACCGTTGTTTATCGTGTTTTTCTTCATGTTGGCTTCGCTGATTACCAACATGTCCGGTTGGCTTACGATTTTTCCCCTCTCGTATTTGTACGGTTCTGTAGAAGCGCGCAAAAAAGAAATGGAAAGGTTTGTGGAAGAAGAACGGCGTTTGCAGGAGTCATAAAGAGGCGTTCGAAGTTTGTCCGTGCCATAGCTATGGCTTGAAGGATTTCATCCGCGAACATTTTGTGGAAAAAACAAGTGTTGTCAAGACGGGAAGCGAGGCTGCAGCTTGGCATTGCCTCCTTTAAGTCGTATCGGGGTTATGGCAATGGCCCAAACAAGCCTTGTTTGCCAACATCCCAAGCATGCAGGCTTCCTTCCGGAAAACGGGGAGTAGAATTTTAGTGGGGATTTGATAAACTCTGCACGGGATCGTAACGACCCTTTTGTTTTTCATACGGATGCCAAAACTGTCCCGCCTCGCAAGGGGTCGAGCCCCGAAGGGGCGGAGGGGGTCTCACACCCACAGGAACACAACACCGGACGCATCCCACGGACAACATAAACGGGTCGAAAAAGGGGAGAGTCAGTTTTTGTGCATGAGCACCCTTTGGCCCTATGGGCCACCTCCACTACAAGGCGGAGGAGTTTTCCTGCGGACGGACAAGCAATGGAAAGCAGTGCATTTGATTACTTACTCATGAATATTCGTCATTTGTTAAATCCCAAGGTTAGACACAGTCCCCAAAAATCAAGTTGACATTTGGGAGCGGAGATTTTCAAAACATTTCTTTTTCGAGATAAACGCGTATTTCTTCTGTTGTGGGGTCTTGGGCCACGATGTGTCCGTCCCGGCCGATAAGGAAAACGGCACCGGCACCCATCACTCCGTAACTTTGCCACACGCCATGCGCGTCATCCAATTCATAAAGTTGCGTCCAAGGATACCTGTCTTTTTCCACGGCGGCCTTCAAATCGTCAAGTTGCCTCATCTCGCGGGCAATGCCCACAATGGTGAATCCTTTGTCCTTGAATTCCTCGTAAACGGGAATCAATTCCTTGGAATGCCGCCGGCAAGGACCGCACCACGATGCCCATAAGTCGATGACGGCCACCTTACCGCGTATGAGGTCTGAAATTCTGCGGGTCGTGCCGTCAAGGGCAGGGAGGGCGAAATCCACAAACGGTTTGTGTTCCAGCAGGCGGGTGTTGGCATTAATCTTGTCCCGCAAATAATCGGTATAAGGATGGCAGGGGAGAGCCTCCTCGTAGCGCAGGAATTGTGCCATCAGGCTTGCGGGGACTGGCTTTTTCCGCGAGAGGAAAGGGGAGAGGTCTTGTTTCAGGAGATAGTAATGATAGGTGTTCGGTGTGCCCAGGTAAGCCAGTTTGTCGGCGGCATCTATGCGGCTTCCGATGCGGCGGCTTGCCCGTTCCAAGGCAACGGCCTCTGCACTGTATGCACGTCCGTCGTCGAGCATGTCCTGCATTTCTCCAGCCAATTGTTCTTTCAGGGCATCGTTGGTGGTTTCGTCCTGTCTTTTTTCCAGGGTCTCGAAAGCTTCAGAGAAGTAGTTGCCGGCATGACGGAGTGAATCCTGCTTCCGACGGACATCTCTAAATTGCTCGTCAACCCAATGTTTGCGGACATACAGGCTGTCGTTCTGCGGGCTGCCGCCGATAACGTTTTCCGCGGCGCGTTCGTCCGAATAGAGTGTGGCATGCAATGTGTCCCCTTCGTTAATGAAGAGAATGCCCCTGTACGCTCCTTGCTGATATTCCTCGGCAAAGGCCATCTTGTACATCCGTTCCACACTATCGGTCACCGCCCAGGAGAACCGCCCGTTGCGGATGGGAATCTCAGTCGGTGTGGCAATCCATATTGATTTGGTGTCTTCGCCCAACATAAGGGCATGGCTTTGCGGACGACCGACGACCCGTCCTTCGATATGGACAGTAAACGTCCAGGGCTTTTGTGCCCCGGCTGTTTGCATGCCCCATAAGAAGAGGAAGCAGGAAAGGCTGCTTGCGAGCAGGAGGCCCGGCTTGCTCTTGGAATGTCGGACAAACGAAGATTTCATTTTGACAAGTTCCCGCTTTTCCACACCACAGGTTGCCCTCCAGCCGTGATGCCTTCAGCCTCCACCGAGAGGATGGTAGGCTTGCCGTTGTTGTAGAGGCGCACGGTGGTTTCGCCGTTGTTGTCGAACTCCACGTCCGGCATCCAAAGCAGGGTGCGGCGATGGTCTTTTACTTCCGGCAACGGTTTTTGGCTGTAGTCGGGGCTGTAAAAGTCCGTGCACACGGCATAGCCGCGTAACACGTAACGGCGGTCGCGGTAAGTGTGGCGTTCGCCTTCACCCGGCAACAGACGGTAGTCAATGACCACTTCAGGCTGGTCGCTGCCTTCATACTTCCAACTGCCTTGTTCGCGGGGCACGTAGTCCGTGTAGATATAGAGCTTGTCCAATCCTTTCAGGTAATGGTATTTCCGCCGGCTGAATTCCGTCATGGTTTCCAAGGCGGCCTTGGTTCCTTCGTCGCCGGGCTTCAGGTTGAGGGCTTTCCCGTCATAGCGTTCCTGCAGGAAATAGTGGCGGTCCTTACCCATGTCGCCCAAATAAGCCACGGCCACTTGCCGGGAAAATGTCCGCCAGTCGTACATGCCACAGTTCAAGCCGTAGTCTGCCGTAAGATTGAAGGCATCATAGGCATCTACCACGAGAGTGGGTTTGCTCGGGTCTAGCCTGCGCAGCCCCCCGCGCTTGCTTTGTACCACGAGGGTGGCCAACTGGCGGTCGGTGAACGAAGCTGTTTCCGGTGCTTCGCCCGCGAAGTCGCCTTCGAACACGGCATCTTGGTAATAACTGTATGGTTTGGGAAAGACTGGATAGAACGGATTCAGTTTGACATAGAAGTCCGGGTATTCCGTTTCGTCCATGAACCCTTTCGTTTGCCGCCGTTCTTGATATCTTGCGCTTTTCGTGGTGTCCGCCGCACTCAGGAAGAGCACGTAGCCTTCCTTCACCACTGGCGACATCATGTGGAACTGTCCTCCCACCGTGGTCTGTTCCGCTTCCACGATATCCGTACCCTGCACGAACGATGCACTGACGAGCACTTCCTTTTTCATCTTGCCGATTTCTGTGCCATATAGCCGTTGCAGGTTCAGCATAGGATTTTCAGCCGTGGTATAAAGGTTGATGTACTCGCCGTTCACATAAATAGACTCACCATAGTCGCCTTCCGGCAACAAAGAATAGGTGCGGTTCACGCTGCCTTCCAATGTCTGCATCCGTTCGGGGAGGGTAATGGTGGCCTTTTCTTCCGAAACACCGGCCATCATTTGCCAGTCGTACCGCCGCCAACCTTGCACCATCATCAGCAAGTCAAGTGCCTGGCGGTGGATGCTGTCATCCGTTTCAAAATAGTAGTCAGGATCTTCCACAAAACCTTTCAGTTCACTGGCCAGCAGCATTTCGGTAAGCATGGTGCCGCTGTCGTAGGTCGGCTCATCCGTGGCATGGTCGCGCACGGCGAGCGAGAGGTTTGCGCTTTGTGCCGGAGAAGCGAGCTTGAGTTTCAGTTCTATTGCCTCAAAAGGTTCATACTGGTCTTTGATGCCTTCCACGCTGATTTGCGGCCGGTAGTCCTCTTGGCGGTTCACGAAAACGAGCCGGTCTGCATAGATGCGACCTTGTCCGTCGAAGAGCGTGATTTGGTTTACGCCCGTAGGCAGGGAATCCTGCGGGATTGACACTTCGGCCCGCCCTTGCGCGTCGGGCACGAGCTGACGGAAGATGCCGACCACACCTTCGTGCTGTATTTGAAGCCCAAGGGGCAGTCCATTGGCCTGCGACCCGGCGATGCGGACTTGCAGTGCCCCTTCCGCTTGCGTCACCCGCAGGGCATAGCCTTCTTCTTCCGTTTCGGGCAGCTCGACCTCATATTCTTCCCCATCGTAGTTGAACACGGCTTGGTACTGCTCACCCGTCGTGGCTTTCACTGTGAATACCCCCCGCCCGCGGTGGTTGGGTCGGGTTTTGGTAATCTCCCTTCCTTGGCTGTCGCGGATGGATAGTTCGGCATCCAAGTGCTGTCCCTCTTCGTCGTTCAGTTCGTAAGCCACATGGTTTTCCGTTCCGCCTACCAAGTGTCCCCCTTCGGGATAGAATTTCAAGTCTAGTTCGGGTTTGCCCTTACGGGTCTTGTAGTACCGCCTCATAGGGCGTAGGGTCATGTCCTTGGGATAAATTCCGGTTTCTTCCGGTTTATCAAACACCGGGAACACGCGGGAATATAGCTTGTCATAATCGCGGAAAAAGTCGCGGGCCATTTGTTCATTGTAGAACATGTCTTCCGTGTATTCTGAATGCGGGTGTTCATAGCGTCCAAAGTTTAGCATCCACCGGGTGTAGGCCCTCAACTCGTAGTATCCGGCATAGAGAGAGTCGGTGAGCACGAAGGCACCATGCGCCGTGCCGTCTGTCATCTGCAGCTGTTGGCGTTCCACGAGATAGCCGTCAGGCGTGAGAAGTTCCACATAAAGGATTTTGCTGAGGTCGGTGAGCGTACCTCTTCCCGTGCGTGTGACGTACCCCTTGTACCATATCGTGTCACCTACGAAATAGCAAGTATTGTCAATATGCAGATAGACTTTTTCCTGTGGCAATACGTTGCCGAAATGTGCCACACGGCGGGCAAGGGAATCAATGCCCGGGGTGTTTCCTTCGGGCGAGTTCTGTGCCGTGGCCGCTCCACAGAAAGCGGCCGCCAGCAAAGGTAAGAATAGCCAACGTTTCATAAAAAACCGTATTGTGTATTTTTTACCCTAAAATAACGTAAACTTTTGGAATTGGCCAAGCAAACTCCATGCTTTTTTAAAATTTGATGGATTTTTGCCTCTTTCGTGACAGATTCTTGCGTGGAGAACTTTGTTTCCTGGAAGAGGGCCGAATTCCTGAAACACAAAATTCCTCCTTAGTCTAACTGCAATCCCCCTTTGGCCGGAACTTTCATGAATGCATGCCAAAGGAACAGACCTCCAAACCTTAGGTGCTTTGAGTTTCACGGAATATTGTTTTCGCGCGTGCTTTGGGCGATTTTCCGGCCATTTACATAAGTTTCTGCGCTTCGTCAGACAACTCGCCATCTTCCTCATCATGGAAGCAAAACTACCGCGAAAACCCATCCCAAGCCATCGCGCGATATGTTCAAAACAGCATCTTAACTTTCCGTGACAGGATTGCCCGCACCAACAGAAGTGGACGATTGCTCCGTGTCGTTTCCACCGTCTTGGGAGGGACGTTTTTTCCGGTTGTGCCGCCAACGCGACGGACGTTTCCGTTTCTTTTCTTTTGGTTGTTCCAGTGCCGTATCGACTTGTTGGACATTGCCAGTTCCTTGCATGGCAACTTCATTCATTTCTGCGTTTTGTGGCAGTTCCTCTTGCCGCTTTTCCTTGTTTTTTCTACGGGCACTGTTCTTTTTGTGGCGGTCGCGGCCTTTTTTGTCACGCGGCCTTTCGTCGGATTTTCCGGATGTGGAGGGAGCCTCCATGCCTTCGGGCAGGGAGCGTTTCTCAATGTTGATTTTCAGAAACCGCTCGATGGAGACAAACTTTTGACGGTCTTTCTCGCTCACCAGCGTGATGGCTTCGCCATCGTTGTTGGCACGTGCTGTGCGCCCGATACGATGCACGTAGTCTTCCGCGTCGTGTGGCACGTCGAAATTGATAACCAGTTGAATGTCGTCAATGTCAATGCCGCGTGCCACGATGTCTGTTGCCACAAGTATATTAATCTGTTGTGCCTTAAACTGATACATCACTTCGTCGCGTTCATGCTGGTCTAAGTCAGAATGCATCGCGCCCACGTTGAATCCCGCCCGTTTCAGGACGATGGCCATATCTTTCACTTTTTGTTTGGAAGAAGCGAAGATGATGACCCTCTGAGGCGGCTGGGCTGCAAACAGTTTTTTGACCAACGTGATTTTCTGTGCTTCGTAACAAACATAAGCCGACTGAACGATTTTATCGGCCGGACGCGAAACGGCCAGTTTCACTTCGACCGGGTCACGCAAGATGGTACGGGCCAAGTCTTGAATTTTTTTAGGCATCGTAGCCGAAAACATGATGGTTTGGCGTTCCGCAGGCAAATGCTTGACGATTTGCATAATGTCATCGCTGAATCCCATGTCGAGCATACGGTCGGCTTCGTCAAGCACGAAAAACGAAACCCGCGACAAATCAACGTTGCCCAAGCTCAAATGGCTGATTAAGCGCCCGGGTGTGGCGATAATGACATCTGCCCCCATGGACAGTCCGCGTTTTTCCTGTTCGTAACGTATGCCGTCGTTTCCGCCATAGACGGCAACGCTCGACACGGACATGTAATAAGAAAAACCTTCCATGGCCTGGTCTATCTGCTGGGCCAGTTCGCGGGTGGGTGACATGATAACACAGTTAATGGCATCCGAAGGATAACCGCCATCGCTCAACTTACTCAATATGGGAAGCAGGAAGGCCGCCGTCTTGCCGGTACCTGTCTGTGCCACGCCTATCAAGTCGCGGCCTTCAAGTATCACGGGGATGGCATGTTCCTGAATCGGTGTGCATTCAGTAAAGTTCATATCATCCAAGGCATCTAGCACTTGGTCGTTCAAATCCAAATCGTAAAAATCCACTTTCTTCTCTTTTTTATCTTATATATAATGTAGGTCTATGTCCGTTCTTACTGCGGGGCTTTCTTATAGAGGAAAAACGCAATGAAGGCGAAGATGATATTGGGCATCCATGCGGCCAATGCCGGTGGCCAGTCTGCATTGATGGCAAACGTCGAAGACACGGTTTGGAACAAAATGTAGGATGCACTCAACGCCAAGCCGATACCTAAATACAGTCCCATGCCGCCTTTCCGTTTGCGTGCGGAAAGCGAAAGGCCGATGATGGTCAGGATGAACGAGGCAAACGGAGTGGCAAACCGTTTTTGATATTCCACTTCAAAAGGCTTGACGTTTCCTGACCCCCTGGCACGTTGCTTGATGATGTATTCTTTCAGTTCCGGAGTGGTCAGGGTTTCCTGTTGGTTACGCGTCAGCAAAAAGTCGGATGGCTCCATGGCGATGATGGAGTCAATTTTCGACCCGTGACTGATGTATTCACGCATGCCTTTCAGCTCGCGCAACGTGTAATTCCGGATTGTCCAATGGTAACGTTCATCGGACAAAGTGTCATACGAAACGGACGAAGCCGTAAGATGGGACACCAGTTTCTTGTTCACAAACTTGTCAAGCGAAAAGTGGTAGCCCGTCTTTGTACGCCCGTCGAAATGCTCAATAAAGGCAATGACCCCGGTGTCCACCTGCAACTGTACGTTTTGTGCAAATTCCGTCTTCTTTTTCTTCTTATATATGTTTTCAAAATTCAAGCGCGTCACGCTTCCGCGCGGTATTACATATGACCCTAAGAGCAAAGTCAGCACCGCAATAATGGCGGCCGAAATCATGTAAGGCCGCATCAATCGCTTGAAACTCATTCCGGCCGCCATCATGGCGATAATTTCTGAATTTTCAGCCAGCTTGGACGTGAAGAATATCACGGAAATAAAAACAAACAGCGGACTGAACAAATTGGAGAAATAGGGCACGAAGTTGGCGTAGTATTCAAAAATGATACCTTTCCATGGCGCGTTGTTCGTGGTGAACTTGTCGATGTTCTCATTAAAGTCAAAGACGACCGCGATGGAAATTATCAACGCGATAGAAAAAAAGTACGTGCCTAGGAACTTCTTAATGATATATACATCTAGTTTGGAGATGAGAGACTTATGCCATTTCATTAGAGTCTTTATTTAATATTTACAACCGTGTTGTCACGCGCTTCAACATTAATGTCTTCCATGACGGAAAATCTCCCGCAAGGATATGATGCCGGGCTTCACGCGTAAGCCACAGGTAAAAGGCAAGGTTATGAATGGAGGCAATCTGCAAGGCCAAAAGTTCTTGGGCCTTGAAAAGATGGTGCAGGTATGCCTTGGTGTAAGCCTTGTCCACGTATGATGAACCATCCGGGTCCACCGGCGAGAAATCGTCTTCCCATTTCTTGTTTCGCATGTTCATAATGCCGTTTTGGGTGAACAACATGCCGTTGCGCCCGTTGCGCGTAGGCATCACGCAGTCGAACATGTCCACCCCGCGTTCTATGCCTTCGAGGATGTTGGCCGGAGTGCCGACCCCCATCAGATAGCGGGGCTTGTCTTTCGGCAGAATCCCGTTGACGACTTCTATCATTTCGTACATGACTTCCGTAGGTTCACCTACAGCCAAACCGCCGATGGCGTTACCATCCGCTTCTTTCGAAGCGACAAACTCGGCCGACTGGATGCGCAAGTCTTTGTAGGTGCAGCCTTGGACGATGGGGAAGAGCGATTGCCGGTAACCGTACTTAGGCTCTGTTTCGTTGAAGCGACGGATACAACGGTCCAACCAACGATGAGTCAGGCCAAGGCTTTTCTTGGCATACGCATAGTCCGCCGTGCCCGGCGGACATTCGTCGAAAGCCATCATGATGTCAGCCCCAATAGACCGTTCGATGTCCATAACCCTTTCGGGCGTGAAGATGTGTTTTGACCCATCAATGTGTGAACGGAACTCGCAGCCTTCTTCCCTCAACTTACGGATGCCGGTCAGGGAAAACACTTGGAATCCCCCGCTGTCGGTCAGGATAGGACGGTCGAAACCATTGAATTTGTGCAAACCTCCCGCTTTCTCCAAAATGTGAATGCCCGGCCTCAGATACAAATGATAAGTGTTTCCGAGGATTATCTGCGCCTTGATGTCTTCCTTCAGTTCCCACTGATGTACGGCTTTCACGGAGCCGACGGTGCCTACCGGCATGAAAACCGGTGTTTCAATCGTCCCATGGTCGGTTGTGAGCAGGCCGGCTCGTGCAGAAGTCTGCGGGTCAGTATGTTGAAGCTCGAATTTCATTTTTCGTCTTTTTGCGGTTCGTCAAAAGTAAACTCAATGGCATTTTTCACCTTTTCGTCAAGCAAAGCAAAATCAAGCACTTCCGACACATCCCTCACATAATGGAATGACAAACCTTTGAGGTACATTTCCGGTATTTCTTCAATGTTCTTCCGGTTTTCCTCACACATGATGATGTCTTTGATGCCCGCCCGCTTGGCAGCCAGGATTTTTTCCTTGATGCCACCTACCGGAAGCACTTTTCCGCGCAGGGTGATTTCTCCTGTCATGGCCAGGTTCTGACGCACCTTACGTTGTGTCAGGGCCGAAGCAATGGAGGTAGCCATGGTGATGCCGGCCGAAGGGCCGTCCTTGGGCACAGCCCCCTCGGGCACATGCACATGTATGTTCCATTGTTCGAAAATCCTCGAGTCAATATGCAAACCGTCCGCATGCGCCTTGATGTATTCCAAAGCCAGCACGGCAGACTCCTTCATCACGTCGCCCAAATTCCCGGTCAGAGTCAGTTTGCTGCCTTTCCCCCGGCTCACGCTGGTTTCGATGAACAAGATTTCGCCACCGACGGAAGTCCAAGCCAATCCTGTCACCACGCCGGCATATCCGTTGCCTTGGTATTTGTCGCGCGTGAAAATTGGTTTGCCCAACAAGCGTTCCACGTCAGCGACCTTTACGTCCGTACATGAAAAGACACTGTTCCGCGCGTATTCGAGCGCCATTTTCCGGAACACCTTATTGATTTGCTTCTCCAATCCGCGTACTCCTGACTCACGGGTGTAGTTTTCAATGATGTATTCCAAGGCCGGACGGCTGATTTTTATTTCCGGATGCTTCGCCAAACCATTGTTTTCCTTTTCTTTTGGCACCAAATGACGTTTGGCGATTTCAATTTTCTCTTCTGTGATATATCCGCTGACTTCTATCAGCTCCATGCGGTCGAGGAGAGGGTGGGGGATAGTGCCGATGTTATTGGCTGTGGCGATAAACATCACTTTGGACAGGTCATAATCCACATCTAGGAAATTGTCGTGGAAGGCATTGTTCTGTTCTGGGTCGAGCACTTCCAATAGGGCTGACGAGGGGTCGCCGTTCACAGTGGCTTGTGTCACTTTGTCGATTTCATCCAAGATGAATACGGGGTTCGAAGAACCGGCCTTAATCATATTTTTGATGATGCGTCCAGGCATCGCCCCGATATAAGTACGCCGATGGCCCCGGATTTCGGCTTCATCGTGCAATCCACCAAGCGACATGCGCACATATTTCCGTTTCAACGCGGAAGCGATGCTTTTGCCCAACGAGGTTTTTCCTACCCCCGGGGGGCCATAAAGGCAAATGATGGGCGATTTCAGGTCGCCACGTAGTTGAAGTACGGCCAAATGTTCCAAAATGCGCTCTTTCACCTTTTCCAATCCGTAGTGGTCTTTGTTCAACACCTTTTCGGCATTTTTCAGGTTAAGATTGTCCTCCGTATAAGTGTTCCACGGCAAGCTCAACATTGTTTGCAAGTAATTGAGTTGCACGTTGTAGTCCGGACTTTGCGGGTTCAGGCGTTCCAGCTTATCTACTTCGCGGCCGAACGTTTGTGCGATTTCTTCCGGCCATTTCTTTTTGGCCGCTTCCGAACGCAAGTCATGCAGGTCATGGTCTTGCGGCGTTCCGCCCAGCTCGTCCTGTATGTTCTTGATTTGTTGTTGCAGGAAATATTCCCGTTGCTGGGAATCCAGGTCTTCGCGAGTCTTGCGCTGGATTTCTGCCCTCAGCTCGGAATATTGTATTTCACGGTTCAGGATTTTGAGCAGCTGCACCGTGCGCAAGTCCAACGCCCCTTCTTCCAACAAATTCATTTTGTTGGCTATCGGGAAAGGGAAGTTTGCACAAATGAAATTCACAAGGAACATGTTATTGCTGATATTCTTGACAGCAAACATGGACTCTTTGGGAATTTGGTCGCTCACTTGGATATAGTGTATCGTGCGGTCGCGGCATGCATCCACCAGCATTTCGAACTCCTTGTTCCCCTTGGGCGGCAGTTTGTCTTCCAGCTTTTCCACTTCGCCCGTCATGTATGGTTTTTCCGCAATGATACTTTTCAGGTTGAAACGGCTCATCCCTTGAAGTATCACCGTGGTGGAATGATCCGGCAGCTCCAAGATACGGATGATTTTGGCCATTGTCCCCGTGTGATACAAATCGGCGTAGCCGGGAGACTCTGTTTCCGGATTCAATTGGCATACCACACCGATGTTGAGTTTGTTCTTAGACGCGGTTTTGGCCAAGCGAAGTGAAGATTTCCGTCCTACGGCCACAGGCAAGACCACGCCGGGGAAAAGCACCATGTTACGCAACGGAAGAATCGGCAATGTGTCCTCCATTTCCACTTCAAACACACTGGATTCGTCTCCTTCAAAGTCTGCAACCAATGAAAATGGATTTTGGTTATCGTCAATTTGCATATTAAAATCCTTAAAATGAATGTAGTGACAGATTTTTTTCACAAAACGTGGCAAAGATACAAAAAAATAGGGTACGCCCCGTAGAATAGCCACCGGAAATAACAAATATTTGCTACTTTTGCAGGCGCATCCATGAAATGGAGAAAGGCAAAAAGGACTATATGATATGGGAAAGAGGTATTTTGACTTCAAACAATTTACGATATATCATGACAAATGTGCCATGAAAGTAGGGACGGACGGCGTATTACTAGGCGCATGGACGAAACCACCTCGCGGAGCAACCCGTATATTGGATATCGGGACGGGCTCGGGGTTGATTGCCATCATGCTGGCCCAAAAATGCGAGGCGGAAATCACGGGCATTGACTTGGACGGTGCAGCCATTTCACAAGCCGTTGAAAACGGCCAGAACAGTCCTTGGGGACACCGCTTGCATTTCATGCAGGCTGATGCCAGCACGTTTAAGCCGCAAAATCCATTCCAACTGATTGTCTGCAACCCGCCATTTTTCACGGAATCCCTGCAATGCCCGGACTCCAGGCGGAATGATGCGCGGCATAGCACCGCGCTTCCTTTTGACGTGCTGGTCTCCCGTGCAGCCGAATGGTTGGCAGCCGAAGGCTTGTTCAATGTCGTCTTGCCGGCAGGGCTGTCAGATGACTTTATTCAAAAAACATGGGAACATGACTTGCAACTGGACGGCAAATGCTGGGTGCGCACCAAACCTGGAGCGCAACCCAAGCGGGTCTTATTGAGTTTTCGAAAAGGACATACCGGATATCCCACCGCCGAATGGTTGTCCATCAAAGATGAAGAGAACCATTACACGAATGAATTCCAAAAACTTACGCGGGAATATTATTTGTATTTCTGATTCTCGGCAGCTGTTTTTAACGTTTCAGGCGTTTCATCACCTCCTTGTTGAACTGCTCTATTCTACGGAGATTCCGGTTTCGCAGGCTGACACTCAGGCTGACCAATTCGTCATATAGTTCAAAGAACACCTTGCCGACGGGCGGTTCCTGCCGCGTGTTAATGAGCATGTTCAGTGCTTTGTTAATTACTTGCACGTCTATTTCCGTACCTGCATCCATCGGGTCGCCGTCGAAATGCACCATGCCAGGATGCTTGCGGTGGATATGGATGTTTTTACAGCGGAAAGTCTTGATGCGGCTGTTCTGCAGCAATGTCCTGTTAAAAAGTTGGAATGCGATTTGTGGTGCCTCCAGCACAGTGAAGGGTTCCATGATAGTCACGTCCAGCAGCCCGTCTGACATGGAGGCATGAGGGGCGATATAGGCATTATTCCCGTATTGTGAGGCGTTGGCACAGGCAATCAGGAAAGCCTTGTATTTGGATGTTTCCCCCTCGATGTCAATTTCGTAAGTGTCTGGCCTGTATTTCAATCCCTCGCGCAATGTGTTTTCCAAATAAGAAAGCATGCCTCGCTTTTCGGAATGGGCGAATTTTGCGCTTACGAAAGCATCAAATCCCATGCCGCAAGTGCAGAAAAAAGGCACATCGTTGATTTTCCCATAATCCAAGCGTTCCATTTCAAAACGATTGATCACCTTGATCGCGCTTGCAGGTTCCATCGGGATATGCAAATGCCTTGCCAGTCCATTTCCAGACCCACAGGGGATGACTCCAAGTGCCGTATGGGTATGCACGAGCGCGCGGGCAATTTCATTAACCGTACCGTCACCGCCAATGGCAACGACCGCGTCAAAGCCTTTATCCGCAAATATTTTTGTCAACGCCGTGGCATGTCCGGCGTATTCCGTCCGAACGATTTGGTAATCAAACCTATCTTCATCCAGTATCTGCGGAATCAGCCGGGCAATGTCTTCCTTGTCTTGTGTCCCGGAAATCGGATTGATGATAAAAGCGATATTCTTTTTTACCATAACACCTGAAATTAGGCGCAAAGATAAGATAAAAACAGAAATAGGACAATGGAATCCCAAGAGAGGAGACACTTTAGAAAGTTTTTTTAGGATAAAAGCCGTGGGAAAAGATGTTTTTATTACCTTTGCAAAGTTTTTCAATTACGTTTCAATTCAAATGGGGTTACTACAAGACAAATTAGCGAAGTATGACGAGCCACAGAAATATATGGCGAAAGGCATATATCCTTATTTTAGGGAAATAGAAGGCAAACAGGGCACGGAAGTCCGCATGGGCGGGCATCGGGTGTTGATGTTCGGCTCCAATGCCTACACCGGGCTTACGGGCGATGACAGGATCATCGAGGCAGGTGTGGCCGCCATGCGTAAATATGGTTCGGGATGTGCAGGTTCCCGTTTCCTGAACGGCACGTTGGACTTGCATGTGCAACTCGAAAAGGAATTGGCTGCATTTGTAGGAAAAGACCAGGCTTTGTGCTTTGCCACCGGGTTCACTGTGAATTCAGGTGTCATTCCGTGTCTTGTCGGACGTGGCGATTATATTATTTGCGACGACCGTGACCATGCGTCTATCGTGGATGGCAAAAGGCTGTCTTTCGCCCAAAACCTGAAATACAGGCACAATGACATGGCCGATTTGGAAAAACAGTTGCAGAAATGCCATCCTGAGGCCATCAAACTGATTATTGTCGATGGCGTGTTTTCCATGGAAGGTGATTTGGCCGATTTACCGGAAATCGTAAGGCTCAAACACAAGTACAATGCGACCATTATGGTCGATGAAGCCCACGGCCTTGGCGTGTTCGGCAGACAAGGCAGGGGAGTGTGCGACCATTTCGGCCTTACGGATGAAATAGACCTGATTATGGGCACGTTCAGCAAATCCCTCGCTTCCATCGGAGGATTCATCGCGTCAGACCAGTGCATCATCAATTGGCTGAAACATAACGCACGTACTTATATATTCAGTGCTTCTTCCACGCCAGCCGCTACGGCTTGTGCGTTGGAAGCCTTGCATATCATCCAAAAAGAGCCGGAACGCCTGGAAGCGTTGTGGGACGTGACCAATTACGCCTTAAAGCGTTTCCGCGAAGCCGGTTTCGAAATTGGGGCAACTGAATCGCCCATCATCCCGCTGTATGTCCGCGACACGGAAAAAACGTTCGAAGTCACGAAAATGGCTTTCGACGAAGGTGTGTTCATCAATCCGGTCATACCGCCTGCTTGTGCGCCGCAAGACACGCTGGTGCGCTTCGCATTGATGGCTAACCACACGCATGCACAAGTAGATGAAGCGATTGAAAAGCTAACCAAGGTATTCAAACAGTTGGGTATTTTGTAAAATCCGCCAAAATTGGATAAAGATAAGGAAGGGAGAGGGCTACAATTGAGCCCTCTTTCCTTTTCCTAATTTCGTATTAAACATAATGCGGGTTAGGTTTCAAATGGCAGAGTCTCCTTTTGAACCTTACGCACTAGAAAACAACGATACATGGCACGTGCGTGTGAAAAACCACGATTTTTCACGCATTGGACGCATAAAACAGGATTTTTGCCTAACTTTGCACAAAATAAAATTAGAAAGTAAAGTATGGAAAATCGTTCAGGGAAAATATACGCCGCATCTAAATTTATCGAACTTCATGTGAAAAGCCCCATGACACTGATGGACTTCCTCATGGAAGCCATGAGCATCAGCCGCAATAAGGCCAAAGACATCTTGGCGGGACATGGTGTGACGGTGAACAAACAAATCGTTTCGCGATACGATTTCGAAGTACAACCGGGAATGTCCGTGTTCGTAAGCCGCCACAAACAAAAGAATGAGCTGAAAAGCAAATTCGTCAACATCGTCTATGAAGACCCGTACATCATCGTGGTGGAAAAAAACATAGGCATCCTCTCCGTACCGGCCACGGCGAAACAATATTCCGTCAAAGACATTCTGAATGAGTATTTCGCCAAGCGGCATTTTAAATGCACGGCTCATGCCGTACATCGGCTGGACCGCGAGACCTCCGGCCTGATGATGTATGCCAAGAATTTGGATGTTCAAATGATTTTGGAAGAACATTGGCAGGAAATCGTAACCGACCGAAGATATGTGGCCGTGGTTTGCGGGAAAATGGAACAAGAAGGCGGAACTATTTCCTCATGGCTGAAAGACAACAAGGCATACGTCACTTATTCCAGCCCGACGGACAATGGCGGCAAATTCGCAGTCACCCATTATCACACATTGGATGCGCGCGACCGTTACTCCCTGGTAGAGCTGAAGTTGGAAACCGGAAGAAAAAACCAAATCCGTGTCCACATGCAGGACATCGGCCATCCCATTGTGGGCGATTCGAAATACGGAAACGGCAGCAATCCAATCAAACGCCTTGGTCTCCATGCCTACTGCCTGAACTTCTACCATCCCGTCACTGGCGAGCCCATGGATTTTTCCACCCCTATCCCCTCCTCTTTCCTCAAGTTGTTTCCGGAACAAGAAAAAAAATAATCAAGTAGGAGAAAAAGAAGTGATTTCCTTCTTACTTCCGCTTTCCTACCTCTCACACCACCGCATGTGCCGTCCGGCATACGGTGGCTTCTATTTTTGGTGTCTTGCAAGATAGGTCACTGACATACGCAATAGTACGAATATGTGCAGCAAGAATGCTACACCTTCTATCCCATAAATGGTCATTTAGGAATAGTCCGGCGGTCTCAGCCGCAACTCAGTCCGAAACAAAATCATATGAACAAATCCTAAACTCAGAAAATGCACATTTTGATGCCGCCTAAAGTATAAAATCCGCACCTATCTTGAAAAGGAATTGTAAGACCTTTGCGGATTTTCCCGGAATGTAAACAGGACATGTCGCCCGAAATGCTTAACTTTGCAGACAAAACGGAATTCTCGAAAAATAGAGGTTTAAGCTATGCGTTGGCGTTGGGATCAAGGAAGGTTGCCTTATTTTCAATTCGAAAACATCTGCCGGATGGCAAATGTCCTGTGTGGCATTGACGGCATTTCGTTACGCACAAGGGAAGACCTCCTGCGCAGGCCGTTGGAAACCTATACGGAATTACCTTTCGCCCCGGCACATTACAAAGTGTGGCGAAACTACGCTCGTGTGTTCCAATGCGCCATGTTAGCCACGGAAATAGATGGAAAACTGATTGTCACAGACGTATGCCGCAGACTGACAAGCAATGCACCTTTCACCCCGGACGAGTACCTCAACTTCGTGTTTTCCCATTTCAGGTTGCCATACCCTGCCTTTAACGACTACGATGCCAGCCTCACTCCCGCCTACCCGTTCGTGGCCATCTTGAAATTCATGATAGCCCGTCAAGGCCGCCCCGTCACATTAGACGACGTGTTCCGTTTCGTCATTGGCAATGACTGCACCGGCACAGAAAGCATTTCCTATTACAAGTCCCTCATGCCCACGCCACGCCTGCCATTAGGAGACGAGCAGAGGCAAGTCAGGGAGATGCTCGTGTTCATGGGCCAGGCTTCGTATATCCGTTGGTTCGACCGCCACCTCTATTTGGACACAGAAAACTTCGATGCCATATTAAGTGCCACAACACCATACGCATCTCCCACACGGGATCCAGACCCCGGCAAAGAATTCTTTCTGTTGACTTCCCTGAAAGCATATCCTTCGCTCGAAAATTTCGAAATCGAACTTTCCGAACGAAATGTTTCGGAATTTGCCGTGCGGGAAGGGAAAAGAGCCTTTGCCTCCCACAGCAAAATTGAACGCAGCCCGCTCCTCCGCGAACGTTTTTTCCGCCTTCACCAAGATGCAGCCTGCGATGCCTGCCACCTGCATCCCCGTGACAAATATCCTTGGCTGGACAGCCACAACATTTTGGAACTTCACCACATCCTCCCGCTCTCGGCCACCCTCAATGTGAATGGCACCACAACCACATTGGACGACCTGCGCCCGCTTTGCCCCACCTGCCACCGCAGCATCCATATCTTCTATAAGAATAAGCTGAACGAATGGGATTTGCCCGACTTCTCTTCGAAAAAGATGGCCACCGACGTATATGAGCTGGCCAAAAGAACTATTATCAACTGACGAAATGGCTTATAGAGAACAATACGAACTTATCCAACGTTGCATCAACAGAGGGCTTGACCTGGAAGAAGAATTGCATGCAAGGGGGTTGACATACGATTGGCTTGTCTATTCCGACGAAGCCTCTCCCGAACGCTACCCGTGCCCGCCGTTCATCCCCTTGACTGAACGCCCTGCATTAGCGGAAGGGATTCCCTGCGTAAGTTTTTTCTCCGGAGCCGGCGGATTAGACCTTGGTTTCGGACAAGCCGGGTTTGAAAACCTTGCCGATGTGGAAATCAATCCCATCTTTTGCGAGACGTTGCGCGAGAACGGGGCACATTTGGTCATCGGGCCTCCTGCGGATCACGGCGACATGAACCATCCGGAAGAAATCATCGCACGGCTGGAAGCAGAGGGCATCCCACGGAACTTTCCAGGCGTATTCCATGGCGGTCCTCCATGCCAATCTTTCAGCATCGCTGCGAACCAACGCTTTTCCAAAAACGGCGAGAACTTCAAACGCACAGGTTTCGACCATGAACAATACGGCAACTTGCTGTTTTGCTACATCGCCGCCATCACCCATTTCATGCCCGAAGCGTTCTTGATAGAAAACGTGGACGGACTGCTGAACATCGACGGCGGCATCCAAGCCCGCCGTGCGTGTCAGATTCTGGAACATGCAGGCTATGACGTCACCCCGCCACACATTGTGGACGCAGCAGACTTCGGTGTCCCACAAAAGCGGATGAGAACCATCATTATGGGCAGCCGCATCGGACACATAGACTTCCCCGCCCCAGTGGAGCATCACATCTCGATGGGCAGTGCGCTCGTAGCTCCTATCTTGGACGGAGACAGCCATTCACCACGAAACCACAAAGCCGCATCCATAGACCGCTACATGAAACTCAACTTCGGACAACGGGACAAACTAGGGCGTGTGGACAGGCTTGACCCATTATTGCCTTCCAAAACAGTCATCGCAGGAGGAACCGGCGGCGGAGGCAGGTCACACTTGCACCCCTTCATCCCACGTACGCTGACTGTGCGGGAATGTGCACGGATTCAAACCTTCCCAGACACCTACCGGTTCACCGGCCCCATGTCAAGACGGTTCACCCAAGTGGGAAATGCCGTGCCTCCCGTCATGGCCTACGAGATGGCATGCGCCATTATCCGTTCTGTTTATCAATAGAATAGAAAAGGGAGAAAATATAGCCTGCTTCGCAAAAACAAAGCTTTTTTCAAAGCCTTCCTGCAAGCTGTTCGCGCAACTTGCGGGGAAGCTTCTTCACCACCTCATCGTAGGAATGGTCTATCAGGTGGCATATCAACGAATCGGGCACATCGCCGTGGGTGATGGCAATCTGGTTCCAGTGCCGTTTGTTCCAATGCCATGCACCGGTAATGCCCGCATAACGCTCGCGCAGCTCAATGGCATAATCCGGGTCGCATTTCAGGCAAAACCAATCGACATTGTCTAAGCCGATGCAAGCGAAAATCTTGTGCTCCACCCGGAACACCAACGTTGTTTCATCAAACGGGAAATCTTCCGTGGCGTCAGGCTTCGAAAGGCAATATGCCCTGATTTCTTCTACGTTCATCCGCCCGACATCATGCCAACAGGCCAATCTCGCGCCATGTGGAAAGAATGCGCTCCACGTCCTTGCGGGCCGTTTCGGCATCCACATCGTAAGCGTCCAACAAGGCATCCGACAGGCTTTGTTCGTCGAAATCCTTCCCCATGGCTTCCTTCCACAAGAAGGCCGCCGTTTCGTTCAGCGAAATAATCTTGCTGAAATCAATATTTTCCATGCCATGCGACAAAATCACATTCTCGCCGCATATTTCCCGCAACTCAAATCCGTCTTTGATTCTCATCCCAGTATGTTTGAAAGTTTCAGTCTTATCTTATATATATATAAAAGGTAACGTCGCCACGGGAGCAACTTCCCCCACAGCCTCACCTGGCGGCGAAAGCGCGGATCGGAAGCCGCTATCATCCGCCCACGGTGGTAATAATGCGTGACTACCCCCACCACGTCATCTTTCCGGCACTGTTCCGTCCCACACAGGTTGCCATCGCCCATCAACGTGACGCTATCGCCGTCGATAATGATAATGCGATGGAGCACATACACGTCGCGGGCAATTTCGGCCAACACGGCATCTCCTACCCGCAACACTCCCGGAGGGGCTAACCTCACCTTGTCTTTACTATTCTCCAGAAAAGGACGCATGCTGTAGCCCTTCACATTGATGGTAGCCGTGTGGCCAACCTGCAAGGCCTCCTTCACGTGTCCCAGCAAAATAGCGTTAGGCACTTCCATCCTGCGCATCGCTCCGCCCAAATTATCCATACCATCCATCGCGCAATCCCCCTATTTCCCTGTCAATGTGTGATAACTCAAACGTGCGGCCGCTTCGTCGGGCAGGCATCCCAAATGATAAAGCGGCGTGGTGCGGATAAGTTCCGAAATCGTGTCGCAATGGGCCGTGTAAATCCGCTTGTCCCACTTCATCGTAGAAATGGAAGGAAGCAACGAAGCAAAGCTTCCCAACACATTCTCACGACGGATGGCGTTTTCCGGACATTGCTGAAGTTGCACAAAACCGCCCACTGGAGCCACCACATTACGGTAACAAGGTGTTTTCCCGCTCCAAGGAGAGCCATAGACATACGCTATTCCGTTCTCAACCCTCACTACGGGATTGTCGTCGTTCATCAAATCCGAACCAGGAATATATTTCAGCCACAAACGCGTGTGAGTGCTTTTCCCCGTACCGCTCTTGCCCAAGAACAGATAGCCTGTCCCGTCGTTGCGCACCACCGAAGCATGCATCAACAGGGTGGACAGCGGTGCCGAAGCAAAAGCGTATGCCAACATCAGGGCGTTGTTCAGCCCGAAGTCACGTGCCGGCTTGTCTTCGCCGGTCAAGACGACCACGCAGTTGGAAAAGTCAGGATTAGCCTCCATCAGGGCGCACAAAACTTTCCTCTCATTGCATATTTCAAACTGATAACTGCCATCCGCCATGCGGTAAACGCCAAAATTGTTACCTCCGCAATCGAACTGACCTACTTCGTCGCCCCGCAAATCCCACCGGAAATTCTTATCCACGACAAGGCGGAACAGCAAATCTCCACCATCTTCCACAGCAAACGGCGCGAACGACGAAATCAAATCCACTCCGTCGCCTTCATTGCAGAACGCAATCTCACATAAATGGCCGCCAATCCTGAATCTGTGTGTTTCCATCACTCCTCCTTTTCAGGATTCTCGCTTTTCTGTTCCGTTTCCTCCGGTGCCTCCTCCTTGGCTCCTGCAGGAATATAAGAAGGTGCTTGGAACTTAAACTGTCCGGCAGCCAAATCTTTTAACACGATGCCACCATCTTCCTGGTAACGCTTACGGAGTCGCTTGTATTCTTCCTCCAACTTGCTCTTTTTTGTACTGAAAAGCACGGCACAAGTGCAATCCTTCATGACATTCAAACTTTCCATGAACACTTGCAATTGGTCGCTATACACCACACGGTCCAACAAGAAATCGGTCTTCGTGTCGATATAAGCACTATCCACTCGCTGCACATCCGTGATATAAGCCACGGAATCGGTGAAAGAGGCCGAGAAACCAAACATGTACACCGTCGTGCGCTCCACCTTGGCACACAAGGACACGCTCATGCACAAGAAAGCAAAAGCCACTGCGTCCCAACGCTTCAACATCATATTCATATCGTCTGTTTTTATTAGATTACAAAGATAAGTATTTAGAAAACACTAAAAAAGTATTTTCAACAAAAAAGCGAGACGGCATCCGTCTCGCTTCCCCATAAAGATATTTCCTTGTTTAACCCAAATAAGATTTCAGCAGCTTGCTCTTGGCGTTCTGACGCAAACGGCGAATGGCCTTTTCCTTTATCTGGCGCACCCGTTCCCGCGTAAGGTTAAATTTGTCTCCAATCTCTTCCAGCGTCATTTCCTGGTGGTTGATGCCGAAAAACATTTGGATGATTTCCTTCTCGCGCTCGGAAAGCGTGGAGAGCGCGCGGTCTATCTCCCGCGACAAAGACTCATTTACCAACGTACGGTCGGCCATCGGCGAATCATCGTTCACCAACACGTCCAACAGGCTGTTGTCCTCGCCTTCCACGAAAGGCGCGTCCACGGAAATATGACGCCCGCTCACTTTCAAAGTGTCGGAAATCTTATCTACAGGAATCTCCAACTCATCGGCAAGTTCTTCCGGACTCGGCCGCCGTTCGTTCTCCTGCTCGAATTTGCTAAATGCCTTGCTGATTTTGTTCAGCGAACCTACCTGGTTCAACGGCAAACGCACGATGCGGCTCTGTTCTGCCAAGGCTTGCAGAATGGACTGACGAATCCACCACACCGCATAGCTGATGAACTTGAACCCGCGCGTCTCGTCGAATTTCTCGGCCGCCTTTATCAGTCCCAAGTTTCCCTCGTTAATCAAGTCAGGGAGGCTCAACCCTTGGTTTTGGTACTGTTTGGCTACAGAAACCACGAAGCGCAAATTGGCACGGGTCAGTTTTTCAAGTGCTACACGGTCACCTTTCCGGATGCGCTGCGCCAGCTCGACCTCTTCTTCCACGGAAATCAGGTCTTCGCGCCCTATCTCCTGCAAGTATTTGTCCAGCGACGCGCTCTCGCGGTTGGTGATGCTTTTGGTAATCTTTAACTGTCTCATCCTACTACTCCATATTAAACGCACAAAGTTACGAAAAAATTCCGGAACAGGATGCAACTTTTCCGGAATTTTTTCGCCTGCCGTATGCTTTCCCGCGTCTGCTAATCGCTATTTCAACTCATTTTCAATGTCTTCTATGCTGGGCAATGAACTTCTGAAATCCACCGGATACAACTGAGACAATTCATATTCCGACACTCCTATTGGCTGGCTAGATGATTCCAGTGCATATTGTGCTAACACGTTGTCTTTCGATTTGCATATCAAAAGCCCTAATGTTGGATTGTCTATGTCTTTCTTCAACAGGTGGTTGACGGCTGATACGTAGGTGCCCAATTGTCCGATATACTCAGACTCAAACCTTCCTGTCTTCACTTCCACTACCACGTAACACCGCAAGTTCAAATTATAGAACAACATATCGATGAACTTCTCTGTCTGCCCTATGACGATACGATATTCCCGCCCCATATAGGCGAAACCGGTGCCTAATTCCAACAAGAAGTCACGTATATTTGCCTCTAAAGCATCCTTCAATTCTTTCTCCCGATATCCTTCCGTCAATGCCAAGAAATCGAAGGTATATGGATCCTTAGTCATTTCTTGAGCAAGGTCGCTCTGTGGGGCAGGCAAGGCTGCTTTAAAGTTGCTGACCGCTTTTCCTTGCCGTTCGTACAGATTGGTATCCATAAAGTTCAGCAACACATTCCTGCTCCAACCGTTCTCCAATGTCTTCTGTACATAAAACATCGCTTTTTCCGGTTCGTTGAAGAATTTGTCGATAATGTATCTATGATGTCCCCAAGGAATGCGCCAAATTGCATTATTTTGTAATTCACCCACAAGTTGTGGGTGAATTGTAAGATACTTATTATAAAGCAAATAAAACCGTTTTGCATATTCTATGCTTGTTTCCGACAATCCCTTCACTCCGGAGAGTTTAAGCCTTAGGTCTGCACTCAAACTGGCAATGAACTTGTCACCCCATCGGCTTTCTGCATGAAGTGTAACAATGTCCTTTCCCAACGACCAGTAGAATCGCAGCATCTCACTGTTGACATGCGTAGCCGCCTTAATCTGGCTTTTCCGATACCGTTGGCTAAGCTCCTCTATCCAAGAAGCGTAAGCCTTGTCTGTTTTTATTAATTGAGTCATAATCGAATGGGTGTTGAAAGTTAAAGATACGACTTTTTTAATTCTTACGCCACAAATATTATTCCTTTAATATGACTTTAAGCCCAAGATGCAAAATCTCCGAGACCTTTTCAATAAAAGCCTTTTTCATGAGATTGTTGCTATGGGTAATCAACAGCCATCCTCCACCCAAATCCCGCTGGCTCTTGCCATATTTTGCATCCCTTCGATTTGAAATCACCGGAACTTTGCAGAACTTCAGGTTATACTCCTCTACCACTTGGCGCACTTGTGCCACCCCGATTTTCTGTACGACCGCGACCAGCGTTTCCACAGCAGTCTTTTCCGCAATGACAGTTCCGTCCGGAAATATCACAGACATGTCTCTTGCCGGACCTCGCTCTATCTTTCCCTCTGAACTTGAAAGGCGATTCCGATGAGTTACCTCCGGATCAAGCACCATTTCCTTGGCATCGGTTAATTCCGCTGCAAAGTTGCGTTTGCGGCTCAAATGAACGCTCAATGGTTGCCCGGGTACATAATCCACGACTAACACCAACTCCCGCTTTACGGGCTGCAATGCAGGCTCAATGGTCTTGCTCAACACTGGAAGAATTTCTTTCTTGATGATGTCCTCTTCCAATTCATTAGCCTTCTTCTCAAGGTCTTCATTTACAGGAAGCCCCTCTTTACGAAGAGTTTCCATGGCTTCATATAGCTTGCTTAATCGTGACATAAGTTGCTTAATGTTTTTGGTACAGATTTTCAGATTTACAACCTATTTTAAAGATACCCTATGAATTCTTCTTAAAGCGGAGCACTTTCTTTATGGGATAATAAACAACCCATTGGGTTATCGTTTTATCCCTAAACAACTTCTTATTCATCTGCTTATCCATGATATGATCTTCTCCATGCAGCAATATGTCGCCAGTATCCAAATCCCTCAAACAACCGTTATCATCCAATTCACCTTCTGGACAGGCTTTCCACTTGTCCATATCGGCAAGCTCCAACAACATTAAATCAGCCATGGCGCTACGCCCGTTGGACAGCAGCATATATTTATAAGGTCTGAATACAAACGGGAAACGGTTTCCGTTTCGCGAATAAATCCCATGATCATTGTCTGTATCAAACTTTACAGAAGGATTGACAGTAAATGTTCCATCACTATTTGTCTGTAAATATCTGGCAGCAGTTGTTTTCTTTAAGGCACGAGTTTCCCAAGGATAATCCTTCGAATGGCTATAGTTAGTTCCTTCTTTTCCGAAATGTTCCACAAGGTCGCCAGAATATGTCAATTTCAAAACTTCATCCGGATTGATTCCATCCAAAATATCTGTATTATCTACAACAGAAACCAGTGAGCCTTTATTCTGTTCCAAAGCATACATAACGGGAGGTAATCCTTTTTGTGCAAGTAAAACCGGCCAGTAAAACGCAGCATTGTTCCAACCAGTATCAACTCCTGTTACAGGATCCTTACATTTCTCTCCATTTTGTCGAATAAACATAATGACAGGTGCATCCTGTGCTTTTCCCCTGGCTGGAGTCAAGTCTGTGCGTCCATCGTGAGGGGAATCCACCCAACCGCCATTGGCGCGTATACGAGACATATTACGGTTCGTCCGATGCAATACATACACTTTATCCCCTGACAGAGTTGCGCAATATTCTACTGCGCACATCATTTCCCGGATATCATTTTTCCGGTCCAGATTATGATGTTTGGCATCATACACATAAGTACTTTCTATACGTTGAAGTATATGCAAGACTTCCTGCTTACCCATCTCAAAAAAGCCATCTGCATCCTGATTTGCATAATTCCTTGATTTTTCAATTAAAGAATCTATTTCCTTCACAGTTTTACCTATTGCGTTATTTGGACCCGTCCAAAAACCGATAGGAAGTATACGTGCCTGTGACTTTAAAATCAAAGTATTTGATGCCTTTATTTTTTGTGGGGAACATGGCTTGATATTCTTGTCGTAACCAATGAATACAGCATTCGTTTCCGCTTGATCTTTCCCAGCAAGAAACCATTCTCTCAACTGGTTGTCCAAATCGTTCATACGGACCAAAATCTTATGAATCATGGCTGTAGTATGAAATCTTGTCACTGCCATATCCTCTTTCGAGCGTGCTCCATACATACGTGCATGTTGCAACACAGTATCTTGTTGGAAATTTTTCGGATTGCGCCCATAGAAGAAGCAAAGCATGTTCTTAATGGTAATGCCTCGATCCAAGATACTTCCTCCTATGAAAATATTGGCATCGGTATCCAATTCCAACTCTCCGGTTTCTTCATTGAGCAGAGATGAAACTTTCTCGTCCGAATTGACTATCTGCACATGATATCCCTTGTTTTCAGGATTCAGCATCTTCCTCACTTCTTCTAATACATCGTCCTTCGAGGGGAGTCCTACGCGAATCAACCCCTCTGCCCAACCTTTTTCATTAGATTCCACAAAATCTTCATACACCCTATCTATAGCAGACCATACACGGAAGTCTGACTGATCATCTTCAACGACAGCCATTGCAATACCATCAATGAGACGAGTAATAATTTTATATTGCCATTCATGATTTTTCTTATCCACTTCCACATGTATCAAAGCACTGGTAGCGTAATTCTTGTTTTCAGCCTTCCGCACCTGAATCCTTCGCACGGCCGTTCCCATAAAATAATAGACCAACGCCATAGTCAAATCATACACATTGAATGAAGATATTGAGTTGTTGATATAGCGTTTGTCTTCATGGCCTAACACATCCATGCATTTTTGATCGACCTGATGAAACAGATGGCTATACATGGATTCTGGATTTTTGGATAATTCAAAATACTCCTTGCCTCCTATATATCTACTATGAATGGGCACTAAAGTGGTGAAACGCGGCCTAAATGGTTTGACCACATTACCATTCAGGTTCAGTTCCCCTTGCGGTTGCAAATAGAGGCAATAGGGTGTTGCAGTCACCTGCAAATAGCGACAATACGTTGGAATCTTACGGAAGTCGTCTATCTGCTGGCTGATTTTTGCCATTTCCGTTTCTCTGCTCTGCGGAATGGGATTCCCATCCTCGTCCATCTGAGCTTCCAATTTCACGGAACGGTAATTCCGACTGGCAAAATCGGCTTCATCGTCCACGACAAGCACCTTCTTCTGTTTCATAAACGGGCAATGCACATTGAACATATCTATCAAATGCGAAAGATTGGTAGATTGTTTTTTACAAACAATCACGGTTTTGCCTCGTTCAACTTTTGCTTGCTTTAAGTTCTTCCACACATCCATGATGTCGTAGATATTGATGGTCGCCTTTTGACTTAAATCATCAGACGCCTTAAAGAAGCGATAGTCGTTCTTCATTCGACGGATGGTTTGCTGTGCAAGGGGTTTCGTGCCTTTCGTGAACACAATTGTGACATCAATGCCCTTATCAAAGGCCAGTCCTATGATGTTCTCAAAGGTATCCGTTTTTCCGCACTGAATTTTGCCCAGCAACAAGCCGGGTTCTTCAGCATGTTCACATTCTTCCAATAGCTGTGATACTGTATCTTCGATACATTTCTTCTTTTCATCTGGCATTGTCCCGTAAGGATAATTTGCCACTAACGTGTCATAGATAGGTGTCTCACTGTCCATGGCCACTTCTTTGGCCTTTTCCACCGCTTTAAAAGCATCATATTGTTGTTGCAACCAATCAGGAATTGGTTGGTGCAACAATTGCAGTGTTTGCATAACCGCTTCACACTCTTGCAATGTATTATATTTGATATGCTCCATCATATTAAAAGGTTGAGATATTAGAAGTATGTGTAAACTATTCAATAGTCAGCACTTTCGTTGATTCCTCGCCAAACTGCGAGATTACGCGGACAGCGATTTTGCGGCCCTGACGTTTTCCAATAGGGTGGCTCTTGAAACCGTAAAGAGTGTCCCAAAGCTCTTCGTTAAGCTGAAGGCGCAAGGTCGTTTCCGCTTTCTTTTTCGTCACTTTCGGAGCCACGGACTGCAGACCTTTCTTCCAGGCATCAAATTCTTTCTTCGTTCCTCCACAAAAGTGCAAACCTCTGACCACGAACTGCTCTCCGTCATAGTCATCATCAATTTCCCAGTAGGCAATATCCTCTACCGAACGCGGTTTGACTATATCTTTAATGGGGTCATAAATATCAAGTCCCAAAATCTCGACATGGACTGTTTCCCCTCCCTCATCTTCAATGATGGCGATGTCAGGCTCTCCGATGGTGATGAAAGCGCCGGCACCTTTATCCTTTTTGAGCAGCCCGTCTTGCATGAGATCATCGTGCATACGCACCTTGCTTACGACATACGAACCAAGGTTGTAATCCTTTTCGTTGATATTGTCCTCAAAAGAGAAACCGAGCACACACAGCCACGAAGCACCTTCATTCATGGCTATACTGCGAAACTCCTTTATTGCCTCGCTCACCGCACGCTTGCTGACCGTGCCGAATTTAGGTCCTATGTGGAAATAGGCCAGACGCTCCTTCCCTACTGCGTCCTTGTAATACCCCTTTGCATTGAGATAGGGATTGGACACCGCTTCCATATTATAGAATATGGCCTGCTCGTTCTTAGCACCATTGCGTATGCCAGAAGATTTAAGGTGGGCAAATATCCGTTCCTGAAAATCCTCTGCTTCGTTTTGTTCTTCCATGCCTATTGCATCGGGATTTACCACATTGAAGCTTTGCAGCGTTTCCACCGTAAAAGGTCCTGAGACGCGGATTTTCTTCTTATCTACCGCGGGTTGGTCATACAAAATTTCTTCATCTGGCTCAAGGTCATTGGCAATGTGACGTAACATGATATGTGGAATCGTCTTATAGATAAATCCCTGTCTGATATTACCATTCTCCTTGTCGAATAATTCATAATATTGAAAGGCAGCAGTACTCAGACGTTTTTTTGCCAAATTTACAGCAATACGTGAGGTATCTATTGTTATCCAACGACGCCCCCATTGTTCGGCAACATATGCCGTCGTACCACTACCACAAGTTGGATCAAGAATAAGATCACCAGGGTCTGTTGACATCAGAATACACCTTCTAATAGCCTTTAAGGCTGTTTGTACAACATAAAGTTTTTCACCTGTTTGATTTTGCCCAACTGTATCCGTCCATAGACTATTCAACTCTATCATTGGGAAATCTTCAAAATATCGGATATACCCAATGCCACCTTTGGAAGAAATATCAACTCGATTCTTTTTAATTAAACGCTCCATTCCTTCCTTTCCCGTTTTCCAACTACCTTTTGAAAGAGTAAAAGTTTGCCCTTTAAAATGTATAGGATAACGAGCATTATCCCCTCCTGATTGAGAAGTGAGATCTCCTAAAGCATATACTTTTGAATTTATTGGTCTATTGTCATAAACAAAAGTCTGGTTGTTTTCTTTTTCCCAATCAATAATAGACATACGGCTACCATCAGCCAACTCTATTTTATTGTATGCAGAAGAACCTTCTTCTCCATAGGTTTTAGGAATGTATAATTTCCTGTATTTAAGTTCGGAGCTATTTTTCGCATACCAAATAATATAATCTCCAACACTTGCTGGAGCTAAGAGTTCTCCGGGACTTCCTGCACCTGTTGTTTTTTGGTAGTATATCTGACTCACAAAATTCTCACTTCCAAACACTTCGTCCATCAAGCACCTCACTAAATGCACATTCTCATCCGAAATCTGCACGAAGCAAGAACCGGACTCCGTAAGCAGTTCACGAGCCAGCACTAAACGGTCACGCAAATACGACAGATAGCTATGAATACCCAGTTCCCACGTATCGCGGAAAGCTTTGATCATTTCCGGTTCACCGGTCAAAGATTCATCATTATCTTTTACATCGCGGTTGTTAAGCTTCATCTGCCAGTTGGAACCATACTTGATGCCGTAGGGCGGGTCGATATAAATCATCTGTACCCGTCCGGCCATGCCCTCACGCTGCAACAAGGAATTCATCACCAGCAGCGAATCACCTTGAATCAAACGGTTGCGCCAGTCAGCATTGTGCTGATAATACTCCGTGATGCGTTGAAGCTCGTCTTCGTACACCGTTTTCGGCAACTCATTGCCAAAAAGGGAAGCCATATTAGCTGCCTTTTCGTCTTCCTTCAATGTGTACAGCTGATTAATCAGCATTTCCGGCCTAATCTCCTCATGGTGATACAACGACCGGGTGTCCACTTTCAAGTCCGGTGACTGGGTCGCCTCGTTGTCATTCTCATATTTGCCCAACCAATAAAGCTCTGGGTCGCGCCCACGGTCAAAATCGTGTTTGAACTGCTTATACTGGCCTTCGCGCGACATGCTTTCCGCCACCAAAGACTCTTCGCCAGCAAGTTCGGTGGTAGGAATGGATGCACGATGTTCATTATCATGTTTGATTGCCCCAACAGGATATATGTTGTTTTTATTGTTCATATTGAGTTGATTTTATGGGTTAATATTGATTTGATGTTGTCAATGTCCGAGACCTCCACGAAATCCCAGATGCCGTATGAGGCAAGATTGTTTGCGGCAGGAAGCCAATACTCTTTGACATACTTCCGCTTGAAGTCCTTGTGCCCCAACCTGTCGTTGGACATGCCGGAAATCTCAATGATGAGATTCACCTCCGTGCCGCTCCCCGTCTTGACTACCGCTATGAAATCAGGCACGTAAGAATGCTCAACAGCTCCTACCAGATAGGGAATCTTGAAGTCGAGAAAATGATTCTTTACATAACGAACCACCTGTGGCAACTCCTCCAACGTCTTGGCTGCTATCTGCTCCCAAGAATCCGTATCGGCCACAACAAAGTTGACATGGCTTTTCTGCGTAGGATAAACCTCTTTTGAAGTGGCACCGAACACATATCGCGTACTTCCTGTGGGGTTGTAGTAATTCAAAATGGCTTTTATTTTTTCCTTGTCCGTATTGGCCCGCCTGATTCCTTCATAAATGGAGGTTGCCGTTTCCTTCTGATTCCAAAAGACAACCAACCGCCTTATTTCCCGTGAACCATCACCGCCAATAATCTCTACCTGAGAGTCATACCATTTCTCGACAATCCGCTTCAACTGACCGAACAACTGGAACTCACGGCCTTTCTCATGATCCGTATAATATTGCTGAATCAATCTTTGCGTGAGGACATAAACAACTTGCGCGTCACGCAGTTCACGATAATCCTTTTTCAAGATTTTAATATCCTCACCTATGGGAGTAGACAAAATCGTTTCTTCGGGAATCTGCGTGAAATTGAGCTTGAATGTAGGTTCACCGGTATAGTCTGCTTCTATACGTCCCATCACATTCTCACTGCGGTAGCCCACTATATTCGGGAACCGGATTTCCAGTTCTTTTCTTTCCTCCAATGCTCTGATGACAGTCTTAGGCTTTTGCGGCGGTGGAGTGCCTGCCCCACCCCCTTTGAAGGTCTTGAACGGCACCCCGATGATATGGGCATATTCGGGAGGGAACTTCCAGACGATGTTTTCTTTCCTATACCGCTTCAGGTTTTTCAGTTCAATCTCCTTTCCGTCTTTATCGTAAGGCACAAGCTCATAGCTCTGCCTACGCAACGCTCGTCCTGCAACCTGCTCACAAAGCAGTTGCGAACCAAAAGCACGGACACCGCAAATGTGCGTCACGGTATTGGCATCCCACCCTTCCGTGAGCATGGAGACCGAAACAACCAGACGAATATCTTGTCCCAACTTGCCCTGCTTGCCGACACTGTTGACCACCTCTCTCAAGATATCTCCGTCGGAAAGCGAATCGGCACTTCCGGAACCATGCAAAATGGCATATTCCTTTTTGAACTGTTGTATCTCGTCCGCAAAGACTTTCTTGAACTCGTCATCCACGACTGCACCGGCTTCGTCAATGGCAATGCTGTCAATGAGAAGCGAAGGCTGCCGTTTTACCGGGATGCCGTTTCTGTAATTGGAGAAAATCTCAAAATGCCCGTCTATATATACAGGATTTCCTTCACTATCTACCGTCTCATAACCGGCCATGTATTTGAACACTTCTTTGGAAACCGTCGTATTGTTACAAACGACAATAAACACAGGCGGTGCGGTGAAAAGATTCCGTGCGGCTTCATTGTCTTGCCTGATGCCTTTATCGTAATCTTCGTAGTCCTTGACGAATTGTTCAAGGGCAAGGTTGAGCAATGACGGAAGGTTAGGAGCTTTCTCCCCCACCGGTCGCTCTTCTCCGTTTTCCTTAGCTTCCTTTTTCACCTTCTTTTGACCTTTCTTGGGAAGCTCTCTACTGATATGTTGATAGATATTACGCAACTTAGGTTCGTCCAAGTCATGGGAAGAGTCTATTTTAGGCAAGAACGGGATTTTGACAAGGCCGCTTTCAATAGCATCTACCAATCCGAAATCACTGACCACCCAGGGGAACAACGAATAAGGAACATATCCAGAACCTTTCAGATAATAGGGCGTAGCGGAAAGGTCATACACCTCCTGGAGCTTATAGCCAAGTCGTTTCATCTGGCGTAAGCCCTCATACCACACCATGGCTTTCTTGTTCTCTTCGTCTGTTTCCTGTTCTTCCTCCGATTTCTTTTTTGAATCAGTACCTTTGGGAAGATAGCAATGGTGAGCCTCATCATTGATTACGACAATGCGCTTTCCCTTCATATTTTTTCCAAGCATTCTGGAAAGGACAGAGGTAAATTCTTCTTTATCCTTTTGCTTGACCATTTCACCATCCTCGTACTTGAGCTTACCATCCAAAGGACTTGATTTTTTACCAGAATAGACCTTCGGTTCGAATTGGTGGTAATTGGTAATCGTAATCACAGCGTTCAGGCCGCCAAGCAACCGGGCATACTTTTCAGGTATAAGCTCACGCTGATGGTAATAATCCAATTTGTCATAGCTTGACTTTCCGGAGTCATCAATAAAGAGTACTCCGAGGCGGTCACGGATGGTAATGCCCGGAGCAACAATCAAAAAATGGTCAGCAAAACGAGTATCTTGTGGATTCTCTTTCTTATTGATATAGTGATACAGAATGAGCATAGCCATCACCACCGTTTTCCCCGTACCTGTCGCCATCTTAAATGCGGTACGTGGCAGAATATCCTCATACTTATCGGATATGGTTTCCCGACGCATATCCAATTCATGAAGAATGCTCCGCCCAAGATTCGGATCACGGGGAGCCACTTCATTCAGATATATAGCAGTTTCCACAGCCTCTCTTTGACAAAAGAAAAGAGATTTATTGAGTTCCCTTTCCGGATTCAAAAACCAATAAGCCAAAAGGTCACGCGACGTACGGGTCACCTTGGGGTAGCCTTGTTCTCTCCACGCTTTGACTACCTGCCTGATTCCATTGATGAAATTGGCATTTTCGTCCTCTATTGGAACATCTTCAGCAGAGAAAATGGATTTGGAGGACGATGTATCAGGCATGACAGTCAGATGAGCCGAATAGGGTCTCCTGCCTTCCAATATCTTTGAATAATCCAAATTACCCTCAAGTGTAACATCATAGTGCCACTTAGGTTCCTCATACGGATTATTCAGAATGGGACTTATGTTATTGTTGGATGTTTTCATTTATATGATGTTTACGCATTAGAAATGCACTTCCTTTCTCAGCCAATATATATCCACCATCTCTTTTAGCTCCTTGCCGCTCAATCAAGACAAATGGGTCTGTAGATAACCTCGAAATAATTTTGGTAATCGTTGATTCTGGTATTCCGGTAAATTGAGCAAGCAATTTCCTGTTAATAGGTTGCCTGTTTGATATTTCTCTAAGAATCAACATTTCTTTCTCATTTATAGCCTCATTTAATGGCTCATTCGCATTTTCAAATCCTTCCCTGCAAGGGATCTCAATCTGAAAATTGGCAAAGGCGCAGATGGTCCGATAGATTTTATCCGGATTCCAGCCCTTTTTGAACTCAATACGATTGTACTCTATCTTGCGCTTGTTAAGCAAGTCTTCTATGTTGATAGGTATTGCCATACTATTGGAAATCGGTTGAATCGCTTTGCTTTTCTACATGAAGCAACTCCCTTACATCCACATTCAGGACTTCAGCGATGCGGAAAAACGTTTTGAAGTCAGGCTGCGATGGGTTGTACAACAGCGGGACACAGAACAGGCATTCTTGCCAACCTGCCCGGACAGTCCATATTGCCGTCCTGTTTTGCCCAACAAGCGGCACCTTCATTCTATTTAGTTGCTTCATACAGGAAAAAAACTTATAGCTTAATGCAAAAGTACGAAATTAGATTGTAAGAAGACATATAATGCGGGGCTTTTTCTGAAAGAATGAGCCATCAAAGCCAGTAGTACTTACTTTGCCAAGTAAGATATCTTATTTGACCAAGTAAAATATCTTACTTAGCCATCGAAGTATATCTTCTTTTTGGAAAGTTAGTTTCTTTGGGTAACCGAGAAGGGTTCCGCCCCGCCACATGCCCCAGCCTGCAGACTGCACAAAAAGGGCGGCGCATGTCGGGATTATCCCTTCATGCGCCGCCCGGGTTGTTCCATCCGGAGCCCGGAAAAAATCACTCTTCGTCCAATTCCACAACCGCGCTTCTCAGCCTTCCGCTTTGGGTCATGGCACGAATCCACAGGATTCTATCCTTCGAACGGTTGGCTTCCTTCACGGCTTCTTCGAAGTCTTCTACCGTGTTCATTGCCCTGTCGTTCACCTGCAGGATAATCCATCCTTTCTGCACACCGGCATCGGCCATCTTGCCTTTCTTCACGGCCACCACTTCCAAGCCGTTCGGCAGGTTCAGCTGGCGTTTGGTCTCATTGTCCAAAGGCTTCAAGGCCGCGCCAAACTGGTCCATGTCAAGTTGTTCCAACACCTTGGTCGTGCCTTGCGAGTTGCGCATCACGGCGGTGACGGTATTTTTCTTCTTGTCGCGCAGATAAGTAATCTTCACCTTGTCACCCGGACTCTTCGTGCTGACGGCCTCCTGCAATTCGGCCATCTTGTTCACCTCCTTGCCGTCGAATTCAACCACGACATCGCCCTTGCGCAACCCGGCCTCGGAAGCCGTACTGTTGTCCACGACTTCAGCTACATAGACACCGTTCATCGTGCCCAAATCCACCTCGTTGCCTTTTTCCTTCTCGGAATCGATATACACGGACACGTCATTGCCTTGCACACCAAGTTGGGCGCGTTGCACGATGCCAAACTCCTTCAGGTCGGACACCACCTTGTTGACGATCGAAGTCGGGATGGCAAAACCATAACCAGAATATGAACCCGTTTGGGAATAAATCATGGCGTTGATGCCCACCAGTTCGCCCTTGGAATTGACCAACGCGCCCCCGGAATTACCCCTGTTGATGGCCGCATCAGTCTGGATGAAGCTTTCGATGGAGTTCACGCTGCCCATCGAACGGGCTTTCGCGCTCACGATGCCGGCCGTCACGGTGGAAGTCAGATTGAACGGGTTGCCCACGGCCAACACCCATTCGCCGACTTTCAACTTGTCGGAATCGCCCATGGGCAAGGTCGGGAAGTCCTTGCCTTCGATTTTGACCAAAGCCAAGTCGGTCTGTTCGTCCGTCCCGATGATGCGCCCTTTAAACTCCCTGTTGTCGTTCAGCTTCACCAACAGTTCGTCGGCCTCGCTCACCACATGGTTGTTGGTGACGATATAACCGTCGGAAGAAATAATCACACCCGAGCCGGAACCTTCGCGTTTCGGTGTCTGGATTTGCCGGCGCTGTGTGCCTCCGCCGCCGAATCCGAAGAAATCCCCGAAGAAATCAGAAAACGGGTCTTGCACCTCCACCGTTTTCGTCTTGCTGTTCGTGGTCACTTTGATATATACCACGGCATTGACCGAAGCCTCCGCAGCCTGGGTCAGGTCCACCAGGCCCGTAGGAGCCGCCACCGTGGAAGACTGCGCCCTGCAGGGCGAATCAATGCATCCCATCACACAGAAGCTCCCGATGAACAGGGCCGCCGTGCCCAACACTTTCTTTGTTGTCTTTTCCATTGCTTTTACTATCATATCGTTGACATTAAAGGTTTTATTCTGTGAATTGTTTGCACAAAAGTAACGCCAAAGTGCTTGTGTTGTTCCCTATTCATGCGCTTTTTGCTAACTTTTAACAGAGGATTCTTTCCCATTAACAGCGATTAAAAACGAACGCCGACATTTTTACATTCATTGACCTGCCATTTTGCCAACTCAAAAAAAAGACGTACTTTTGCCTTAGAAAAGCAGCCAGCCGGCTTGCCGCTGCCGGCCTTTGGGGCCGGGGGAGGAAAGTCCGGGCAACATAGGGCATTCCACTTCTTAACGGGAAGTAGCCTGCGAGGGTTAGGTCATGCAGAAGAAAACAACCGCCGCCCGCAAGGACGGTAAGGGTGAGAAGGCGGGGTAAGAGCCCACCAGCCGGGTGGCGACATCCGGGCTGTGCATCCTGGAAGTTGAAAGTCCGCGTAAACCGGCGTCACAAGAGAGGGTTGCCCGCCCGAGCCGGAGGGTAGGACGATAGAGCCGTGTGGTGACACACGGCGTAGATAAATGGCAGGCACTCCGCCCCGGCGGAGCACAGAACCCGGCTTACAGGCTGGCTGCTTTGTTTTTTTCACGTAACCTTCAACCGGACAGCTATGACATTCAACCTCCACCAACTGGAATTCTATTTCACCCACAAGATTTGGTTCCTGAACGACGAGAAGTTTCCCCCGTTCAAGCGTTACGCTCTCAACGCCTTGCGCAAACTCGTGCTCACCATCGAATGTTATTGGGACAAGAACTTGGGGAACCATGCTTCAGCATTGACTTATTCCACCATCTTGGCCACCGTCCCCATCCTGGCCATCATCTTTGCCATCGGTCGAGGATTGGGATATGGCACTGTCATCGAAGAAGAAATCAAGAAGAACCTGAGCATGAACCAGGAGTTTGCCGACATGGTGCTCAACTTCATCAACTCCTATCTTGAACACACGCAAAGCGGCATCTTCATCGGTTTCGGCCTGCTCCTTTTATTATATACGGTCATCCAACTGACCGGAAGCATCGAAACCGCCCTGAACAGCATCTGGCGCGTAAAGAACCAACGCTCCATTTACCGGCAGATTACCGACTACATCAGCGTGTTCCTGCTGCTTCCCATCCTGATTATCATCACCAGCGGTATTTCCATTTTCCTGGCCACGATAGCACACGACTACCCCAACTTCATGGTGCTTAGCACGACCGTCAAGATTCTCATCGCCTTGTCGCCCTACGCCTTGAGCGGTTTCCTCTTCACCGGCCTTTACATGTACATGCCCAACACCAGCGTGAATTTCCGCCATGCCATCCTGCCCGGCTTCATTGCCGGGACGGCCTTTCAGGTGTTGCAGTATTTTTATATCCACTCCCAGATATGGGTGTCCAGCTACAATGCCATCTACGGTTCGTTCGCGGCATTGCCCATGTTCATCTTGTGGGTGGATTTCTCATGGATGATTTGCTTGTTCGGCGCACAACTCGTGTATGCCAACCAAAACCTGAAAAGCTATTACTACATTAAGGATATGCACAAAATCAGCCGCAGTTATCACGACGTGCTGATGATTCTCATCATGTCGAAAATCTGCAAGCGGTTTGAGAAGGGAATGTCGCCTTACACCGTGAAGGGGCTGTCGATCGAAACCAACCTCCCCCACGGCGTAATCAACCGGCTCACTGACGAACTGGCCCAAATGCGCTTGATTTGTATTGACGCGAAAGACCAAGACCGCCCGCCACGCTTCACACCGTCGGAAGACATCCACCACCTGAGCGTGAACCTCCTGTTGGAGCGCATTGACAACTACGGTGACAGGTTTACTCCGGCCGCCATACACCATAACAATAAAGAATGGGAAAAAATACGCGCCCTCCGCGCACAATATATAAATAAGGAGAAACCCGTCCTCCTCAAAGACCTTTGAAACAGAACGGGCTTTCACTCATGCGTTCGCCAAAGCCATCATCCGGCTCAGATATTTGCCGATGATGTCAAATTCGATGTTGACCTTCGTACCAGGCACAATCGCATGGAAATTTGTGTGCTCGAACGTGTAAGGAATGATGCACACCTGGAAGGTGTCTTTCGTGGGATTGCAAACCGTCAGGCTTACCCCGTTGACCGTCACCGACCCTTTGTCCACACAAAAATACCCCCTCTTCGCCATTTCCGCATCAAAGGGATAGCGGAACGTATAGACATGGCTTCCCTCTGCGTCTTCCACGGAAAGGCATTCGGCCGTGCAATCCACATGTCCTTGCACGATGTGGCCGTCCAGCCGTCCGTTCAACATCATGGAACGCTCCACGTTGACCAAGTCGCCCACTTTCAGAAGCCCTAGGTTTGAACGATCCAGCGTTTCTTTCATAGCCGTCACGGTGTATTGCCCGTCCTGGATGCGCACCACCGTCAGGCAGACACCATTATGCGCCACACTTTGGTCTATTTTCAACTCGTCCACAAATGAACATTGCAACGTGAAGTGCACGTTTTCCTGTTCTTTCACAATCCCGGTGACCCGGGCACATTCTTCCACAATACCTGAGAACATAACTTGTACCTGTTTATTGTTTGTTTTAACTGTCAAATATACGCTTTTTGGTAGATATATTCAGATTTTCAGTCGAAAAAAACATACCTATGGTACAATTAATTTTTCCGTTGTCGCCATTCTTCGTAATTTTGCGTAGTTAAAAAAGCATCATTTCATGAATCATAAGAATTACTTGGCATGTGCCGCGCTACTCTTCTGCACCTTGCAAGCAGCGGGACAAGACTCCACAAAATGGTCACTGCAGACCTGCATAGACTACGCCATGGAGCATAACATCCGACTCAAACAAAACCGGGTGGCGGAAGAACAAGGCGCAGCCGACTTGGCGCAAAAGAAAGCGGAGCTCTTCCCCAGCCTTTCGCTCAGCACCACGCAAAGCATTGACTACCGCCCCTTGCAGAAATCAGCCTCCAACATCGTGACCAACGGCATTGCCAACAGCTCGTCCAACAAATTCACCCAAAACGGGAACTACGGGCTTAACGCCTCGTGGACAATATGGGACGGAGGGGCAAACCGCAAGAATGTCAAAGCCCAAAAACTGCAAAACCAAATTTCAGCCTTGGCCACACAGACCACAGCCAACAGCATACAGGAACAAATCGCCCAGCTCTACGTGCAAATACTCTATTCCAAAGACGCATTGGACGTGAACCGTTCCATGGCCGAAACAGCCGAAAGCCAATACGAGCGAGGGAAGGAGATGTTCGAACAAGGACAAATTTCAAAAGCCGACCTCACCCAGTTGGAAGCACAAGCCAGCAGCGCACAGTATGACTGCGTGGCGACCCAGACGCAAATTGCCAACTACACGCGACAGCTGAAAGAGCTATTGGAAATCACCGATAGCCGCCCGTTTGACATCGCCGGCCTCCAAACGACCAGCGATGATGTCACCATGCAGGCCATCCCCAACGTGCAGGAAGTCTATCAAGCCGCACTCAACTCGCGGCCTGAAATCAAGAGCAGCCGTCTCAACGTGGATGCGGCGGAACTGGACATCGACATTGCCAAAGCCGGATATTATCCCTCCATTTCGCTCTCGGCAGGCATCGGCGACAGCCACTATTCCGGAAGCCGCGAATCGGCAGGCGAACAAATGCGTCAAAACTTCAATGCCTCGGCCGGCGTGACACTCTCCATTCCCCTCTTCGACAATAAGCGCAACAAAACGAATGTCAAGAAAGCCAAATTGGACAAGATGGACAGCGAACTGCAGCTGCTCGACCAGCAAAAACAGCTCTACAGCACCATCGAGGAATATTGGCTCAACGCCTATAACAACCAACAACAATACGTGGCTGCCCTAACCCAACTGAAAAGCGCGCAAAGCAGCTACGAGCTGTTGGACGAACAATTCAAAAACGGGCTGAAAAACATCGTGGAGCTCATGAACGGGCGCGACGAGCTCATGAGCGCACAGCAAAACAAGCTGCAAAGCCAATACAACGCCCTGCTCCACATCCAACTCCTGAAATTCTATAAGGGAGAAAGCATTAACTTGTAAACAACAAAACGACAATATGAAAAAGAGAAACATCATCCTTGCGGCTGCCGTCATCATCGCCGTCGTCATCATCGCAGCGATTGCATGGCCCAAGAAAAGCATCCCGGTAGAGTTTGAAACCACAGAAGTGCAACCGGACACGCTCCGCACCAGCGTCACCGCCACCGGCACCATCGAACCGGTGACAGAAGTGGAAGTCGGCACACAGGTGTCTGGCATCATCAGCAACATTTACGTGGATTACAACAGCATTGTCAAAAAAGGACAAGTCATCGCCGAACTGGACAAAACGAACCTGAACAGCGAACTGAACAGCGCGAAAGCCAACCTCGCCAGTGCCAAAAGCGAACTTGACTACCAAAAAACAAACTATGAACGCTACAAGACACTCAACGAAAAGGGGCTTGTGAGCAAAAACGACTACGAATCGGCATACCTTGAATACCGCAAGGCGTTAGAAACCTACAACACTTCACGCGAAAGCGTGAAGAAAGCCGAGACCAACCTCGGATATGCCACTATCACCTCCCCCATTGACGGCATCGTGCTGAGCCGCGCCGTGGAAGAAGGACAGACCGTGGCTTCCAGCTTCGAAACCCCGACACTTTTTACCATCGCAAAAGACCTTACAGACATGCGCGTCATCGCGGACATTGACGAGGCGGATATAGGCAATGTGCAGGAAGGCCAAAGCGTGACTTTCACGGTGGATGCTTATCCCAACGATGTGTTTCATGGCACCGTGACACAAGTGCGCCTGGAAGCCACTGACACGGACAATGTCATTACCTACGAAGTGGTCATCTCTGCCCCGAACAACGACCTGAAACTGAAGCCCGGACTCACGGCCAGCGTCACGGTGAACACAATGGAACGCACCGGTGTGCTGAGCGTCAAGACCAAAGCTCTCCGCTTCACGCCCACTAAAGAAGTGCTGGGAAAATCCTACAAGATAGAGGATGTTGAAGGCCGATATAAACTGTGGACGCTGGAAGGCAACACGTTGAAAGCCCACGAAGTGAAAACCGGCACCACGGACGGTATCCGCACGGAAATCCTGAGCGGCATCAAGCCCGGCACAAAGGTGCTCCTCTCCATGACCGAGCTCGTGGAAGAAGAAGAGCCGGGAGAACCTGAATCCAACCCTTTCATGCCCCATCCGGGAAAGAAAGACGACAAGAAGAAGAAATAACCGCCTAAACGTATCCGTCATGGAAGAAAACATCCATAGGAAAACCGTCATCGAGCTGCAAAACGTGAAACGGAACTTCATTGTGGGCGATGAAGTAGTGCATGCCCTGCGTGGCATCTCGTTCAAGATTTACGAAGGCGAGTTCGTCACCATCATGGGGACATCCGGTTCCGGAAAGTCCACGTTGCTCAACCAGCTGGGATGCCTTGACACGCCCACGTCGGGAGAATACATCCTTGACGGTGTAAGTGTCCGCACGATGAAACGCCGCGAACGGGCGGTGTTGCGCAACCGCAAAATCGGCTTCGTATTCCAAAACTACAACCTGCTGCCCAAAACCACGGCGGTGGAAAACGTGGAACTCCCGCTGATGTACAATTCTGCTGTCTCTGCCAAGGAACGGCGCGAACGCGCTATCCAAGCCCTTGAGATGGTGGGGCTCGGTGACCGGCTCTACCACAAATCCAACCAAATGTCTGGCGGACAGATGCAGCGCGTGGCCATCGCCCGCGCTTTGGTGAACGACCCCGCCGTCTTGCTCGCCGACGAAGCCACCGGTAACTTGGACACCCGCACCTCGTTTGAAATCCTGGTGCTGTTCCAACAGCTCCACGCGATGGGACGCACCATCATCTTCGTGACCCACAATCCTGAAATAGCCCGTTACAGCAGCCGCAACATCATGCTCCGCGATGGAAAGATACGGGAAGATGCGGAAAACCACGACATACAGTCGGCAGCCGAAGCTTTGGCAAAAATCCCCGTCCCCCAGGACGACTAAACCTATACCTATTATATATATGAATACGACGAATCTTTTCAAAATAGCCCTCAAGGCCATCTCGGCGAACAAACTGCGGTCGTTCCTCACCGCCCTTGGCATCATCATCGGCGTGGCTTCCGTCATCGCCATGCTGGCCATCGGGCAAGGTTCCAAGCGCAGCATCCGCAAACAGATTTCGGAAATGGGCTCGAATATGATTATGATCCATCCGGGGGCGGACATGCGTGGCGGAGTGCGGCAAGACGCAGATGAAATGCAAACCCTGAAACTGGAAGATTATGAAAGCATACGCGACGAAGCGCGCTATCTTTCTGCCATCAGTCCTTCGGTGAACAGTAGCGGACAGTTCATTTACGGCAACAACAACACGCCTTCCACCATCTATGGCGTAAACGAAGACTATCTGACTATCCGCCAGCTCAAGGTGGAAGACGGGGAGTTTTTCAGCGAACAAGATATCCGCACCGCCGCGAAAGTCTGCGTGCTGGGAAAGACCGTCGTGGACAACCTTTTCCCCGACGGGGGCGACCCTATCGGCAAAGTGGTGCGTTTCAACAGCATTCCGTTCCGCGTGGTGGGCGTGTTGAAGTCCAAGGGCTATAACTCAATGGGCATGGACCAGGACGACTTGGCACTGGTGCCCTACACCACCGTCATGAAACGCATCTTGGCCGTGACCTACCTGCAAGGCATCAACTGCTCTGCCGTGACCGAAGATGCCACTGACCAGGCCATCGAGGACATCACGGCCATCCTTCGCAAAAACCACAAGCTGAAAGACGGCACGGAAACCACCGAGGCCGAAGTGAACGACTTCACCATCCGGAGCCAGGAAGAACTCGCCACGATGATGAACTCCACGATGGACTTGCTGACCATCCTGCTGGGAAGCGTGGCCGGCATCTCGCTCGTCGTGGGCGGCATTGGCATCATGAACATCATGTACGTGTCCGTGAGCGAACGGACCAAGGAAATCGGCCTGCGCATGTCTGTCGGGGCGCGCGGCATCGACATCCTGAGCCAATTCCTCATCGAAGCGGCCATCCTTAGCATTGCAGGCGGCCTGATAGGCGTGTTCCTCGGTATCGGGGCGGCTTACGCCATCAAGATGGCAGCCCACATGCCCATCTTCATCCAATGGTGGAGCATCATCATGAGTTTCGGTGTCTGCACGTTCATCGGCATCTTTTTCGGCTGGTATCCGGCCAAGAAAGCGGCCAACATGGATCCCATTGAGGCACTCAGATACGAATAAGCCATGACTCCTAGGACGTTCCATAAGCATTCACCGCGCGAACCGTTCATCCACCTGTGTGCGTGGCTGTTCCTGTTTTGCCTGCCCCCGATGCTCATCGGAAGCGGGCACGAACGCACCGACCAGAGCATCGTGTTCCGCATGATGGGGCCTCCCCTTGCCATGGCCATGATCTTTTACCTGAACTACATATGGCTCGTGCCAAAATTGTTGTTCCGGAAGAAATATAAGACCTATGCGCTCGTCAATGCCATTTTCTGCCTGTGCATGTTAGTCTTCACCCACTTTTGGTTCAAAATAGGCGAAGCCTGTTTCCATGACATCCCTCTCCCCCCGAGGAAGGAAGGCATGGGAATGTGGCGCAACCTGCTGTTCCGCCTTCGCGATTTCGTCATGTTCGGGCTAATTGCCGGGCTGGCGGCCGTCATCCGCATGAGCAAGAAATGGCACGAGGCTGAACTGGGACGCCAAAAGGCGGAAATGCGCCACATCGAAGCCGAGCTGAAAAACCTGCACAACCAAATCAACCCGCATTTCCTGCTCAACACGCTGAACAACATCTACGCACTCATCGCATTCGACGCAGGCAAGGCGCAACAGGCCGTGCAAGACCTTAGCCGCCTGCTCCGCCATCTCCTCTATGACAACAACCAGGATTTCATCCCCTTGGAACGCGAACTTGAATTCCTCCGCAACTACGTGGCCCTGATGAAAATCCGGTTGTCCGACAACGTGGACTTGCAATTCTCCGTGGACGTGCCGGACGAAAGGCGTATCCGCATCGCCCCGCTGATTTTCATTTCGTTGTTCGAAAACGCGTTCAAGCATGGCATCAGCCCCATCAAGCCGAGCTTCATCCATATCCGGATTTATTCCCCGCAAGACGGAATCCTGACCTGCCGGATCCGCAACTCCAATTTCCCGAAAAGGCGGAACGACATCAGCGGGAGCGGAATCGGGCTTGAGCAGGTGCAAAAAAGGCTGAACCTGATTTATCCCGACCGTTACGAATGGACGAAAGGCACGGAAAACCAACAAACCATATACACATCTACACTCACCATTCAAACCACACAAGCATGATACTCAAATGTGCAATCATCGACGATGAACCGCTGGCCCTGGACCTCATGGAAAGTTACGTGAAGAAGACCCCGTTCCTTGAGCTCCATGGAAAATACAACAGTGCGGTCATGGCCTTGAACGAAATCGATTTCAAAGATGTCGAACTGATATTCTTGGACATACAGATGCCCGACCTCAACGGCTTGGAGTTTTCCAAACTTCTGCCCTCGGATGTCCGCATCGTCTTTACCACCGCTTTCGACCAATATGCCATTGAAGGATTCAAAGCCAATGCCATCGACTATCTTCTCAAACCTATTGATTACAACGAGTTCCTGACTGCCGCGCACAAGGCACGGGAATGGTTCAGCATGAAACGGAAAGCGGAAGCAAAAGACGACAGGAAGAAAGATTTCATCTACGTGAAGTCCGACTACAAACTCGTGCAAATTCGCTTGGACGACATCCTGTATATCGAAGGGCTGAAAGATTACCTGAAAATCTACCTGGAAAGCGAACCGCGCCCCGTGCTGACCCTTGCCAGCATGAGGAACATGGAGGAACGGCTTCCTTCCCCGCGCTTCATGCGCGTCCACCGTTCGTACATCGTGCAGATGAGCAAAGTGAAAACGCTCGACAAAGGACAAATCGTGTTCGGAAAAACGCGCATCCCCATCTCAGACACTTACAAGGCGGGAGTCTCTGCCTATTTGGACAAGTACACACTATAAAAGGTGCTAAAATGACTAAAAGCCGAGCTCGGCCTGCCGGATATTGGCTTTCTTTTATTAATTTTGCGCAGAACTTTAAAAGATTGAATCCATGAGAAAAATTCTATTGCTACTGTTATGTGTGCCGATGTTGGCTTTCGCAAAAGAAAAAAGAGACGACTCCAAATACTTGGCCGGTGCCGTCCCTGAAGTCAACGGACAAGTCCTGTTCCAACAGACTTTTGCCGTGAAAGACAAGAACAAGCAGGAAATATACGCGGTGATGAAAGAGTATATCCGGCAAATGACCAAAGAGGAGATACAAATGCAGGGCACCAAAATGGTTATGGAGGACTCTGTGGAAGGCACTGTCGTGGGTCGTTTCGAGGAATGGATGACATTCAAGAAAAAACCGCTGGTGTGGGACCGCACCCGTTTCCGCTACTTGCTCACCGCAGAATGCTCAGACGGAAAATGCCACATGACCCTGACCCAAATCAGCTACTACTACGAGGAAGACAACGATGGTTACAATGGCCGCACCTACCGTGCCGAAGAATGGATCAACGATGCCAACGCGCTCAACAAGGCCAAGACCAAACTCCTGTGGGGGTCTGCCAAATTCCGCCGCAAGACCGTGGACCGCGTAGAAGAGATCTTCACCAACGCGCGCGAAGCCTTTGAAAAGCCCGTGGAAGAGCGCGCCAAAGCCACGCAGCTGATTGAAGAATAAAAAAGGCAGCACAGGCTGATACAAAATTGCCCTTCATCCCCTTGGCCATACAGAAGCAAGCCAAGGGGATTTCTGTTTGCATGGAAAAATGGCGCAGTAGAAATTCAGCGGGGAAGAACGTTTTCATGCTTCCCCGCTGATACGCTGCGACGGATTTGACATTTTGCTATTTCCCGGGGGATTTGACACTTTGTCATTTGAAGGCCTCTGAGATTCACTTGTACGGAGCAGGGGGCGGTGGCGGGCGCAAAAAACGCAGTCTCGCGGAACGTGCGGAAACCCAAATGTCGGCAAATAGAGGGCGCAGGCTTTCTTTTTGTCGCGGGTGCGGGCTGTTTCCGCGCCGGGATTGCCGGGGCACGTAAGCCGGGCGGGGCTTGTGCCGACATATTGACATCGGGGATTTGTCGGTGAAAAAGTTCCAAATAGCGGGAAAAAGGGCTTCCAAGCCGCCGTCTGAAAAAAAACAGGGCCGGGAAAAAAATTCGGGGCTCGAAAAAAGAATTTCGGGGCCGGGAATTTCTTTTTCGGGGCCCGGATTTTTCCGTCCCGGCGGCAAGATTTCGGGACCGGACTGCCTCAAAAAGTAAAAATCCCCCATAAAACACTGCACAAAGGGGCTGTTTTGTGCAAAGAATGCCTGTTTTTTTTCTCTGTTTTGCTTTGCAGGCTCAAAAGCCGCGTCACGGAAATTTGTCTAAATCCGGCAAAAAGAAATTTGTACCATCCTCGGGGTGACATTCTGTCAGACCCGCGTGTCGTCGGATACCGTCCCAGGCGCAACTGCGACGGGTTTGAATTCCGTCGCAACAAAGAGTTTGTCCGTCCGTAGGCAAAACTCCTCCGCCTTGCAGGGGAGGTGGCCCGAAGGGCCCCCAAGGATTCGGAAATCTGTCGCAGCATATCAACGGGGAAGCATGAAACCGTTTTTCCCCACTGAATTTCGACTGCGCCAAAAAGTCTTTTTGGCGCAGTCGCGTTTGCTTTCGCACGTACTTGGCAAGAATCTCTACAATTCCTAATTCTTAAAGCTGTGGATGGGAGCCGGAATACGCCCCACGCGGTTCACGAAATCGCGGCAGCTGAACGTGTTGACCGGCATTACGGGAGCATGCCCCAACAACCCGCCAAACTCGACCGTGTCGCCCACTGTTTTCCCGACGACCGGAATGATGCGCACAGCCGTCGTCTTTTGGTTGACCATCCCGATGGCGGCCTCGTCGGCAATGATGCCGGCAATTGTCGTGGCCGGTGTGTCGCCCGGAATGGCAATCATGTCCAATCCTACAGAACATACACAAGTCATGGCTTCCAGCTTTTCCAGTGTCAAGGCCCCGCATTCCACGGCTCCGATCATGCCTTGGTCTTCGCTCACGGGAATGAAAGCCCCGCTCAGGCCACCCACATAGGACGAAGCCATCACGCCGCCTTTCTTCACTTGGTCGTTCAACAAAGCCAAAGCCGCCGTCGTGCCGGGTGCTCCCGCACGTTCCAGCCCGATTTCCTCCAAAATCTCCGCCACACTGTCGCCAATCGCGGGAGTAGGTGCCAAAGACAAATCAATGATGCCAAAAGGAATGCCCAAACGGCGCGAAGCCTCCTGTGCCACAAGCTGCCCCACCCGGGTAATCTTGAAGGCCGTGCGCTTGATGGTCTCGCAAAGCACTTCGAAACTGGCCCCGCGGATTTGTTCCAGTGCATATTTCACCACGCCGGGACCACTTACGCCCACGTTGATGACCGCATCCGGCTCCGACACGCCGTGGAACGCCCCGGCCATGAAAGGATTGTCGTCCGGTGCATTGCACAACACCACCAGCTTGGCGCACCCCAATGAGTCTTTCTCCTTGGTGAGTTCCGCCGTCTGCAACACCGTCTCCCCCATCAGGCGCACGGCATCCATGTTCAGCCCCGTCTTGGTGGAGCCCACGTTCACGGAACTGCATATCCGCTCCGTCTCGGCCAAAGCCTGCGGAATGGAGCGGATGAGCAGTTCGTCGCTGTGCGTCATGCCTTTTGACACGATCGCCGAATAGCCGCCCAGGAAATTGATGCCCACCTCGCGGGCCGCCCTATCCAAGGCATGTGCCACCTTCACGTAATCTTCAGAAGAGCGACAAGCCGATGCGCCCACCAATGAAACGGGAGTCACCGACACGCGCTTGTTCACGATGGGAATCCCGTATTCCTTGGAAATGTCCTCGCCAGTCTTGACCAACTTCTCCGCCAAGCGGGTAATCTTGTCATAAATGTTGCGGCAAAGGCCGTCCACGTCCGAAGCCGCACAGTCCAACAAGCTGATGCCCATGGTGATGGTGCGCACATCGAGGTTTTCCTGCTCGATCATCTTGTTGGTTTCCAACACTTCATAAATGTTTATCATACTTCTTGTCGGCTTAAATCCGGTGCATCTTGTCAAATATCTCTTCGCGCTGGCACTTCACCTGTACGCCCAGCGAAAGCCCGATTTCGGCCAGCTCGCCAGCCACGACCTCGAAAGCCTTATCGACATTCGTCAAGTCCACAATCATCATCATATTGAAATACTCTTGCACGATGGTCTGCGAGATATCCAAGATATTGGCCCCGTTCTCGGCCAAATAAGTACACACTTTCGCAATGATGCCCACGGCATCCTTACCCACAACTGTAATAATTGTCCTGTTCATATTCTGGTTTTACACGATAAACTCTGTACAGAAAAAAAAACAGCCTGTCATTCGAAGCACAAACATACAGAATTTGGCCGAATCACAGGCTGTCTTCCCTTTCAATATCCGCCCGGAAGCGAATTATCCATAAATTATTTTTCCATTCTCGTCGCGATTCTCGTCGATGAACGACTTCTGGTACTGCACCATGCCGCGCAACGACATGCCCATGCTGGAGAATCCGCCGTCGTGGAAAAGGTTCTGCATCGTGACTTTCTTCGTCAGGTCAGAGAACATCACCACGCAATAGTCCGCACACTCGTCGGCACTGGCGTTGCCAAGGGGCGACATGCGGTCGCTGAAGTCATAAAGCCCGTCGAAACCCTTGATGCCGCCACCGGCCGTGGTGAAGGTGGGCGACTGCGAGATGGTGTTCACGCGCACCCCTTTTTCGCGCCCGTAAATGTAACCGAAACTACGTGCGATGGACTCCAGCAGCGACTTGGCATCGGCCATGTCGTTGTAGCCGAAGAACGTGCGCTGGGCGGCCACGTAGCTCAAGGCCAAGATGGAACCATTCTCGGCGATGGCATCCAGTTTTTTTGCCGTCTGTATCATCTTGTGGAACGAGATGGCGGAAATATCCAGCGTTTTGTTCAACAAATCATAATCCAAGTCATCATAAGTGCGCTTCTTGCGCATGTTGGCACTCATAGCCACGGAATGGAGCACAAAGTCGATTTGCCCGCCCAACGCCTTCTGCGCTTCCACGAACAGGTTCTCCAAATCTTCCAGCGAAGTCGCGTCGGCCGGAATGACCGTGGCATGCGTTTTCTCCGCCAATTCGGCAATCGTGCCCATCCGGCAGGCCACCGGGGTGTTGGTCAGCACAATCTGTGCACCTTCTTCCACGGCGCGTTCCGCCACTTTCCACGCGATGGAAGCGTCGTTCAACGCCCCGAAAATGATGCCGCGCTTGCCTTTCAATAAGTTGTAAGCCATAAAATTCAGATTTAAACGATAAATATCGTTGGTTTCATGGCGCAAAGGTACGAATATTTTCGCATTCTTCCCGCCTTTCCCTGCAAAAACACGCCCAAAGAGGGGCTATTTGGAACTGTACAACCCTGTTATTCCCCGCCATCCTGGGATTCAAAACAATTGTAGAATCCCGAACGCCAGAAACCCGCATCGCGATACCATCGTAAAGTGGTGAAAAAGTTCATTTGGTCTCTTTCCAAATAAAAAGGATAGCGGGATGGGACATAGGTATTCAACCCACAATAAGCACCCTCCTTGATGGGAATCGTCAAATAGTAAGGATAATTGCTACAAGAAGCGTATTCCCCGTGCGCCTCATAGACGACCGCCTTGTCCAACACGGCCCGGACTTTGGCCGCGTATGGGTTGTCGCCTCCCAGGCTGTCCACCCATTCCCCGAAATCATACAACGCATAGCCGTTCTCGAAATGTTGAAGGTCAGCCCGGTCCAAATATGCCGGACGCGCCTGCACCAAGGGCGACTGGAAAAGGGAATCCATATACAAGGCCAAAGAATCCATACAGGACAAGTCCGTGACGCAGATGGAGGCAAAATCATCCCATTCCACATCATTGGAACGGTAATAGTCCATGTATGCCTGCCCCGTCCGTGACAAGCCCTCGGCATCCATCCGCACCAAGTCCACCAGCATCTCGTCGTATGGGAAACCTGAAGCTATCACCGAATTAGGCGCGGCAAGGAAATAACGGGCGCAGTCCTTCAGCTCGTAAGCCGTCTCCACACTCCCCATCATGCAGGCATCAAACATAATCACATCCAAATATGGACAATCCGACAACGCCTCGCGCAAGTCCGTTACATTCATCGTGTAATGGCCAGAGCCCTCGTCGGAGCCCTCGTCGCCGAAAGCACGTTTGCCCGCCGTGTTGGAATGATACAGGCTACCATCTGCATGGGAAGAAAATGTCACCCCCCTCCGCGTGGCCGGATAGTTGGCAAAGACCTCCGTGAGCACGGCATGCATCACTTCCGGATCCACGGAATATTGGTCGGGATATGTCTTCACCGTTGTCTTTTGCACATTTCCGTTGCGGTCTTTCTCAAGCAGGTACAATTCAGGCGCAGCGTTCAGGTCGGCATAAACCAAAATGTTCGCATCCACGTCCGATGCCTCATATCCGGCCATCAAGTCTTTTACATTCTCATCCAAACAAGAAGACAGGTTGTTTTGCCCCACCATATATAAAAGATAAGTGGCTTCTTGGGATGCCTTTCTTGTCGCCTGTTTTTCACCCACCCCATCCGAATCGTCATCACACGACACGAAGGCTGCGACAATACCACATAAAAGAACTGCAATCTTCACCGAACATTTCATAAATCTCATCTTAGTGCTACAAAGATAATGCAAACCGAGCGCAGGACAAAACAAATTGATTTGTTTTTCAGGAAAAGAAAGTCAGCCCCGATATAATGCAAAACAAAGAATCGTAAAAAGAAGTTTTCGCTAGGAATTACATCCGTCCTATGTCTTCCATGAATTGCTCAAGACGGATGACACAGACTTTGGGAAACGCGATTTTTTCCAACACACGGAAATGGGCATCCTCACTTACAATATAATCAGCACCAGCAATAATAGCGCAATCTACAAATTTGTTGTCATCCGGGTCTTGTTCAATAAGCCGAAAATGAAACCGGGAATCAAAAAAACGTGTAAACGGACTGTGGGCTATCGCGTGAACAATGTTATGTGCTACAGGCGCATTAGCCACCCTCCCTATGATTTCTTCGCATTCATCAAGTATCTCATTACTTACGCAAAGCAAGTATTTCCCTTCTCGAAAAGCTTGCCATGCAAGGCGATACGAGCCATGTACCGACAACATCTGCACCAAGCAATTGGTGTCCAATACGATATGACGTTTCATTGTTTGTAAGGTGTGCGATAATGAGCATTATGCAAATCTTCCAGCGTTTGTTCATTCCACTGCCCATTCTGCCACAATTTATCCAACTCTTCATCTGCACGCCGAGCAAAGAACTCAGATATAACATATTTTAGGGCATTAAGCTCTTCCTCACTATTTACCCCCGCCATCAAATCAAGCAGTTCTATTTGGGCTTTATTAAATACAGTCCTCTCCATCTCTCTTTTGTTATTTGTTGTTGGGACAAAGATAATGCAAACCGAGCGCAGGACAAAACAAATTGATTTGTTTTTCATGCCGAGGTGCAGCTTAGCTTATCAAAAGACAAATCTGCACACTGCAAAAAAACATAACAAGGAGCTTCCGTCAGGATACGCTATTACCCTGTATTTTCGGGAACTGTTCCTAATCTCGGAGATTTAACAACTGACGAATATTCGTTTGTAATCAAATGCCCTGCTTCCCCTCACTTGCCCGTGCGGAGAAAAACCCCTCCGCCTGCAGGGGAGGTGGCTCGAAGAGCCGGAGGGGTTTCCCACCCACGTATCGTCCCGCAAAGGGAACAAAACGGCCATTATGGCCGCCGCAAGGGAAACAAAAGGGCATTTGGCCGCCGCACGGCGAACAGAAGGGGCGTTACGCCCCCGTGGGTGTGAGCCCCCCTCCGGCCCCTTCGGGGCTTGTCCCCCTGCGAGGCGGGACAGTTCATTCCTGCCGGCTTCGACTGCCGACATTCACAAGTTTGTAAAAGCAGGAACTCTGTATCACTCAATTCCTCAATTCGTTTTTCCAGATGGTGTTAAATCCCCAAGATTCTGCCACCCCAAACACACTTCCTGCATGCTATTCCGAAGGCACTACCGGCCAACCATCCTCATCCCATGCCATTTCCGCAAGGAACAACTTGCTGGCACCATCCGTCCGGCTGTAACCGTGTGCCATGAAATAATCTTTCCCGTCGAAATGGTAAGCCGCGCTATGCCCAATGGCCACAAACTCCGCATTGCCACCTATAACGGGACTCCCGCCGCCTTGAGCCATGTCACGCCCTTCTTTGTCCAAATAAGGGCCACAGATTTGCTTGGAACGTCCAACCACCACGTTGTAGTCGCTCTTCTTCCCACGACAACAGAAATCAAAAGAAACAAACAGGTAGTAATAACCATCATGTTTGAATATAAACGGGGCTTCAACGGCATTGGCCCTGACACCGGGACTTGCATGCGGCCTGTCCGTGCGGCGCGAAGAAACCGTATAAAGTTTTTCCGGTTTACAGGTAGAAGACATGTCTTTCGTCAGCTGCACCAGTTGGATGCCATCCCAAAACGAACCGAACACCATCCACGGGGTGCCCGTCTCGTCAATGACCACATTGGGGTCGATGGCATTGTAATTGCCGCCCTCACGGGACGTGATGACCGCCCCCGTGTCCGTCCATGGTTCTGCACTGTCCGGACTTAACGTGCTACGGTAAGCATGCCCGATGGCAGACGTGTTCTTTCCGAATGTGGAACAAGAATAAAAAATGTGGTACTTCCCGCCGGCATAAAGAATGTCCGGAGCCCAAGTATGCCCCTTGTAACCCGGGACACTGTCCTTGGCCCACTGCGGCGCAACGGGAAAAACTTCACGGGAGAAAGTCCAATCCTTCAGGTTTTTCGTGGTCATGGAAGAAATTCCCCATCCCGTGAAATACAAATAATATGTGTCTCCCTCCTTGGCCATGACAGGGTCATGCACCAAGGGTTCGCGCACCGTCTCAGCTTTTTCTTCCTGCGAAAAGCCCGAAACCCCAATACACATCAGAGCCCCCAAAAGCATGCAATGTTTCTTCATTCTGATTCTCATGTTTGCTTGTCAATAAAAACGCACATTTCACTTCTCTCCGGACAACAGATGGAACACGGCTTCGGTGTAGTCTGCCGTTTTCTGCGCCTTATGGATTTTCTTGTGCAACTTGCGGTCGGCATCCGGCAGCAGATATTCCCAAAAAGTCTTCATCTTCATCAGCAACTGCTTCTCGCCTCCTTCGAGCGTTTGGGCGTAGTGGTCGAACAATCCGGCATGGAACAGCCGCATGCGGGCCTGGCGTTCGGCTTCGCCCCAAGCTTTTCCGGCACGGTATTCCGCCGCCATCCACGGAGATGCCAGCAATCCGCGCCCAAGCATGACCCCTCCCAACCCGGGCATCCATTCCGCCAATCGTTCGCAATCTTCCCGCGTCGCGACATCTCCATTATAAACCACCGGATGCACACAACCTTCGGCAAAACGCCGAAAAGACTCGCGGTCGCATTCCCCTTTATACTGTTGCCGCCCGGTGCGGGCATGCACTGTCACACAAGCCAAATTCGCGACATTCAACACGGGCAACACGGCAAGGCATTCGTCCGGTTCTTCGTACCCTAACCGCATCTTGACGGAAAAAGACACGTCCGGATGGCGTTCCACGACTCGTAACACGTCGCCCACCTTTTCCGGGAAAGGCAAGATGCCGCAACCTTTTGCTTTTTTGGCCACAGCCGGGAAAGCGCACCCCATGTTCAAATCAATCCGGCGGTACCCCAAAGGAAGAATCTGTGCCAAAAGTTGTTCCGCCTCATTCAAGGAACCGGCCAATATTTGCGGGACGAGCATGGGCACATGATTGTTTTCCGGCGATACATCGCGCAAATCTTTCCTCCGTATGCCGTCATGTTCCCAACGCACAAACGGCGTGTAATATGTTTCCACCCCTCCGAAATACCGGTCGAAAAAGTTTCTGAAAGGGGCTTCCGTAATGCCCTGCATCGGTGCCATATAGATTTTCAAACGACGTTCCATTTTCCCTATTCCTTCTCCTTTCTTTCCTTCAATGATTGCATGATGCCCTCCATTTCTTCGAACTTCACGCCCTCGTTCAAATACAAATAAACCTGATATAAAAGCGGTGCCCAACGCCTGGCCTTGTCTGGCAACAGGTTGCGCATGCGCTCCAAGGGCTTCCGGGCCTTGAAATAACAATCCAGCATGTCCATCCGCAGTTTCTGGTAATCCGCACTCCGCAAATCCATGCCCTGCATTTTCCCGGAAATTTCTTTCGCCATACTGCAATAAGCAAGTCCTTTGAAATAATTCGCTCCCGCATGCATGCTGTCCAACGTCAGGACCACGTCGCAATTGGCCACACAGGACGGATAATCATCCTTGCGCATGCAAGCCACGGCTTTCGCGTACCAAAACAAATGATTTTTCGGGTCATATTGTATCATCCTGTCGGCAAAAAGTATGGACTCGTCATATCTCCCGTTCCGGTTCAAGTATTCCTCAAGGCTCATGAAAAAATAAGTGTGGTCGGGAAAATTCAAGATTCCTTTCTTCAAGGCTTGCAACCATTGCAACGTGTCGCCTTGCGACAAATAGGAACGACACAAATACTCCTGCACATATTGACGCTGGCCGTGGTAGCGCAATGCCGCAGGCACATAACGCACCACCTTTTCGTAATCGCCCACGCTGTAGGAAGCGGAAATCATCCAATAAGCCGCACGGAAATAAGTGGAATCTGCCTGGTCCAGGAAATCACGGCGCAACAAAGGATAACAGGCCGAAGACAAATACAAATCCAAAAAACGGCAAGCTTCGGCGTAATTCTTCTTGTGCAAATAGAAACGCGCCCCGTTCAGCAAATTAGGACGATAAGCCAGCAGGCATTTGCGCGCCGGTTCGCGATATTTGTATTTCACCTTACCGCCTGCAGACGCCTCCACAGAATCGCACAGACGCATGTACTGGTACACCTTATATATACTACCATAATATAAGGCCGTGTCGTAGGCCCGCTTCAAATAGATCTTCTCATTCTCAATGTCGTTGAAGCGGCATTGCACTTCAGCTGCGGTGAAATAAAGCGCGGCTTTCTTCCGGGTACTTTTTTCTGAAGGAACGGCTTCCAATAAGCTCTTCTCTGCCGCCGCCAAACGGTCGGCCACCTTCTTAGCTTCATTGCCATTCTCTTCATAGCGGGCATCCTTGATGGTTTTCCTAGCCTCGCGGACTACGTTCCCCCCGCTCGCCTCCACCACTGTGAAAGCAAGCATTCCTGCCACGACTCCAAGCAACAATCCGTTTTTCCTCATTCGTATCAAACCATAAAGGGATGATGCCCGTCTGAAACGCACACCATCCCTTGTTGTCCATTCGTCAAACTGTTACACCGTTATTGCCCACCGAGATAAGCGTCCATCTCTTTCTCTTTTTCCTTGTCGCCGAGGATATAGTAAATTGTCCTCAGGCGGGATGCCCATCTTTCCGGATTATCGGGTTCAAGTTCCTTGACTTTCAGGAAATAAGGTTCTCCTTTCTTGTACAAGTCCTTCACTTTGACGATTTCCGCGTCATACGCCTTTTGGGTCAGTTTCTTCTTTCCAATTTCCTCATTGACGGCATAGCCTTCGTTACAGCAGCAAACGCCGGCATTGTAATAGGCATCGGCGAATGTCGGGTCAATCTCCGCGCTCTTCTCAAAGAAAGGCAAAGCCTCATTGTACTTTTCCTGCCCGAACAACACCACACCCTTGGAATAATTGGCAATCTTGTTGTTCGGATCTGCGGCCAAAAGCGCATCGGCAAAAGCCAATGCCTCGTCGTTCATTTTCCGTTCCGCATAATATGCCAGCAAGTTTTGTGCAATAGCTTCATCTGCCGTGGCATATTTCTTGGAAGCGTCAATCCATTGGGCTGTGTCCCCGGTTTCCAACAACATCATCAGGTGCAATTGCCTTACAGTCTTGGCTTCCTTGTCATACTCAAGAGCCTCGTTGATGTGCATCCCCACTTTGTCATATTCCTTCCCTTGGTAAGCAGCAAGACAAGCGTAATAGGCCACTTGGCGCTTGTCAAACACCGTGTCGTTCAACACCGCCGGTTCATTGGCCACCATCTTTTGTGTCTTCGGGAAGTTCAACCAAGCATCATACGCCTTGTAGGCTTCCGAAAAGTTATGGTTTTGGAAATTGAATTGTCCGGCATACATGAGGAACGTGCGGAACTTCATCAGGTTCCCCTTGTTCTTTTCCACATATTCCTTATCCTCGTCGAACTCATTACATTTCTCGTAAGCGTCAAGACAAGCATACAAGTTTTTGACAAACTTTGCCGTATCCATCGGTTGGTGAGCGGCAGCCTTGTTCAGTTCATCTGCAAAAAGACGCTGGTAAAGGTCACCTTGGGTGTTCCACGCCAAGGCCATGTCCTTCGTTTCCCCGCTAGTCAAAGCTTGTGTCAACAACGTTTGGGCTTCCGTAAAGTTGTTTTCGTCCATCAAGCCCTGCGCTTTCTTCACCAGCCTGTTCTGTGCGAACGCACCGGTTGCGGCAACCAGCAGCGCGATTGATAATACATACTTTTTCATAACTTTAAAAATTAAAAGTTTTATATTACTCCTTTGTATCTTCCTTTGGATTATCTATTTCCGGAGTCTCGTTACCTTCCGCTCCTTCCATCTGTCCAAGCATCAATTCTTCATCCTCTTCTTCGTTGACCTGCGTCTGCACCTTGCAAACACTGCTGATGTGGTCATTGCGTTTTTCAAGGTTAATCAGGCGCACTCCCTGCGTGGCACGCCCCATGATGCGCACAGCGGCAACTTTCAAACGGATAGTGATGCCACTTTTGTTGATAATCATCAGGTCGTTTTCGTCCGTCACGGCCTTAATAGCGACCAATTTTCCTGTCTTTTCCGTGATGTTCAACGTCTTCACGCCCTTTGCGCCACGGTTTGTCACACGGTAATCGTCAATATCCGAACGTTTGCCATAACCTTGTTCGCTGACCACCATGATGGTTTCTTTCTGCAGGTCATTCACGCAAACCATCCCGATTACTTCGTCCGCCCCGTCGTCGTCGATTGTCATGCCCCTCACACCAGTCGCAGTACGTCCCATCGGACGCACCTTGCTTTCATGGAAACGAATGGCACGTCCGTTACGGTTGGCAATGACAATCTCGTTCTCGCCGTTGGTCAGCCGGACACCTATCACGCGGTCATCCTCACGAATCGTGATGGCATTCACTCCATTTGCGCGCGGACGTGAATATTCCTGCAAGCAAGTCTTTTTAATGATACCGTTTTTCGTGCAGAACACCACGTAATGCGACTTGCAGAACTCAGCATCATTCAGGTTTTTGATACGCAGGCACACATTGATGGCATCATCCGGGTCGATATTCAGCATGTTCTGGATGGCACGTCCCTTGGAGTTTTTCGCCCCTTCAGGGATTTCATAGACTTTCAGCCAGAAACAACGGCCTTTTTGCGTGAAGAAAAGCATCGTGTTGTGCATCGTGGCCGGATAAATGTATTCCACGAAGTCCGCATCACGCGTACTGGTGCCCTTGCTGCCAACTCCTCCACGCGCCTGGGCGTGGAACTCAGCCAACGGAGTTCGTTTGATGTAACCTAAATGGCTGATGGTAATGACCATCTCGTCATCGGCATAAAAGTCTTCCGGATTGAATTCCTCGCTGGAATAAACAATTTCTGAACGCCGTGCATCGCCGAATTGTTCCTTCACTTCCACCAGCTCGTCCTTGATGACCTTTTTGCAAAGGTTCTCATCACTCAAGATTTGCTTGAAATATTCGATTTGCTTCAACAGCTCGTCATATTCGTTCCGTAGCTGTTCTTGCATCAGGTTGGTCAACTGGCGGAGGCGCATCTCTACAATGGCCTTGGCCTGCACTTCGTCCAGTTCGAAACGTGCCATCAACCCTTCTACGGCAGCCTGCGGATTCTGTGCCTGGCGGATGATGTGTACCACCTCGTCAATATTGTCGCTCGCGATAATCAAACCGTCCAGGATATGTGCCCGCTCTTCGGCCTTACGCAAATCATATCTCGTCCGGCGCACGACCACATCGTGCCGATGGGCCACGAAATTGGAAATGCAATCTTTCAACGAAAGCAACTTGGGACGCCCCTTCACCAGTGCGATGCAATTCACGCTGAAACTAGTTTGCAGTGGAGTCATCTTGAACAATTTGTTCAATACCACGTTGGCATTGGCATCACGCTTCACGTCCACCACGATGCGCATACCCTCGCGGTCAGACTCGTCATTCACGTTGCTGATGCCGTCTATTTTCTTTTCGTTGACCAAATCGGCTATCTGCTTAATCAATTCGGCCTTGTTCACGCCGTAAGGAATTTCTGTCACCACAATTTTGTCATGGTTCTCCCCTGGCTCAATCTCTGCCCGTGCCCGCATTACCACACGCCCACGTCCGGTCTCGTAAGCGTCACGCACCCCCTGCATTCCGTAAATGAACCCTCCTGTCGGGAAGTCGGGTGCCTTGACATACTCCATCAAGCCCTCCACGTCGATATCCGGATTGTCGATATAGGCCACGCAAGCATCAATGACTTCGCCCAAATTATGCGTGGGAATGTTCGTCGCCATACCCACCGCAATGCCGCTGGCTCCGTTCACCAGCAAATTCGGTATTTTGGAAGGAAGCACCGTCGGCTCGTCCAACGTCCCGTCGAAGTTCTTCGTCATATCGACGGTTTCCTTTTCCAAATCTTCCATCATGGCCTCGCCCATCAATTGCAGGCGGGCCTCCGTGTAACGCATGGCAGCCGCACTGTCGCCGTCCACCGAACCAAAATTCCCTTGTCCGTCCACTAACGTATAGCGCATACTCCATTCTTGTGCCATGCGCACCAAAGCCCCGTAAACCGAAGAATCGCCATGCGGGTGATACTTACCCAACACTTCACCCACGATACGGGCGCATTTCTTATAGGGCTTGTCATGGGTGTTCCCCAATTCCCTCATACCATATAATATACGTCTATGCACAGGTTTGAAGCCGTCGCGCACATCAGGCAACGCTCGAGATACAATAACAGACATTGAGTAATCGATATACGCCTTGCGCATCTCGGTCTCAATGTTCACTTTCATTATTCTGTCTTGGTCCAACATTACTTTTATCTATACTAATATATAAATTCTCTCATTTGCTAAAACGCACGTAAAATTACTACTTTTTGAGAGAATACGAAAAAAAACGGCTAAAATTAACGATTTGCATGCCTGAAACCCAAAAACCTCTCCCGCCACATTTATACAACCGCCGCTGGACTCCCTAAAAAAGATGCCAAAAGAATCAAATTCGCCCTAAAGGGACGAAATATTTCAAAAACTTCCTGCAAACAGGATTTTTTGGCACGTATTTTGTATAATACTTCACATAATATCATTAATTTTGCGAGCGAACTAATCTTCGCTATTTTATCAGGCACAACATGAACAATCAATTTTCAACCAAAATATCAGAAGTCCTCAACCACAGCAAAGCGGAAGCACAACGATTGCATAACAGTTGTGTGGAACCCGAGCATCTGCTCTTGGGACTACTGAAAGAAGGTGAAGGGAAAGCCGTACAGATTTTACGTCTGCTCAATTTGGATTTCAACGCGGTAAGGCTACGCGTGGAGCAAACGGCACAAACGCGCCTTTCCGAAGGAGCAAGCGAAGAAAACGAAATCATATTGAGTGAGAAGGCTGCCAAAATCATGCGCCTCTGCCTGCTGGAAGCGCGAGTGCTCAAAGCCGACGTGGCCGACACCGAACATATACTTTTGGCTATCATGAAAGAAAAAGACAACAACGCCTGCCGCATTTTGGAAGAACACAGCATCCACTACACCGACATTCTGAACCTGCTCACGCAGAAGAGGGAGAAATCAGACGTTCAGTCGGGCTTCGGCTTTCCGGATGAAGACGAAGAAGACGAATATGACAACCGTTCCTCGGACAACGTGATGAACGAACGAAGCAACAGTGGCACACAAACCGCACAAGCACAACGGAAATCGGCCAACAACACGCCGGTGCTGGACAACTTCGGCACCGACCTGACCCGCGCGGCGCAGGAAGGCATACTCGATCCCGTGGTGGGGCGCGAAAAGGAAATCGAGCGCGTGTCTCAAATCCTGAGCCGGCGGAAAAAGAACAACCCTATCCTCATCGGTGAACCGGGCGTGGGCAAATCGGCCATTGTGGAAGGGCTTGCCCTGCGCATCGTGCAAAAGAAAGTGTCGCGTGTCCTGTTCGACAAGCGGGTTATCGCCCTCGACATGGCGGCGGTAGTGGCCGGCACGAAATACCGGGGACAATTCGAAGAACGCATCCGCAGCATCCTGACCGAACTGCAGAAGAATCCGGATGTCATCCTCTTCATCGACGAAATCCACACCATCATCGGTGCGGGCTCCGCTCCCGGTAGCATGGACGCGGCCAACATGCTGAAGCCGGCCTTGGCACGCGGGGAAATCCAATGCATCGGTGCCACGACCACGGACGAGTTCCGCAAAAGCATCGAAAAAGACGGCGCATTGGAACGCCGCTTCCAGAAGGTCATGGTGGAACCCACCACGGTGGACGAAACCATCCAAATCTTGGAAAACATCAAAGACCGCTACGAAGACCATCACAATGTGCGTTACACGCCGGAAGCCATCCGTGCCTGCGTCCGCCTCACGGAACGCTACGTGACCGACCGCTGCTTCCCGGACAAAGCCATCGACGCGATGGACGAGGCTGGTTCGCGCATCCACATCACCCACTCTCCCGTGTCGAAGGAAATGGAAGAACAGGAAAAGAAAATCGATACCATACACGCGCTGAAGAACGAAGCAGTGAAAAATCAAAACTTCGAACTGGCCGCCGACTATCGCGACCAGGAGGCCAACCTGCAGGACGAGTTGAACCGCATGAAAGCCGAATGGGAGAAGAAGCTTAGCCAGGAACGGGTGACGGTGGACGAAGAACAAATCGCCGAAGTGGTGTCCATGATGACGGGCATCCCCGTACAGCGCATGGGACGCGACGAGGAGCACAAGCTGAAAGACATGGGCAAGAACCTGAAACGGGAAGTCATCGGGCAGGACGAAGCCATCGACAAGCTGGTGCGCTCCATCCAAAGGGGACGTGTCGGCCTGAAAGACCCGAACAAGCCCATCGGGGCATTCCTTTTCCTTGGCCCGACCGGGGTGGGCAAAACTTATTTGGCCAAGAAACTGGCCGAATACATGTTCGGCAGCCCCGATGCGCTCATCCGCATCGACATGAGCGAATATATGGAGAAACACACCGTGAGCCGCATGGTGGGCGCACCTCCGGGATACGTGGGACACGAAGAAGGCGGGCAACTCACGGAAAAAGTGCGCCGCAAGCCCTACTCCATCCTTTTGCTGGACGAATTGGAAAAGGCACACAGCGATGTGTTCAACATCCTGTTGCAAGTGTTGGACGAAGGAAGGCTGACTGACAGCAATGGCACGACGGTGGACTTCAAAAACACAGTCATCATCATGACCTCGAACTGCGGCACACGCCAACTGAAGGAATTTGGCGGCGGCATCGGCTTCACCAAACCCGACAATGCCGCGCAGGACAAAGCCTATAGCCGGAGCGTCATCCAAAAAGCACTCCATAAACAATTTTCACCCGAGTTCCTGAACCGCCTGGATGACATCATCAACTTCGACCAGCTGGACATGGATGCCATCAAGCGCATCGTGGACATCGAGCTGCGCCCGATTGCCAAACGGGTGAAGGAAATGGGCTATGGCCTGCAGGTGGAAGAGGATGCCAAAGATTTCCTTGCCCGCAAAGGATACGACGTGCAATATGGCGCACGTCCGCTCAAACGGGCCATGCAGACCTATCTGGAAGATGCCATCTGCGAACTGGTGCTCAACGACGAACTGCACGAAGGCGAGACGCTCACAGTACATGCGGACGGAAGCGACAAACTCCGTGTCACGCACGAATGAAAATCATCCCCGCAAAGAGACTGAATATATGTTAAAATGCCAGACAGACATGCTGTTTGGCATTTTTTTTGTATAATTGGTGGTAGCCTCACAATTGTTATAAGAGGAACAAAACATATAAAAAAACAAACATATCATGCAAAAAGGTAATATTGGGGTAACCACAGAGAACATCTTCCCCGTCATCAAAAAGTTCTTGTACAGCGACCATGAGATTTTCATCCGCGAAATGGTGTCCAACGCCGTAGATGCCACGCAAAAGCTGAAAACACTAGCCAATAAAGGCGAGTTCAAAGGTGAATTGGGCGAACTGAAAGTCAGCGTAAAAGTGGACAAGGACAACGGCACCATCACCGTGAGCGACCGCGGCCTCGGCATGACGGAAGAGGAAATCGACAAATACATCAACCAAATCGCCTTCTCGGGTGCCAACGACTTCTTGGACAAATACAAAGACGATGCCAACGCCATCATCGGCCATTTCGGCCTCGGGTTCTACTCTTCCTTCATGGTGAGCAAGAAAGTGGAAATCGTCACGAAGAGCTACCAAGAGGGCGCGAAGGCCGTGAAATGGAGTTGCGACGGAAGCCCGTCGTATGAAATCGAAGAAGCGGAAAAGGCCGACCGCGGCACAGATGTCATCATGTACATTGACGATGACTGCAAAGAGTTTCTGGAGAAAAACAAAATCGACGAGTTGCTCCACAAATACTGCCGTTTCCTCCCCGTGCCTGTCGTGCTGGGTAAGAAAACCGAATGGAAGGACGGCAAACAAGTGGAAACAGAAGAAGACAACGTCATCAACGACACCACTCCAATTTGGACGAAGAAACCGTCCGAATTGAAGGACGAGGATTACAAGAAGTTCTACCGCGACCTCTACCCTATGAGCGACGAGCCTCTGTTTTGGATTCACCTGAACGTGGACTATCCGTTCAACCTGACGGGTGTGCTCTACTTCCCGAAAATCCACAGCAACATCGAATTGCAGCGCAACAAGATACAGCTCTACTGCAATCAGGTGTTTGTCACCGACAGCGTGGAAGGCATCGTGCCGGACTTCCTCACCTTGCTCCATGGGGTCATTGACTCGCCGGACATCCCGTTGAACGTCAGCCGCAGCTACCTGCAGAGCGACAGCAACGTGAAGAAGATTTCGGGCTACATCACCAAGAAAGTGGCCGACCGCCTGCAAAGCCTCTTCAAGAACGACCGCAAGGACTTCGAACAGAAGTGGGACGACATCAAGATTTTCATCAACTACGGCATGCTCACCGAAGAGGACTTCTATGAGAAAGCCAAGAACTTCGCCCTCTTTAAGGATTGCGACGGCAAGTATTTCACTTTCGAGGAATACCAGACGCTCGTCAAGGACAACCAGACGGACAAGGACGGCAACCTGGTTTACCTCTACGCGCAGGATAAGGAGACACAGTACAGCTACATCGAAGCCGCCAAGAACAAAGGCTACAGCGTGTTGCTGCTTGACGGCCAGCTGGACACGCCCATTGTCTCCATGCTGGAACGCAAGTTCGAAAAGAGCCGCTTCACCCGCGTGGATGCCGACACCATCGACCGCCTCATCGTGAAAGAAGATGCCAACAAGACAGAACTGGAAGCCGGACGAAGCGCCAACCTCTCGGCCATCTTCAATTACCAGATGCCGAAGCTGGACAAGACGGAATTCCACGTGGAGGCACAGGCCATGGGTGAAAACGCCATGCCGGTCATGATTACCCAAAGCGAATACATGCGCCGCATGAAGGACATGGCACACATCCAGGCCGGCATGTCGTTCTATGGCGAAATGCCGGACATGTACAACTTGGTGCTGAACACCGACCACCGGCTGATCAAGGAGGTGCTGGAAGCCAGCGAGAAAGACACGGCCGAACAACTCACTCCCATCGAAGCCGAACTGAAGGGCCTGCATGCGCGTGAAGCCGTGCTCCACCAACAGCAGGACGGCAAGAAACCGGAAGAAATCGACCAGGCACAGAAGGACGAACTCTCGAAATGCCATGCCGACATCGAGGCCGAGGAGAAAAAGAAAAACGACGTACTGGCCGCATACGGAAAGGATAACAAGAAGGTGCACCAGCTCATCGACTTGGCCTTGCTACAGAACGGCATGCTGAAAGGTGAAGCGTTGAACAACTTTGTCAAACGCAGCCTCGATTTGATTTAATAAGAATTCCCGATACGGCGGAGTCTTGCCAAAAGCGGACGTACTCTATAAAAGTACGCCCGCTTTTTTGCTGGAGTCAATGCCCGTCCTTTTGTCAAACGCAACACTCCATTCTTTTTTCTCAATATCCGGGATTCTGCACCAATGATGGCATCATCTCCAATTCATCCTGCGGAATAGGCATCAAAAGTTCATATTCTTCACATCCGTACACTGCTTGAGCTGTCCCGTCCGTATGAGCATTCCCCAATATCCCCAATATTGTTTCTTTTGTTTCCATTCGTTTAATAAAGCGAGTGCATCCTCTGTGCCTTCAATGTCCGTTTCGCGAAGCAACAGTTCTATTTTCCCTGAAGTATAATTGGGAATGCTACCGCCGAAAACTTGATATATACCAGGATTGGTTTGCCCATCAATTGCAACACCAAAACTTCACGATATAAATTCGGTTATCAACGGAATAATACCAATTCCCACAAAGAACTCTTTTCAGAATTTCTTCTTCCGATAAATCCTCCTCATTCGAACAAGACGTAGCCCATCCCCAAGCAAAGTGCCAACTACAGGCTCACCCACAAATGCATAGACAATATTTTACTCATTGACTCCCTGATATTTCTGTTATACATTTCAATCCATTTGAACGTGAAAATCCCCAACCGCATTCCAACACGTGGAGGCAGGAAAATCCGTGCATGGCAATACGGCAATACCACCATCCCTTTCGCATACTTCGATACAAATCGCCTCTATCGTCACAAAAGTAACGGATTTTCTGATAATCTCCCTTTTACGGACATTTTTCTACTGTTCCCGCTTCGTTTTCAAGATGAATCGGACGCGCATTGCGGATTTTTGTTCTATGTTATACCTTGCACGGAATGGAAATTTGCAATGTAAAAACCTCTATTGTGCATTTCATTTGGCAAATTGTGCCATCTTATCTCACTTTGCAAAGCAAGCATTAGAGCTCTTCCAAACTCTGCCGCTAACGCGAAATAGAGCAATAGAAACCTATCTTATAAAAGCCGAATGCCCACAACGAGGGATGCCTCCCCAACAGATTCCGCCGGAGTAAAAGACGCATCACGCCAAACAACCTGCGCACCAGCCCCGCCATCCGAAAACGTTTCAGGATGCCATGAAGCCGCAAAATGCCGGAACTGCCTTCAAGTTTGCCGCGGAGCAAATACAACGTGCGCAATGACTCCTCCGTCTTGCGCAACAGATTCTCTCCATCGTCCAATCCGCAATTCATCAACGGATTATCAATATGCAAGATGGCAATTCCATCGGCCTTGAGAGATTTCCCAAACAACGTGTCTTCATGGCCATAGCGCACAATAGATTCATCAAAAGGATGTTTAAGAAATACGTCGCGCCTGATCATGAAATTGAACGTGCGGAACACCTCGTAGGGATGCCGCGCACGACGTTCCGCCGTGAAACGGGGTTCGGCATGCTTTTCATAACGATAGGCCAAAGCCATTTCAGGCGAAGGCAACTTGAGAGGGTGTACCAATCCACCGTAAATGACGGGAGCCTGCCGCCGCACAGCCATATAATTCCCCAAGAAACATCCGCTCACCACAGCGGCATCACTGTCGATGAACAACAGGTATTCGTATCGTGCCTGATAGCCCAAGATATTCCTGATGTGTGCACGTCCTACGTTTTCTTCCAATTCGATATACTTACAATGCGGGATAAGATTGATTTTCCGGTTCTCCCGCTTGCACACCTCTTCCGAGGCATCATCAGCCACCAAAATCTCATACGGGCAACCCAATTCCTTGGCCTGCCGCTGTAAATCGGACACCAGTTTTACACACACATAATTATATGTCGGTATCAAGACAGACAGCATATCCCGCCCTCCGCATTATGGATTTGGCGTTCCTGCCCGATGTCTTTGGCACTGAATGACCAGTACCCGCGTGGTATGCCCGTCTATCCGGAAACGGTCGTCGGGCCGCTCCCCTACCAGCCAGGCGATTGCTCCCCCGCTGCACACGACCAATTGCCGTTCTTTCTCGAACAGATTTTTCTTCCGGTCGGTCAGGTAATCGCTCACCAGCTTTTCCCCTTGCATGCCGAACGGTACAAAGCGGTCGCCATCCTGCAGGAGGCGCACCGTGAGAGGATATTCCAACTTATCCAAATCCAAACAAGCCGTGTCTGGTCCGCGCGGAATGTCGAAATCCTCCGTGCAATGCATCCGGCTGATGGAGAAATCTATGTCGGGTGCTACCTGCACGAAGCCGTCCAAAGGCAACACGTTACACAGGCAACGATAAAGCTCGCTTTTGCGCCTGAGCCACAAACAACCGCGGTCGCGCAACAACCGCCATTCGCTGCTTTCATAGATTTTTCCCGGTTCGCCGTCGAGCCGTCCGTAAATTTCGGCCACCTGTGCGCCGTTGAATCCATAGCCGGAAAGCAGCTCGAAAAGCAAAGTGCGCGGTGCCGGGAGCTTCTTCAAGGCATCCGTGTCGATGCGTGCCCCACTCATGGCTTTGCCCTTCAAACCTTCCACTGCCACCTTATATAATAAATAGGCATCTGACAAGTGCTGCAACGTGTCTTGCAACGTGTCGAAAACGCCCGGATTGATGCCTTGCATCATCGGCAACAGTTCCAACCGTATCTTGTTGCGCACCGTGTCCGTCTCAAGATTCGTGCTGTCCGTCACAAAGTCCTGCCCCTTTTCGGCCAAATAGGCTTCGACTTCCTCACGACTGGCATCCAACAACGGGCGCACCACATGCCCGTTCACGTAGTCCATCCCCGTCAAGCCTTTCAATCCCGTGCCACGTATAAGGTTGAGTAGCATGGTCTCCACATTGTCATTGCGGTGGTGGGCTACGGCCACCTTGTCCAACCGCCAATCTGCAAGCAACCGCTCGAAGCAGTCATAGCGCAAGTCACGGGCTGCCATTTCAATGCTGATTCCCCGCGAGCGGGCATAGCCCACTGTGTCAAAGTCAGACACATGCAACCGCACGGAAAGTTTCCGGCACAAGTCGCGGACAAACATTTCATCGCGATTGGATTCCTCTTTACGCAAATGAAAATTACAGTGGACAGCTTCACAATGCAAGCCTGCCTCTTGGAGCAACATGAGCAATGCCACGGAATCCGCTCCTCCGCTCACGCCCACCAGCACCTTGTCCTCGGGGACGAATAAGGAATGCTCTCCTATTGTAGCCAACACTTTCGCGTATAATCTGTTTACCTGCGCCATTTCCGATTGGTTGTTTGGATTCACAAAGTTAAATAAAAAATTGGATTCCCACTTCCCGGCGGCAAGAAAGTCGGGAAATCAAACGCTTTTTGACATAAGGAAAGACATCCACTCATTGTCAAAAGGACAAATCCGCCCTGCTATTTGCATCTTCAAGAAATCCAGAGTCAGAAAGACCTGTTCCAAAGCCTGAAAATTTCCATGCTGTCAACGCGACCAACTCGTTTCTTCCACGCTCACGGAAAACGACACGGCATCCGACAATTTGAAATGCACCATGCCGCCAAACCGGTGACTGAAATTGTCCAGCCAAGGCAGTGGAGGAATCAACCACCGTTTACCCCGTTTCGGAAAAAATGCCTTACTACCGTAGGCGTAAAGGCTCACCTTGTCGGTTAATTTGTATCCGGCCAACAAATTGATGCCAAAACGGTTTTGGTTGAAAGCATTCCACGTCAGGCGGTCATAGAACCCGCCGGCCGCCAGCACGAAACGGCTTGTCAGGCTATGCACGTACATGGCCGACACGCCCGTGCCGAACCCAACACCGGGAAAACGGTTGCGTCCGAAAGATGCCGACACGCTCATGCCCATGCAGGCATTAAAGCCCTCATGCAAATCCCACAGCCCCCATCCGCCGAAATCATAATAAGGGAAATAAGCCACCGTGCCGCCCGGACGCAACGGAGGCAACGACACCCCTGCCGGAGCGACCCGCACGGTGTCATGCGTCAATGAGTCCGGCCCAACGTTTTGCCCATGCACCGCCGTGTCCTGCCATTTCATGTCCGAAACGACGGATGCCTGCTCAAAACGCACGGGGGCGCACTCCAACGTGTCCGCCCGTTCTTGCGCCACCGCCGCAAACGGAGTTACAATCCATCCGGCCATCCCCCACAAAATCATTGCAAACCGCTTCATGGCTTCCTCCTTTCACCCTTTAACGAATCCGAAGCCTGTCGCCCACCTGCACGGCATAATCCGCCGGGAGGTTGTTCATCTCGTAAAGGCTTTCCAGCCGCATGCCGTAACGCTGCGCGATGGTGTACATGGATTCGCCTGCCACCACCACGTGGGGCACGTTCTTGTATTTCTTGGCTGCTTTCTTGCGTTTCCGCTCTAGGTAAAGCACATCACCCGCCTGAAGCACATACCCCTTGGGAAGCTCGTTGAATTTCCGGATATCACGGGCGGAAACGCCCGTTTCTTCGGCCAAGAGGTCGAAAGAATCCCCCGCGCGGGCTATGATGTAATAATTCTCGTTGTTGTGATAGACCAAATGCGAAGGCAACGATTCGCTATCCAGCTGGCGGTCTATCCCGCTATAATCATAATGCAACTTGGACGACTTGTGCTTGTCGAACTGGTCCAAATCGTAACGCTCAATCAAGTCGATGAGCAAAGAGGCGTAACGGGGATTCGTGGCATACCCGCAACGCTTCAGCCCGCGCGCCCAACCTTTGTAGTCCTTCATCGAAAGGTCGAACAACGATGAATAGCGGGCCTGTTGCAAAAAACGCGAATGGTCTTCATAGGACTCCTCCACGCTCCGGTATTTGCGGAACTTCTCGTTCCGCGCATCATCGTCCTGCAGGACATATGGCCCCTTCCACGCACGTCCGCATTTGATGCCAAAATGATTGTTCGCTTTCCGTGCCAAGGTGCTCGTCCCCGCCCCACTCTCCAGCAAGCCTTGCGCCAAAGTGATGCTAGCCGGGATTTTGTAGCGGATCATCTGGTCCACCGCCATGCCCTTATAACGGTTGATATAATCAATATAAAGCTGGCTTCGCCCGTCGGCGTACACGGCCAACGCCAAGCAAGCCCACAAAAAGCCCGACAAAAGCACACGCCATCTCATATTTTCTCTCATCTGATGAATGATTTCCAAAAGACAAAGTTACCTCTTTTTTCCTTTTTCTGAATAAAAAAACATATATTTGTGCATTATTAACCAAAGACATGCAAACAAGATGAAGGAAATAGAAATTGTCAGCAAAGTGAAAATATACGGCTACGACGAACTGCCGGCAAGCGACCGCGAGTTGGTCGATAAGGCCAAGGAAGCCACGCAAACTAGTTACGCCCCTTATTCGAAATTCCGCGTGGGGGCGGCGACCAGGCTGGAGGACGGTACCATCGTGACGGGAAGCAACCAGGAAAACTCGGCATTCCCTTCGGGCACCTGCGCTGAGCGCACCGCGCTCTTCTACGCCAATGCCCGCTACCCGGAACAAAGCGTGAAAGAGTTGGCCGTGGCGGCTTTCAACCATGGCAAATTCACAACCATGCCCACTCCCCCCTGCGGTGCTTGCCGCCAAGTCATCCTGGGAATGGAAGAACGTTACGGCCGCCCCGTCCGCATCTTGCTATATGGCGAAGACGGCACATACGTCATGGACTCCGTAAAAGCTTTGTTGCCCTTGCAGTTTAGCGGAGAAAACATGAACGGATGAATTATTTTTTGTACCTTTGCGAAAATTTTCAAAGCATAGGAACTATAAAAATATGATTAGCGTATCAAACCTTGCCATCCAATTCGGCAAAAGGGTCTTGTACAAAGACGTGAACATGAAGTTCACCAACGGCAATATCTATGGCATCATCGGCGCGAACGGCGCGGGAAAATCCACTCTTCTGAAAGCTATCTCCGGCGAACTGGAACCGACAAAAGGAAGCGTGGAAATGGGACCCGGCGAGCGCATGTCAGTGCTAAGCCAAGACCACTTCAAATACGACAGCTACACGGTGCTGGACACCGTGCTGATGGGGCATACCGTGTTGTGGGACATCATGCAGCAACGCGACGCACTGTATTCAAAAGCTGACTTCTCTGACGAAGATGGCATCAAAGTGGCCGAACTGGAAGAAAAATTCGCAGAGATGGGCGGATACAACGCCGAAAGCGACGCGGCGGCGCTGCTGAGCGGATTGGGCATCAGGGAAAACCTCCACCAAAAACTGATGGGCGAACTCAGCGGAAAGGAAAAAGTACGCGTCATGTTGGCCAAAGCCCTCTTCGGAGAACCGGACAACCTGCTGTTGGACGAGCCGACCAATGACTTGGACTTGGACACCGTGCAATGGCTCGAAAACTATCTTTCTGAATTTGAACACACTGTGCTGGTCGTGAGCCACGACCGCCATTTCCTCGACTCCGTTTGTACACATACGGTGGACATCGATTTCGGAAAAGTCACCTTGTTTGCCGGAAACTACAGCTTCTGGTACGAGTCCAGCCAGTTGGCTTTGAAACAGGCACAGAACCAAAAAGCCAAAGCCGAGGAAAAGAAAAAGGAACTGGAGGAATTCATCCGGCGCTTCTCTGCCAACGTGGCCAAAAGCAAACAAACCACCAGCCGCAAGAAAATGCTGGAAAAACTGAACGTGGAGGAAATCCGTCCTTCCACCCGCAAATATCCTGGCATCATCTTCCAAATGGAACGTGAACCGGGCAACCAGATTTTGGAAGTGAAAGGGCTGAAAGCCACCACGGAAGACGGGACAGTACTTTTCGACGACGTAAACTTCAACGTGGAGAAAGGTGACAAAATCGTATTCCTCAGCCGCGACCCACGCGCCATGACGGCCCTGTTTGAAATCATCAACGACAACCGCAAGCCACAAGCCGGCTCCTACAAATGGGGCGTGACCATCACTACGGCCTACCTGCCGCTCGACAACACCCGGTTCTTCGAAAGCGACCTGAACCTGGTGGATTGGCTGTCCCAATTCGGCGAAGGCAATGAAGTCTATTTTAAAAGTTTCCTCGGGCGCATGCTGTTCTCCGGCGAAGAAGTGCTCAAGAAAGTCAACGTGCTCTCCGGAGGCGAAAAAATGCGCTGCATGATAGCCCGCATGCAACTGAAAAACGCAAACTGCCTTATCCTCGACACGCCGACCAACCACTTGGACTTGGAAAGCATCCAAGCGTTCAACAATAACTTGAAGATATACAAAGGCAATGTTTTGTTCGCAAGCCACGACCATGAATTCATCGAGACGGTGGCCAACCGCATCATCGAACTGACTCCGCATGGCATTATTGACAAGATGATGGAGTATGACGAATACATCGCCAGCGACCACATCAAGGAACTCAAAACCAAAATGTACGGGGATTAGTCGTTTTTTTCGTCCTGTAGCCCACTTGTGGCAAACTATTTGTAGGAGAAAGTGGAGAACCATTTTCCTAAATAAAACATTGCATCATGGAAAAAGAAAAAGATATGAACGAAGAAACATCCAAAGAGCAGGAAAAGCAAAATGTGGCACAGCTAGAAAAGGATGCCCAGGCTGAAACTATGGATTCCCGCCAGGAAACAGAAGAACAGCAGGAGGAAAGCATGGAAGACAAACTGGCGGCCGCCGAAACAAAGATTGCGGAACTGCAAGACAAATATCTGCGCCAGGTGGCTGAATTTGACAACTACCGCAAACGCACCATCAAGGAAAAAGCCGAATTGGTCTTAAACGGTGCGGAAAAGACTGTCACGGCCATATTGCCCGTGTTGGACGACTTGGAACGCGCATTGAAGAACATGGACAAGATGGAAGACGTGGATGCCGTGAAAAAAGGCGTTGACCTGATTTACCAAAAGTTCGTGAAAGTGCTGGGCGACCAAGGTGTGAAAAAGATTGATACGGAAAACGCTGATTTCAACACAGACCTGCATGAAGCCATCGCACAAGTGCCGGCCCCGTCGGATGAGATGAAAGGCAAAGTCATTGACTGTGTGAAATCAGGTTATACATTGAACGAAAAAGTCATCCGCCACGCACAAGTGGCTGTGGGACTCTAAAGCTTAAGACATGGCAAAACGTGACTATTACGAAGTGCTGGGCGTAGCCAAAAACGCCTCTGATGACGAAATCAAGAAGGCCTACAAGAAAATGGCCATAAAATACCACCCGGACCGCAATCCGGGCGACAAGGAAGCCGAAGAAAAATTCAAGGAAGCAGCGGAAGCATATGACGTGTTGCGCGACCCGCAAAAGCGGGCCCGTTATGACCAATTCGGCCCGGAAGGCGTAAACGGCGCCGGCGGATTCGGCGGGGGTGGAATGAACATGGACGACATATTCTCCATGTTCGGCGACATTTTCGGCGGACGCGCAGGATTCGGAGGTTTCGGTGGAGGCGGACGTGCGCGGAAGCCCCAATACAGGGGCGGGGACTTGCGGCTGAAAGTCAAACTCTCCCTCCAAGAAATAGCCACAGGGGTCACTAAAAAGTTCAAAGTCAAGAAAAAGGTCACTTGCTCGCATTGTCACGGAAGCGGTGCGGAAGGAAGCGGTGCCACGGAAGCCTGCCCCACATGCCATGGCAGCGGCTTCGTGGTAAAGACCCAACAAAGCATCTTCGGAATGATGCAGACCCAAACCGTGTGCCCGACGTGCGGCGGAGAAGGCACCATCATCAAAAACAAATGCAAAGAATGCGGCGGTGAAGGTGTCGTGAACGGTGAAGAAGTCGTCGAAGTGAAAATCCCAGCCGGCGTAGGCGACGGGATGGTTGTCACCATCAGCGGAAAAGGACACGCAGCACGGCGCAATGGCGTTCCTGGCGACATCCAGGTATATATAGAAGAGGAGCAGGACAAAGAGCTTCTCCGCGAGGACAACAATCTGATATATAACCTCCTCTTGGATGTGCCGACAGCGGCCTTGGGCGGCGATGCCGAAATCCCTACCATCGACGGGAAAGTGAAAATCAAAATCGAGCCTGGCACACAACCGGGGAAAGTCGTACGCCTGCGTGGAAAAGGGCTTCCGGCCGTGCAAGGTTACGGTTACGGTACAGGCGACCTCATCGTGAACATCAGCGTCTATATCCCCGAGACATTGAACAGGGACGAAAAGAAGGCGTTGGAAGAGATGCGGAAAAGCGACAACTTCTCCCCCAACCCATCCATCAAGGAAAAGATTTTCCACAAATTCAAAAGCTATTTTGAATAATAAGGTTAGGTGTTGGGAAATAGAGGCATGACATACGAGGAAGCCACCGAATATTTGTTCGACAGTGTCCCGATGTTCCAAAATGTAGGCGGTGCGGCTTACAAGGAAGGATTGCATAATACGAAAGTGTTGGATGCGCATTTCGGGCATCCGCACCAATATTATAAGACCATCCACGTGGGAGGCACGAACGGGAAGGGGTCGTGCAGCCACACGTTGGCCGCCATTTTGCAAGCGGCGGGCTACAAAACCGGGCTTTACACCTCGCCCCACCTTACGGATTTCAGGGAACGCATTCGCGTGGACGGGCAAATGATTCCTAAGAAAGAAGTCGTGTCATTCGTGGAAAACGAACGCGCATTTTTCGAACCGTTGCACCCTTCTTTTTTTGAACTGACCACGGCGTTGGCCTTCAAGTATTTCGCTGAAGCAAAGGTCGATGTGGCGGTTATTGAAGTGGGAATGGGCGGACGGCTGGATTGCACGAACATCATCCGTCCAGACCTTTCCGTCATTACCAACATTAGTCTCGACCACACCCAATTCCTCGGACATACTTTAGAAGCCATCGCAAGGGAAAAAGCGGGCATCATCAAAGCTGGCACTCCTGTCGTAGTAGGTGAAACCACGGAAGAAACCAGAAACGTATTTCTTCATAAAGCAATGGAAATGAGTGCGTCCATAAGTTTTGCGGATGAAATGCACGAAGTCTGTTCGTCACGCTTGGAAAATGGAGCCCGTATTTACAAGACTTCACATTGGGACGAATTGAAAGGTGAGTTGGGCGGATTGTGCCAGGAAAAAAACACCGCAACCATTCTCGCAGCAGTAGCAGAACTGCAAAAAAACGGCTATGACATTCGCGCTGAACATGTGCGCAAAGGTTTTGAACATGTATGCGAACTTACCGGACTTCGCGGGCGGTGGCAACAAACGGGCACAGCCCCCTTGGTCATTTGCGACACGGGACACAACACTGGTGGAATTGCCTATATCGCCAAACAACTACGTTGCCTGAACGCACGGCAAGTCCATGTCATCATTGGGATGGTGAACGACAAAGACATCCGGGGGGTGTTGCAACTATTACCCAAGAATGCCATCTATTATTTCACAAAAGCAAACGTGAAACGCGCGCTTGACGAACACGACCTGCAAGAGCTGGCCCGCGAAGAAGGTTTGGAAGGCACTGCATGGGAAAACGTAGCATGCGCATGGAAAGCCGCCCGGCAAAATTCGAAAACAGAAGATGCCATATTCATCGGCGGAAGCACCTTCGTCGTGGCCGACTTTCTAACCTTGTTGGAGCAAAAAGAAGCATAAACTTCCCGTCTTAATCTTTTTTGGCTTATCTTTTTCCCTTTTTCTTTTGCGATAAGAAAGTTTTTTTCTTATTTTGCAAGTATAAATTTAACTTTAAATCATAAAATCCAATGAGTACAGAAAATATTTGTGGTTTGAAAAGAAAGGATTTCCAAGCAGAAATCCAAGGGAAACAAACCGACTTGTTCATCCTTAAAAACAACAAGGGGTGCGAAGTGGCCATCACCAACTATGGGGGCGCATTAGTGGCCATCATGGTACCCGACCGAAACGGGAAATTGGCCAACGTGGTGCAAGGACATGACAATATACAAGGTGTCGTGACAAGTCCGGAACCATTCCTGAGCACGTTGATTGGTCGTTACGGAAACCGCATCTGCAAAGGAAAGTTCATTTTGGAAGGCCAAACATACGAATTGACCATCAACAACGGCCCCAACAGCCTGCACGGCGGCCCCACAGGATGCCATGCCCGCGTATGGGACGCAGAACAAAAAGACGACCGCACCCTTTCCTTGCATTACACTTTCGCCGACGGCGAAGAGGGATTCCCCGGGAAATTGGAGATGACGGTCGTTTATTCGTTTACGGACGACAATGAATTGGTCATTGAATACACAGGACAAACCGACAAAACGACAGTGGTCAACATGACCAACCACGGTTTCTTCAGCCTTTCCGGCATTGCCAACCCTACCCCGACAATCGAAAAGCTGCAATGCCAAATCAATGCAGACTTCTTTATCCCCATCAATGACACCTCTATCCCGACGGGTGAAATCCGCAATGTGAAAGGTACCCCATTCGACTTTACCACACCACATGAAGTGGGCGAACGCATTGACGCCGATGATGAACAGACACGGAATGGGGCTGGCTATGACCACTGCTTCGTGCTGAACAAGAAGGAACCCGGAGAATTGAGCTTCGCGGCCAAGATTTATGAACCCGTCACAGGGCGCACTATGGAAGTCTATACGACAGAACCAGGCGTACAGGTTTACACGGACAACTGGGCCGACGGCTACGAAGGACAATTGGGTGCCACGTTCCCGAGACGGAGCGCCATCTGTTTCGAGGCCCAACATTTCCCCGATTCGCCCAACCGTCCCTATTTCCCATCCGCAGTGTTGAAACCGGGCGAAACCTATACTCAAAAGACAATCTACAAGTTTGGAGTAGAAAAATAAAGAAGAATACCTAATTATAATAATCATAAAAACAAGACCTGAAAGATGACACAAAAAACGCAACCGAACTACACGTTCGCCCTGACCATCGTCATCATTGTCTGCTTCCTCATCGGATTCGTGACAACGATGAACAATTCCATGATTGAATTTTGCACCAATGCATTCAAGTTGAACAACTTCCAAAGCCAATTGGTGAACACGGCCTTCTATGGTGCCTACATCATGTCCATACCGTTCGGGCTCATGATGAGTAAAATCGGATACAAGGCTACATTGGTGCTGGGTTTAGCCGTAGTAGGATTGGGATTCGTCATCAACTTCCTGTGTATTAACGGGAATTTGGACGGTTCCGTAAACACCATTTATTGGATGTTCTTAGGTTGTATGTTTGTCGTGGCTTTGGGTATTGTGATGCTGCAATTAGTTGCCAACCCTTACGTGATGGTATTAGGTGCCCCTGAAAAGGGTGCTTTCCGCATGACGCTGAGCCAAGCATTGAACTCCGTAGCCACAACCGTAGCCCCGATTTTCATTGCCACGGTCATTCTGAACAATAAAAAGGCTGAAGATGCCGTTCCCGCCGATATTCCTTATCCCTACCTTGGATTGGGACTTTTCACCCTCTTGTTGTGCGTCATACTCTACTTCCTGAAATTGCCCAGCATCAACGAAGGCGAACAAGCAGCCGAAGCAACCGGCGTACAAAAGGAATACAAGAGCAGCGTGTTCAAATACCCGCATGTGTGGCTTGGCGCGTTGGCCATCTTCATGTACATGGGCTTGGAAATCGGTGTGCCGTCCATGCTCTCGGCCTACTTCAAGAATGAGCCAAGCCTGCAGGGCTTGAGCGCAACTGACTATCTGATGTGGTATTGGGGCGGCATGATGGTAGGGCGTTTCATCGGGGCCGGCATATTGAGCAAATTCCAGCCTCGCGCGCTTCTCACCGCATGCCTGATTGGCGGTGCGGCCTGCGTCGGGATTTCGTTCTTCCTTTCTGGAATGGCAGCTGTTTGGTCTATGTTGGCCGCCGGCTTATTCCATTCTGTCATGTGGCCGTTGGTCTTCAACTTGGGCTTGCAGGAACTTGGCCCGCACACGAAGGCAGCTTCAGGCATCATTAACTTGGGCGTAATCGGCGCAGCCACATTGACTCCAATCATGGGGTGGGTAGCCGACACCCCGGCATTGGGCGTAGGCATGGCCATCTGCATGATGTTCATATATTACTTGTACGTACTCTGGTTCTGCTGGAAAGGTTCCAAGATAGGACTTAAAGGATAAGACAAACACTTTTTATTAACCCTATAAAAACAAAAGGCTTATGAAATTGACAATAGATGATGTAAGAAGCCGTTTCATTGAACACTTCGATGGAACAACAGGTTCTGTATATGCTGCTCCGGGCCGCATCAACCTCATTGGAGAGCACACGGATTATAATGACGGGTTCGTATTCCCTGGTGCCGTACAACAAGGCATGATTGCAGAACTTAAGAAAAACGGTGTAAGAAAAGTCCGCGCCTACTCTATTGACTTGAAAGATTATGTGGAGTTTTCCCTTGATGACGAAAAAGGGCCGAATGCAAGTTGGGCTCGCTATATCTTCGGGGTTTGCCGCGAAATGATGGCCCTGGGTGTTCCTGTGGAAGGTTTCAACACCGCTTTTGCCGGAGATGTTCCCTTGGGAGCCGGCATGTCGTCATCGGCCGCATTGGAAAGTGTCTATGCCTTCGCCCTGAATGACATGTTCGGGGACAACAAAATAGACAAGATGACTTTGGCTAAAGTGGGACAAGCAACCGAACATAAGTACTTGGGCATGAACTGTGGCATCATGGATCAATTTGCATCCGTATTCGGCAAAGCCGGAAACCTGATGCGTTTGGACTGCCGCAGTGGCGAATTTGAATATTTCCCCTGGAATCCCCAAGGCTACAAACTGGTGTTGGTCAATTCTTGCGTGAAACATGAACTCGTAGGGTCGCCTTACAATGACCGCCGCAAAAGCTGTGAAAACGTGGCTGCAGCCATTAACAAACATCATTCAGAGGTAAAGAGCCTGCGCGATGCCGATTATGCCATGTTGGACGAAGTGAAAAACGAAGTGTCTGCTGAAGATTTCATGCGCGCCAAATATGTCATTGGTGAAAAAGAGCGCGTATTGGCTGTGTGCGATGCCTTGGAAAAAGGCGATTATGAAACTGTCGGCCAAAAAATGTATGAAACGCATTACGGTCTGAGCAAAGAATACGAAGTATCTTGCCCCGAATTGGATTTCTTGAACGACATAGCCAAAGAAGAAGGCGTGACGGGATCACGCATCATGGGTGGCGGATTCGGTGGTTGCACCATCAATTTGGTCAGCGAAGAACTGTACTCCAACTTCGTAAAAGTGGCTAAAGCCAAATTCAAAGAAAAGTTCGGCAAAGACCCCGTCATCATTGATGTGGTCATTGGCGATGGTGCCAGAAAGCTTTGTTAACTCATGTAGAAAAGGAGCCCCGAAAGGTGGGCTCCTTTTTTGCAAAATGGAAAACACACCTGATTCTACTCCCCGTTCTTGTATGCATTTTATCCATTTTAATAAACTATAACGCGTAAAAGGAAGAAAAAAAGAAGTGTATCGAGTACACCTATGCCTAAAAACATCTATATTTGCAGTAGAAATAGAAAAAGAAATCGTATCTTTACACGCAAATATAGATAAATTTTAATTTACGTTCCATGAAAAATGTGAAACATGCATTCGTGAGTGCGGGAATATTCACCGCTTTGCTGGCTTCTTGCAGCCAACAACCACAAAGTAATTTAACCGTGTCGGGACTTGACCCTGAGAATTTCGTGAGCGAAGTCAACGGCAAACCGACAAGTTTGTTTACCATCAAAAATGCCAATGGGATGGAAGTCTGCATCACCAACTTCGGTGGTCGTATCGTGTCCATCATGGTGCCTGACAAAAACGACTCGCTGCGCGATGTCGTACTTGGATTCGACAGCATCGCGGATTACATCAACAAGCCCAGCGACTTTGGTGCAGCCATCGGCCGTTATGCCAACCGCATCAACAAGGGCATCTTGGTGATTGACGGCGACTCCATCCAACTGCCGACCAACAATTTTGGCCATTGCCTGCACGGCGGCCCAAAGGGATGGCAATACCAGGTCTATGAAGGAAAGCAGGTGAACGACAGCGTGATCACCATGACCATGCACTCGCCCGACGGAGACCAGGACTTCCCCGGTGCTGTCACAGCTACGGTGACTTACACTCTGACAAGCAACAATGCGCTGGATATCAAATATGAAGCGACGACCGACAAGAAAACGGTCATCAACATGACCAACCATTCCTATTTCAACCTTTCCGGCGATCCGTCCCAACCGGCCACGGATCACATCCTGTATGTCAATGCCGATACATATACTCCTGTGGACAGCACCTACATGACCACCGGGGAGATTCTTCCTGTGAAAGACACGCCGATGGACTTCACCACCCCGAAAGCTGTGGGACAAGACATTGACAAGTTCGAGTTCGAGCAAGTGAAAAACGGCAACGGCTATGACCACAACTGGGTGCTGAACACGAATGGCGACATTACACAACTGGCAGCCAAGCTGACTTCGCCCACAAGCGGCATCTCATTGGAAGTCTATACCAATGAACCAGGCATACAAGTCTATTCCGGCAATTTCCTTGACGGCACCTTGAGCGGCAAGAAAGGCATCATCTACAACCAACGTGCCTCCGTTTGCTTGGAAACCCAGCACTATCCCGACAGCCCCAACAAGCCGGAATGGCCGTCTGTCATCCTCGAGCCGGGACAGACTTATGAAAGCGAATGTATTTTCAAATTCACTGTGGAAAAATAAATTCATCATTAACTAAATCAAACAAAAAACAAAACCATGAATTGGACTACAAATGAATTCGTCTGGCTCGACTGGGCGGTGCTGGCCATCGGAATCTTGGCCATCGTATGGGCGATTTATCGCGCCATCAAAAAAGACAAAGAGAAAATGCAGGGCGCCGATAGCCAAGACTACCTTTTCGGTAAAGGCGAACCTTGGTACATCATCGGTGCAGCCATCTTTGCGGCCAACATCGGTTCCGAACACCTCGTCGGCCTTGCCGGAACGGGCGCGAAAGACGGTGTGGGCATGGCGCATTGGGAAATGCAAGGCTGGATGATCTTAATCCTCGGATGGTTGTTCGTGCCGTTCTACCAGCTGCTGAACAACAAGATGGGCAAAATCATCACCATGCCGGATTTCCTCAAATTCCGCTACACCCAACGTACAGGTTCATGGCTGTCCATCATCACACTGATTGCCTATGTGCTGACCAAGGTTTCCGTAACCGCATTCACGGGCGGTATCTTCTTCGAATACTTGCTTGGGTTGCCATTTTGGTATGGTGCCATCGGCCTGATTGCCGTCACGGCAGTGTTCACAGTGTTCGGCGGCATGAAAGGCGTGATGACCTTGTCTGCCATCCAGACGCCTATCCTCATCATAGGTTCTTTCCTCGTGTTGTTCTTGGGATTGAACATGCTGGGCGATGGAAGTATCGCTGCGGGCTGGTCAGAAATGATGGCCGTATGTAATGCCGCACACGACGGTTTCGGAACGACCCACATGTTCCACACCGACCCTAACGACCCGATGTATCCGCAATTCCCGGGCTATGTAGTATTCCTCGGTGCTTCCATCATCGGCTTCTGGTATTGGTGCACAGACCAGCACATCGTACAACGTGTACTCGGGCAGACCAAAGGCGAAAGTAATGAAGTGGTCATGAAACGCGCCCGTCGCGGTAGCATTGCCGCCGGTTACTTCAAGCTCCTTCCGGTTTTCATGTTCCTGATTCCCGGCATGGTCGCTTTCGCGCTTTCCCAAAAAGCTGGTAGCGGCATTGTCATGGACATCACCAACACCCATGACACGGACGGTGCCTTCGCCATGATGGTGAAGAACATCCTGCCCGCAGGCGTGAAAGGCATCGTGACCATCGGCTTCATCTGCGCCCTCGTGGCTTCGCTGGCCGCTTTCTTCAACAGTTGCGCCACATTGTTCACGGAAGACTTCTACAAGCCGATGAAAAAGGGCATGAGCGAAAGCCACTACGTATTTGTAGGCCGTGTGGCAACCGTAGTTGTCGTGCTTTTGGGCTTGGCTTGGATGCCTATCATGATGAACATGGGTAACCTGTATTCTTACCTTCAAGATATCCAGTCCCTGATTGCCCCGGCCATGGTTGCCGTGTTCACCCTCGGTATCTTCTCCAAGAGGATTACGCCGAAGGCTGGTGAATGGGGACTTATCGGTGGCTTCTTGATTGGCATGGTACGTTTGCTCACCAACGTGCTCACCAATTCCGGAAAAGCCGTCATGGAAGGTGCGTTCTGGGAATACACCACTTGGTTCTGGCAGACCAACTGGCTGATTTTCGAAGTATGGTTGCTCGTATTTATCATTGTCTTCATGTTCGTGGTATCGGCCTTTACGCCGAAACCAAGCGCTGAACAGATTGCGGCCATCACGTTCACAAAAGACTACAAGAAAGCCATTCGCGACAGCTGGAACGTATGGGATGTCATTGCCACATTGGGCGTAGTAGCCCTCTGCGCATTGTTCTATGCCTACTTCTGGTAAGACAATTCCACACCTATTATTTATATAGGAAACAATGGCCACCTATTACAGCATAAACCCGAAATTCTACGTCTCGGTGGATTGCATCATATTCGGTTTCGACAAGGGCAGCCTCAAGTTGCTCTTGTTGAAGCGGAATTTTGAGCCGCAAAAAGGGAGCTGGTCGCTGATGGGTGGATTCGTGCAAGAAGACGAAAGCGTGGACGAAGCCGCCCAAAGAGTGCTAAAAGAACTCACCGGGCTTGAGAACGTTTATATGGAGCAAGTGGGCACTTACGGGGATGTCCACCGCGACCCCGGTGAAAGGGTCATTTCCGTAGCCTACTCTGCCCTTATCAACATCAACGAATACGACAGGGAGTTGGTGGACTGCCACAATGCGTCCTGGACAGCGTTGGATAACCTTCCGCCTTTGGTGTTTGACCATCAACAGATGGTGGAGCAAGCATTGGCTTGGTTCCGGAGGAAAGCATCTTCCGAGCCGGTGGGTTTCGAACTGCTTCCGGAACTGTTTACCCTCACACAACTCCAAAACCTCTATGAAGCCGTCTATGGCAAACGCATGGACAAGCGAAACTTCCGCAAACAGGTTGCCATGATGGATTTTATTGAAAAAACAGACTTAATAGACAAAACGGGTTCCAAACGGGGAGCTGCCTTATACAGGTTCAACGAAAATACTTACCGGATGGCCCCGAAATTTAAATTATAGGCTTATGTTAGAAGAACTGAAAGAAAAGGTATATCAAGCCAACCTTGATTTGGTAAAACAAGGTTTGGTCATATTCACTTGGGGCAACGTGTCCGGCATTGACCGCGAAAAGGGACTGGTTGTCATCAAACCCAGTGGCGTGGATTACGACACCATGAAAGCGTCCGACATGGTGGTGGTGGATTTGGAAACAGGCAAAGTCGTGGAAGGCGACCTCAATCCTTCCTCCGATACTCCGACCCACCTTGTTCTCTACAAGGCATTTCCCAATATTCAGGGTGTGGTACATACCCACTCCACTTACGCCACCGCATGGGCACAAGCTGGCAAGGACATTCCCAATATCGGCACTACTCATGCCGACTATTTTCATGAAGCCATCCCCTGCACGGATGACATGACCAAGGAGGAAGTAGAAGGCAATTATGAATTGGAAACGGGAAATGTCATCGTCAAGCGGTTCATCGGCATCAACCCCGACCACACACCGGGCGTGTTGGTGAAGAACCATGGGCCGTTCAGCTGGGGCACAAGCCCGGCCAATGCGGTCTATAATGCAAAAGTAATGGAACAGTGTGCCCACATGGCATTCGTTTCGTTCATGGTCAACCCCGGCACGACGATGAACCCGTTGCTCATCGAAAAGCACTATAACCGCAAGCACGGTCCCAATGCTTATTATGGACAGAAAAAGAAATGAGCGAACTTATTATTAACTAACAAATCTTTAATCACTAAAAGTTTTTATCATGAACGCATTTGATCAGTATGAAGTATGGTTTGTGACAGGCGCACAGCTCCTGTACGGTGGTGACGCAGTGGTAGCCGTTGACGGCCACTCCACCCAAATGGTAAACGGTTTGAACGCTTCGGGCAAACTCCCCGTGAAAGTAGTATATAAAGGCACGGCCAACTCCTCCAAGGAAGTGGAAGCCGTGTTCAAGGCTGCCAACAATGATGACAAGTGTATCGGTGTCATCACATGGATGCACACATTCTCTCCGGCCAAGATGTGGATCCATGGCTTGCAGCAATTGAAGAAACCCTTGCTCCACCTCCACACTCAGTTCAACAAGGAAATTCCTTGGGACACGATGGACATGGACTTCATGAACCTCAACCAGTCCGCCCACGGCGACCGTGAATTCGGCCACATCTGCACCCGAATGCGCATCCGCCGCAAAGTGGTCGTAGGCTATTGGCAGGATGAAGCCACCCAGCATAAGATTGCCGTGTGGATGCGTGTCTGCGCCGCATGGGCAGATGCACAAGACATGTTGATTATCCGCTTCGGCGACCAAATGAACAACGTGGCCGTCACCGACGGCGACAAGGTCGAAGCCGAACAGCGCATGGGTTACCACGTGGACTACTGCCCTGCCAGCGAATTGATGGAATACCACAGCAAAGTGAAAGACGAAGACGTAAAAGCTTTGGTCGATGAATATTTCCGCTTGTATGACCACGACAAGGAATTGGAAGACGGACGCACCGAAGCTTACCAAAAGGTTTGGAACTCGGCAAAGGCAGAGTTGGCTCTCCGCGCCATCCTGAAGGACAAAGGTGCCAAAGGCTTCACCACGAACTTCGACGACCTGGGTCAGACCGACGGCAGCCACTTCGATCAAATCCCCGGCTTGGCCTCACAACGCCTGATGGCTGAAGGTTATGGTTTCGGCGCCGAAGGCGACTGGAAGTCCGCCGCCCTCTACCGCTCGGTATGGGTGATGAACCAAGGCCTGCCCAACGGCTGCTCTTTCCTGGAAGACTATACACTAAATTTCGATGGTGCGAACAGTGCCATCCTGCAAGCCCACATGCTGGAAGTCTGCCCGCTCATCGCAGCCCAAAAGCCTCGTTTGGAAGTACACTTCCTCGGCATCGGCATTCGCAAGAGCCAGACCGCACGTCTCGTGTTCACTTCAAAGACCGGCGCAGGTTGCACAGCCACAGTCGTTGACCTTGGCAACCGCTTCCGTCTCATTGTGAACGATGTGGAATGCATCGAACCGAAACCTCTGCCCAAGTTGCCCGTGGCTTCCGCTTTGTGGATTCCGCAACCCAACTTCGAAGTGGGTGCCGGTGCATGGATTTTGGCAGGTGGCACACACCACTCTTGCTTCTCGTACGACCTTACGGCCGAATATTGGGAAGACTATGCCGAAATCGCAGGTATCGAGATGATTCACATCGGCAAGGAAACGACCATCGAAGGGTTCAAGAAAGAACTCCGCATGAACGAAGTCTATTACATGCTGAACAAGGCATTGTGCTAAACTTCCGTAAACAGACATAAAATGGGAAACGCCCGGTTGGCGACGCCCGCCGGGACGTTTCCTTTTCCTGTTTCAACCTTATTATCTACTTAAAACCACTTTTTAATATGAATTCAGACGCTAAGTCAGTCATCGAGTCCGGCAAAGCCATCCTGGGAATCGAATTCGGTTCCACACGCATCAAAGCCGTCTTGATAGACCCGGAAAACAAGCCCATTGCCCAAGGAAGCCACACATGGGAAAACCAATTGGTGGACGGGCTTTGGACATACAGCATCGAAGCGATTTGGTATGGCTTGCAAGATTGCTATGCCGACCTCCGCGCCAACGTGAAAGAACAATACGACATCGAAATCGAGTCGCTGGCTGCCATCGGCATCAGTGCCATGATGCACGGCTACATGCCTTTCAACACGAAGGAAGAAATCCTCGTGCCGTTCCGTACATGGAGAAACACCAATACCGGACAGGCAGCTGCCGCCTTGTCGGAACTGTTCGTTTACAACATTCCCTTGCGGTGGAGCATCTCCCACCTTTACCAGGCGATCCTGGACAACGAAGAACATGTCAAAGACATCGACTACCTGACCACATTGGCCGGATATGTGCATTGGCAAATCACCGGCAAAAAGGTATTGGGCATCGGTGATGCTTCAGGCATGCTGCCTATCGACCCGGCCACAAAGAACTATTCAGCCGAGATGGTAGAAAAGTTCGACAACTTGATTGCTCCCAAAGGCTATAGTTGGAAACTCACGGACATCCTGCCCAAAGTGCTGGTAGCTGGAGAGAATGCTGGTTCCCTTACTTTGGAAGGAGCCAAGAAACTCGATGTCTCCGGCCATCTGAAAGCCGGCATCCCCGTATGCCCGCCCGAAGGCGACGCTGGTACGGGCATGGCAGCTACCAACGCTGTCAAGCAACGCACCGGCAACGTATCGGCCGGCACATCTTCTTTCTCCATGATTGTGCTCGAAAAGGACTTGTCCAAGCCTTACGAAATGATTGACATGGTAACCACCCCGGACGGCAGCCTCGTGGCCATGGTGCATTGCAACAACTGCACGTCCGACCTCAACGCATGGGTTAACATATTCAAAGAATACCAGGAACTGTTGGGTATCCCTGTCAACATGGATGAGCTTTACGGCAAACTCTACAACCATGCACTCACGGGCAGTGCCGACTGCGGCGGACTTATTTCCTATAACTATTTCTCGGGCGAACCCGTCACGGGACTCGCTGAAGGCCGCCCCTTGTTCGTGCGCTCTGCCAACAACAAGTTTACCCTTGCCAACTTCATGCGGGCCAATTTGTATGCTTCTGTCGGTGTGCTCAAAATCGGCAACGACATTCTGTTCAAGGAAGAGAAAATCAAAGTTGACCGCATCACGGGTCACGGAGGTCTGTTTCGCACCAAAGGCGTAGGCCAGCGCATCCTTGCCGCAGCCATCAATTCGCCCATTTCGGTGATGAATACAGCCGGAGAAGGCGGCGCATGGGGCATTGCTTTGCTGGCCTCTTATTTGGTGAACAACGTGAAGAGACAATCCCTTGCCGATTTCCTTGACGAACAAGTGTTCGCCGGAGATGCCGGCATCGAAATTTCTCCCACGGCAGAAGACGTGGCCGGATTCAATGCCTACATTGAGAATTACAAGGCCGGACTGCCCATTGAAGAAGCAGCCGTCCAATTCAAGAAATAAAAACCTAACTTAATAAATTTCTTATTCACATGAACAGCAAACAAGTAATGAACCACGCAGCCGACAACATTCGTATCTTGGCTGCCTCGATGGTAGAAAAAGCGAAATCCGGACACCCCGGCGGTGCCATGGGCGGTGCCGACTTCATCAACGTGTTGTATTCGGAATTCCTGCAATACGACCCCGAAAACCCAAGATGGGAAGGCCGTGACCGTTTCTTCCTCGACCCCGGCCACATGGCACCCATGCTCTATTCGCAATTGGCTCTGATTGGCAAGTTCTCGCTCGATGAATTGCAGCAACTCCGCCAATGGGGTTCTCCCACCCCGGGACACCCCGAAGTGGATGTCATGCGCGGCATTGAAAACACTTCTGGCCCGCTCGGACAAGGCCATGTGTTTGCCGTGGGTGCCGCCATCGCAGCCAAATTCCTGGCTGCCCGCACCGGCAATCCTACTTTTGCAAAGGAAACCATCTATGCCTACATCTCCGATGGCGGCGTACAGGAAGAAATCTCACAGGGCGCAGGACGCATCGCCGGTTGCCTCGGGTTGGACAACCTTATCATGTTCTACGACTCCAACGACATCCAGCTTTCCACCGAAACCAAGGACGTGACCAGCGAAGACACGGCCATGAAATACCGCGCATGGAATTGGAACGTCATTGAAATCAACGGCAACGATTGCGATGAAATCCGCGAAGCTTTGAAGGCAGCCAAGGCTGAAAGCAAACGCCCGACACTGATTATCGGTAAGTGCATCATGGGCAAGGGGGCCCGCAAGGCCGACAACTCGTCCTACGAGCACAACTGCAAGACACACGGTGCGCCGCTCGGTGGTGATGCCTACAAAAATACCATGGTCAACTTGGGCGCGGACCCCGAAAACCCGTTCGTCATCTTCGACGACGTGAAGGAGCTCTACGCCAACCGTGCTGCGGAATTGAAAGGCATCGTGTCCGCCCGCTACGAAGAGGAAAAGGCATGGGCTGCCGAGAATCCTGAAAAGGCCGCACAGCAGGCCGAATGGTTCAGCGGTAAGACTCCCCAAGTGGATTGGGCTGCCGTCCAGCAGAAAGCCGGCGATGCCACCCGCAATGCTTCGGCTGCCGTCTTGGGCGTATTGGCCGAACAAGTGCCCAACATGATTTGCGCTTCCGCCGACTTGTCCAACTCAGACAAGACTGATGGATTCCTGAAGAAGACCCACGCCTTTACATCCGGCGACTTTAGCGGTGCCTTCTTCCAAGCCGGTGTGGCCGAACTCACGATGGCTTGCTGCAGCATCGGCATGATGCTCCATGGCGGTGTCATCGCGGCTTGCGGCACGTTCTTCGTATTCTCCGACTACATGAAGCCTGCTGTCCGCATGGCAGCCCTCATGCAAGTGCCTGTCAAGTTCATTTGGACACATGACGCATTCCGCGTAGGTGAAGACGGACCGACCCACGAACCAGTAGAACAGGAAGCCCAAATCCGCCTGATGGAAAAACTGAAGAACCACCATGGCCAAAACTCCCTGCTCGTGCTCCGTCCGGCCGATGCAGAAGAGACCACTGCTTGCTGGAAGCTTGCCATGGAGAACACCGACACCCCGTCGGCTCTCATCCTCTCTCGTCAGAACATCGAAATGCTCCCGACTGGGAACGACTATGCCCAGTCGGCCAAAGGCGCCTACATCGTGGCCGGTTCCGACGAGAATCCTGATGTCATCCTCGTGGCTTCTGGCTCCGAAGTGTCCACCCTCGTGGCCGGTGCCGCCTTGCTGCGTGCCGACGGCGTGAAAGTGCGCATCGTCAGCTGCCCGTCCGAAGGCTTGTTCCGCAGCCAAGATGCCGCTTACCAAGAGAGCGTACTGCCCGCCGGTGCCAAGATCTTCGGCCTCACCGCCGGACTGCCCGTCAACCTCCAAGGTTTGGTGGGTGCCAATGGCAAAGTATTCGGCTTGGAAAGCTTCGGTTTCTCCGCACCCTACAAGGTGCTCGACGAGAAACTCGGCTTCACTGCACAGAACGTATATAACCAAGTTAAAGCCATGCTCTGATGATGCAGGTCAAGACAGTGGGTCTGGCTTCAGACCACGCAGGCTTTGCCCTCAAACAGTTCGTCAAGCAATACTTGGCTGAAAAGGGTTATGCCTATCGCGACTTCGGCACCGACTCGGAAGCCAGCTGCGACTATGCAGACTATGCCCATCCCCTGGCTCTCGCCGTGGAAAACGGCGAATGCTATCCGGGCATAGCCATTTGTGGCAGTGGCGAAGGCATCAGCATGACCCTGAACAAGCACCAGGGCATCCGTGCCGGACTGAGTTGGATTCCGGAAATTGCACACTTGTGCCGCCAGCACAACGATGCCAACGTCCTGGTCATGCCGGGGCGGTTCATCGATACCGACATGGCGCGCAAGATTATGGACGAGTTCTTTGCCACCGACTTCGAAGGTGGCCGCCATCAGAAGCGCATCGACAAGATGGCAGTGAAGTAAACTGCGTAACATAAAAGCGCATTCCCGATGCCGCAGGCTTCCCAAGAGATGCCTGCGGCATTTGTTGATATGCCCGGATGAGGGGCGTTGCGCCCCGTGGGTGTGAACCCCATCGCAGCCATCCGGAATGTTCCGTGTTTTTTTCGCCTAGCAGGGAGGTGGCTCAGAAGGGTCGGAAAGGTTTTCCCGCCCACGCTGTCATTCCGCATGATGGGCAAACGGCCACTATGGCCTCAAAATGGCTACATTTCATGACGATTGGTGGTTTCGCCACTTAAAATTCTCTACCTTTGCACCAACTTTAAATATTGAAGATTGTACAAGATGAACAAACATTACCATAAGGAGATTCTCCACATTGCCCTTCCCTCTATCCTGTCCAACATCACCGTACCGCTACTCGGGCTGACGGACTTGGCCATTGTAGGGCATCTCGGCTCTGCGTCCTATATCGGTGCCATTGCCATTGGAGGCACAATCTTCAATATGATATATTGGATTTTCGCATTCCTGCGCATGGGCACCAGCGGGATGACATCACAGGCATACGGTGCAAATGATTCCCAGGCGATGCAAAATCTGTTGTATCGTTCCCTGCTTGCCTCTGCCGGAATCGCCTTGTTTGTCCTGCTGTTGCAAATCCCCTTGCTCCGCCTGGCCTTGTTTGTCATGTCGCCAACAAACACTATTGCCGATTATGTTTCGACCTATTTCCGGATTTGTGTGTGGGGTGCCCCGGCGGTACTCGGCCTTTACAGCCTGACGGGCTGGTTCATCGGCCTGCAAAATGCCCGTTATCCGCTATATGCGGCATTATTTCAAAATGTGGCCAACATTGTGGCCAGTCTGATATTTGTATTTGTCTTTCATTGGGGGGTAAGCGGCGTGGCTTTAGGAACGCTCATTGCCCAATATTGCGGCCTGCTATTGTCCCTGTTCTATTGCCGACGCATGTTTCGCAAATTACATCTCAGGCCCGTTTTCGCGATACGCGAAATCGTCCGTCGCGAAGCGCTCCGGCGTTTCTTTACGGTGAACCGCGACATTTTCCTGCGCACACTTTGCTTGGTGGCCGTCACGCTCTATTTCACTTCCGCCGGTTCCCGCCAAGGTGAATACATCTTGGCGGCCAATGCCCTTTTGATGCAATATTTCACGCTCTATTCCTATTTCATGGACGGCTTTGCCTTTGCGGGCGAAGCCCTTTCCGGGAAATGTGCCGGGGCGAAGGATTATGCGGGATTAAGAGTGGTCATTAGGAATCTTTTCTTTTGGGGATGCATGGTGGCTGCCGGCTTCACCTTCTTGTATCTGTTTGGCGGTGCACAGTTCATGTCATTGCTCACCAACGAACCGTCCGTGGTTTCCACCGCGTCGGCTTATCTCCCTTGGGCCGTACTGATTCCCATTGCCGGGTTGTCGGCATTTGTTTGGGACGGTGTGTTCATCGGGCTTACAGCCACACGCTACATGCTGTGGTCTATGACTTGTGCCATGCTTACATTTTTTGCCGTTTATCTCTGCTTGGCTACCATTTGGCACAACCACGCGTTGTGGCTCGCCTTTTTGCTTTACCTTTTCGTGCGCGGACTAGCCCAACATTTGCTATATCAAAATAAAATCTTACCTTTGCAGACACATCACCAACAACACGGACAAGCATGAACTATATGGGCATCCTCATCGGACTGGCGACATTCCTTATCATCGGACTTTTCCATCCATTGGTCATCAAAGGGGAATATTATTTCGGCACCAAATGCTGGTGGGCTTTTCTTGTCGCAGGTATTGTATGTGCAGGAGTATCCCTTTGCCTTGAAAACATCTATCTGAGCATCATTTTCGGCGTAATTTCCTTCTCCTCCTTTTGGGGCATCCTCGAAGTGTTCGACCAACGCAAGCGCGTACTGAAAGGCTGGTTTCCCAAAAATCCCAAAAGGTTGAAGGATTATGCAGGAAAATCAGACAAATGACAATATGTTTGGAAATGGGATTCATTGGGATTCACGCCTTTCAAAGGCACAGGTCATGGCCATTGCGCGTGATTTGCACCACGATGAACGTGGCATAGAGGATACATTTGCCATGATGATGCAAGCCGCCGACAACCGTGCGGCTTACAATGCGGCATGGATACTCACCCATCTTTCACAAACAGACAAAAATGTCTATCTGCTTCCCAAGTATGCAGAAATAGTTCGCATGGCCACCTCTGCGGCAACTTGTTTCCGTCGCGGATTGATATTGGCCATTCTTTCAGACCTTCCTATAGCGGGTGAGCCAAACAGTGATTTGTTGGATTTCTGCTTAAAACACATCACTGACACAAAAGAATACGTCAGTGCGCGTTCCTCCATGATAAAACTTGCGGCAAGGATGTGTAAGCCTTATCCTGAATTATGCACAGAATTGACACTATGTTTGGATATGATTCCTCAAGGCATATCTCCAAGCATTGCATCTGCCAAAAGAAAAGCCCTGAAAACAATCGCTAAACGCTAAAGAACCTAGTTGACGGACAAAGCTTGGCCGAATCCTGGAACTGTTCCCAATCTTGGGGATTTAACAACTGACGAATATCAGGAACAGTGCCTAAGAAAACCAAAATCGGAATCCCATCCCTAATTATTACGCGCTAATTTCAAAACTGTTTCCAATTTTCTATTATCTCTGTCAGGGAAAGGCTGGAAAAAAGCAAGATGCCCCGGGAAATGCACACTTGTTGCACCATCCCGGGGCATCCGCCAACTTAAAGATACTGTCACTTGGCAAATTTCAGTGTCCGACTATTTACGCCGTCCGCAGCACGAAGCACGTAAACTCCTTTCGCCAAAGAAGATATATCCACTTGATGGCTTCCTGCCCCAAAGCGGAAGTCGCCCACCGGAATGCCGGCCAAAGTATAGAGCACGACACGCGCTCCACGTGTCGATTTCACTATCACACCTGATGCCCCCATCTCCACAGACAAGCTTCCATCCTCTGCTTCGACTCCGGATATCATAGTCTCTCCACCGCCAACTCCAGACACAGGCTCTAATACAAACGTGAAATCTAATGGCATTTCCGTTGCTTGGTCACAAACCAACGTCCCGCCGTCAATTCCCCAAAACGTATGTCCATAGTCTTCTGAAATCTGGAAATTGCATGCTATTTCGCCGTCGCCCGCCATTTTGTAAAAGAAGAAACTACCACGCTCACGATTGTAGCTCCGGGCTGTCAGCTTGCCCGTATAGTTGATGTAAGCCGAATCGTTGTGTGTATAGACATTGTAACGCAGCGTCTTGTCATCCCATGAAATGTGCCAAACGTAGGCGGTCGAATCGGCCTCGTTGTCCATGGCGTCAAACGACATATCTTTGCTGCTCAAGTAATTGCCCGTTGAACGGTCTTTAATCCGGTAATAACCGTCATTCAAATGTTTTCCTTCTTCATAGACATTGACCACAAAGTCGAAGCTCGCCTCATAGATGCGCGATGCGGAAGAATTATCCACCCAGTCCAAATGACGTTCCATGCACGATTGCACATTTTCAAAATAGAGGGAATCCGTATGCTCTCCAGAGTCCCATGTATAAACCCCGTTGCGATAACGTATGGAAGTGGTTTTCCCCATCATCGTCACGGAGCATCCTGCCGGTATCATCGCGCTAAGCCCGTCCTGCGGTTCGTTGTTGACTTTTAGCGTGGGAATCACGACGGAATTTTTGATTGTAAATTTCTGTTCAATCTGCACTCCGGACTCGTTGGTCACCACCACGCGGATAACACGGTCTTTGGCCTCTTGCGTGAAAGTGTAGGAACCGGATGTGGCAAGCAGTCTCCCGTTGTCGTCATACCAGCGTGTGCCGGACACATAATTCCAATTGGCATAATCCGCACCGAGCGTCACTTCCCGCCCTGCCACGGCACTGAATTCTGTCGTGTTCGTCATGCGCACCCCTTCGTATTCCACCCATGGGGTCAGCGTGGCGCGGATGCCTTCCCCACTCACGGAAATGCAAAACATTTGTGTGCTCTTCACGCCATTGGCATTCGTGTAGTAAAGACGATACAGCCCCGAAGTGTTGGCCGTGATGTCGCGGCTGTTACCTTTCACCCCGTCTTCCCATTCCCAATTCCCTGTGTCTGTCTCACCGTCGGGCAACACGGCACGGAGTGTCATTTGAGTGCCTTTGGGCACATTCTTCATTTCAGCGTATGGGCGCGTTTCACCGTCGCAGACCACTTCCGGCGAAAGGATTGTCGGCTTGTTTTCCTCTGTCACAGGCTTGTCATTGTGCATCAGTGTGCCATATCCCGTGTGGTCGTATCCGCCGCTATTCACCCCGTATGTGTTGTCGCCACCATGCTCAATACCCACAATGGCGGTCATACGCTTGCAATAGTCCATCGGAATGCCCATCCGGTTCTCGTAATGATTCACGAAAAGCTGCCATATCGGACGTTTTTGCCCGCGCGCCGTGCCGCTCAATCCCCCCATCCACCAATTTGTAAGATAAGGGATATCGGCCGGATCCACTTGGTTGCAATTGTACATGGCCACGTATTCGGCCGCCCCGGCCACCATCGCCTTGCCCGCCATGCCTGGAATCAACGGGTTATACAAATTGCAAAACGCATTGTCACCTTGGTTGTAAGCCGTCTGAAGGGCGTATGACAGCAATCCGAGCGCGGCCATGGCATGCCCTTGGTCGCGACCACTTTCCTGCATTTGGTTCAAATACCCCAGCGGGCCTCGCTCATCCTTGTGAAACCAAGGAATCAATCCCCAGCCATATCCGCACATGCCTTGGTCGGTCTTCCAAGGATGGCTGTCGCCCACATAAAGCGATTCGTTGCCCGGTCCTTCCTTAATCCACCACATGCCATAATTATAAATGTCCGGCAGGTCGGCAAACACGCCCAACGACACGCAGAACACGGCGTTGCCCAGCCCCCAGTTGCTATGGTAATGATACCAGTTTCCCTCGCGGGTCACAGTGTCGTGCCGACGCTCCAGAAAATCTTGCGCCGTGGTAAACCACACGTCGATCATCCATTGTTTAAAACGTTCGAAATCTTCTTTCGCCCATCCGTCATAGTCGCGCAACAATTCAGCGGCATTCAAGAACTGATAGCCGATAAAACCTGGTACGAGCGATTGGTTGGTATTCCCGCCGATACCTTTGGTAATCAGGGAATACTGGTTCAACACATAAATGGCCCGGTTGGCCCATTGCCTGTCGTCGGTGAGTTTCCACAACAGTGCGCATTGATACGCCTTGGCCGCATTCCGATAAGCATTCATGTAATTCTCATCACCAGCGATACCGCGCTTGATATATTCCGTCACGCCCCAAATGTCTGTCTCGGGTTTAGCGGCAACCCAACTGTTTTTCAACACGTCGAAAGCCGCTACCGTTTGCGGGTCATTGTCTGCCAGCTTTTGCCTGATTTGCTCAATGTCTTGCTCGGAATGCAACAATCCCGGATGCACGAAAGTCCCTTGGGCTATCATGCTTCCGCCTCCGAAGAAGAACATGGACGCAAACCATAAAGAAAGTTTTTTCATCATTGCTTTTATTCTGTTTATACTTTTGGTTAATTTCATAGAACGATTACGAACTTGACTCGCCAATTCCCCAAAACACATACACTATTTAACGTTTTTAAGCGCATACACCCCCATCCACACATACCGGAGCTGTGACTGCCCGCCCGCGGCCTGTGCACGGACAGCCATACCCTCCCCGCCCCATGGACCATATTTCTTGAAGATTGCTGTTTTCGCTTGCCGGAATCCTATTCCAAGACCTTGAAACGCGCAAAACGCAGCAACAACTGCTTGACACCGGTGTTTTGGAACTCTACGGTGGCTTTGACATTCTCCCCACTTCCTTCAATGGCTTTTATAACGCCCAGTCCGAAACGCTCATGTTCAATCCGTGCGCCGACCCGCAGGTCGCCCGAAACGCCTACCGAGGGGCTGACTGGCTTACAGGAGGAAGGTTGCGTTCCCTGCCCGGAAGCGAAACGTTCCAAAGAGGGCTTCAACCCCGTGACTTTGGCCGTCACCCGCATGGAAAGGTCTGAACGCCCATGGTTCTCCCACAATTCGCGTTGCTGACGTTCCGAGGTTCTGCGGCGGCTTCCTGCTTCCGTAAAACGGACTTGGCTTCCCATGCCGGAGGAAAAACCACCCCCTTGGTCCATCACCACATAACGCGGGTCTATGTCTTGCAGGAAACGGCTCGGATTGCTGAACTCCGTCTGCCCGTAGCGGAACCGGCTTCGCGCGAAACTCAAAAAACAATATTGCTCGGCACGGGTAATGGCCACGTAAAAAAGCCTACGCTCCTCCTCCAATTCCATTGGACTATTACTTGACCGCGGGCTAGGAAACAAATTTTCCTCCATGCCTACGATGAACACGGCCGGAAATTCCAAACCCTTGGCCGAATGGATGGTCATGAGCGTCACCTTGCGGCTGTCGCTCCCATCATCCTCGTCCATGTCGCTCAACAGGGACACTTCCTGCAGGAACTCGCCAAGGCTTGCATCCTGCCCGGCCTCTAAACGCCCTGCCACGAACTCCTGCACCCCGTTCAGCAACTCCTGCACGTTCTCCTGCCGGCTCATCCCTTCCGGGCTTGAATCCTGGAAAATGTCTTTCATCATGCCACTTTCCCGGATAATCTGCTGAATCATGAAAGCGGCATCCATTTTTTCCGCTTGCGCGATGAAGCCGCCCACGATTTCCGCGAAGGCCTTCAACTTGGCCAATGTCCCTCTATTGACAGACAAACCATATTCTTCCGGGTTCATCACCACGTTCCACAGGCTGGTGTTCCCCTCGGAAGCCGCGTCCTTGATTTTCCCCACTGTGGTCTGCCCTATCCCCCGTGCTGGATAGTTCACCACCCGCTTGAAGGCTTCTTCATCGTGAGGATTCACCGTCAACCGACAATAAGCAATCACATCCTTTATCTCTTTCCGTTGATAAAACGACAGGCCGCCATAGATGCGGTAAGGCATGCCACGCTTGCGTAACGCCTCTTCGAAAGTGCGGCTCTGCGCATTCGTACGGTAAAGGATGGCGAAGGCGTCATAGTCCAACTTCTCCCGCCGATGCAATTCCGCAATCTTGTTCGCCACGATTTCGGCTTCCTCGATGTCGCTGTATGCGGCATAGACACGGATAGGCTCGCCGGCTTCTTTTTCGCTGAACACGTCCTTGGGGATTTGTCGCTCATTATGACTGATCAAGCTGTTTGCCGCTGCGACAATGTTCTTCGTCGAACGATAATTCTGTTCCAACTTGAAAATCTGCGCCCCGTCATATTTCCGTCTGAAAGTAAGAATATTATCTATATTTGCTCCACGAAAGCTATAAATACTTTGAGCATCATCTCCCACTACACAAACCTTTTGTTTCTTGCGCGTCAGTTCCCAAACGATGCAATGCTGCGCATAGTTTGTATCTTGGTACTCATCCACTAGGACAAAATCAAACCTGTCAGCATAACGGTCGCGCACGTCCGGACAATCCGTCAGCAAGCGAAACGTATAAAACAACAAATCGTCGAAATCCATGGCATCAGCCTGCCGCAGACGTGCCACATAGCGCAAATAGATATCGCCCGTCCTCGGTATCTTCGCCATCGCGTCATATTGTTGGGTCTTTGCATCCGCCAAGTAAGCTTCCGCCCCTATCAGGCGGTTCTTGGCCTGGGATATATGCGCCGCCACGGTAGATGGTTTATAGACCTTATCATCCAGCCCCATTTCGCGGATAATCGTCTTCACCAAGTTTACGGAGTCTGCCTGGTCGTAAATGGTAAAACGGGACGAAAAACCGATTTTGTCGGCTTCCATCCGCAAGATGCGCGAAAAGACGGAATGGAACGTGCCCATCCAAATCCCGCCCGCCAACTCCTTGCCCACCAGGCCGGCGATGCGTTCCTTCATCTCCCGCGCGGCCTTGTTCGTAAAAGTCAGTGCCAAGATATTCCAAGGCATCATGCCCTGTTGCAACAGATAGGCTATCTTATAGGTCAACACGCGCGTCTTCCCCGACCCTGCCCCCGCAATCACCAGCGACGGACCGTCGATATACTCCACAGCTTCGCGCTGCCTGTCATTCAAATCCTTCAATAAATCTCTTTCTACCATATTATTCCATTAACCGGTTCATAAACCTGCGGGCACTTCCCACATCCCACACACATACGCGGACACCTTGAAAAGCCAAACCGACAACACCGTGATGAAAAGCCACACGGCATGCCGCCCCACGCCCCAATACAAGACCGACAGGCATTCATGCCATCCCCTCAAGTGCCCGCATAAGGAGGCATAGGCCATCATGGCAAATGTCAGCCCCATAGGAACGCTCTGATAAAGCGCATTAAAAAAAGGAGACGGATAGACACGCCCTGTGACGCTAAGCAGCACGGGCATCGGCCCCTTGACCGACAAAATGACGGCAACCATGACAAGCAGGAAAAAACCGAAGGAGAAACCTAACGCCCGCCGCTGGCGGTAAGTGAGGTGGAAATGCCCCGAAGAGAAACGGGAGCGCAACATTTCCCCGACACCAGACCGCTCCACGGCACCGGCCAACACGATGAGCGGAACCACGTAGGCCAACACCGGGGTGCACAGAATAGACGGTATGTGGGCGCAATACCAGCGGATGCCTTCCACGGACATCAGGTTGCCCCACGGCATTCCCGCCGCATTCCCCAACCACGACGCGGGGAAGCACAAGAAATGCAACGCCAGCAAAACCGCCAGGCACCATGATGCACAAGTCCCGTCCGTTTGTCCCATGTCTGTCCTGTTATTCTTCATCTGGCTCCAAATGTTCCAAGTCTATGATATGCAGTTGCAATGCCCTGACCACCAAACGCGTGGCGTTGATTCCGCCCTGTTCGGAAGGTGAAAACAATCGCGAAGCCAAGTCGTTCTGCCTTTTCTCCAAACTTTTCACCCCGAACGGCATGCCACGCAAGTTGGTAATCATCTCTTTGGTGTAGCCCAAGGCCAAATGCCGCAGGAAACGTTCGTCGTATTCATCAATTTCATACCGCAACAGGGCATCCTTTTGCCGCCATTCCGTCTCCACGGATTGCATGAAACGTTCCACGACGACTTTCAGGGCAGGCTGGTTGAACACATAATTTCTCCCTTCCATAGCCTGACACACGTCCCAGCGCGTAATCAGTTCGCCAGCCTTCAGGATAATGCCGTTCGCTCCGGCTTTCAAAGCATCCGCCCAAAGCCGTTCATTGAGAATCTCGCCTGTGAAAATCAGTATGCGCATGTCGGGGTATTTCTGTCTCGCCTGACGGCAGATGTCTATACCCACGGTAGTAGAACCACCAAGCCCCAAATCGAGCAACAATAGCTCGGGGACATGCACCCGCAACCCTGCCCACAGCTCTTCCTCGTTCATTGCCGTCCCGATGACTTCCGCCTCGGGAACTTCAGTGCGCAGGATTTCCAACGTGCCTTTCATCTCCAATTTTACGTCTTCCACGATGACTACCTTAAATGGCTTCATATTTGTTTTCCTCCTTCATTTCTTGGCAAAGTAAACCAAACCAGGCTTCCACCGCCGGGCACGTTTAGTGCCTCTATGCGGCAGCCACAAAAATTATTCAGACGGTCTTGTTCCCTCATTGCCTCCTTGCACAGCAAATAAGGATAATGCGCTTTGCCGGAATAAAACAAACCGTCCGTGCTCCCCGGTGGGAAAGCGTCCCACGAGGCCGAAAGGGAAAAACGCACGAAACGCCTGTCCGCTTCCGCCCCCAGTTTCAACCATCCCCCTGCAGCTTCCCCACACCTGGATACCCATTCCTTGGTCAGCGTCTCCAGCAGATGGGCCGTCAGGACATTGTCGGCCGATATGCGCACATCATCCGCGCACAGGTTTTCCCCGCGCACGTCAATCGCACACGTCCCGTGTGCGGCCATCCGGCTTGCCAGCCTGAGCCATTCCTCGACAATGCCCCCCGGTGTCAGAGACAAACATTTGAAATACGACGTTTCCACTTGACGGTCGGCTTGTGCGCAAAGCAAGGTGTAAACCTCTTCATAATATGTCACTACCTCCCGCAAATCGCCAATCCTTTCCGTCACGGCATCCGCAGTCCGGCATTCCCGCATTCCGTGTACAATCTGTTTTATACGGCTGGGATAATACATGGACTCATGCTTGATGGAGGAAAGGCAATTGTCCAAAATCTGGTTTTGCACCCTCAACCTGTTCTCTTCGAACAAGGCGCGCCGCCTTTCCTCTTGCGCCGTTTCCACGTCGGTCTGCTCCAACCCCCTCAGCACGATTGTTTCATAAAGCATGATGGACAGGTAATTCACCACATAACGCTCAAAAACAAAATCTTCCTTCCGCATGCGGTAATCCCCGTAATCCATGGCCACGGCACCGAAACAAAAAGTATCTCCCTCTTTCCCTTTCCGCAACAACAGAGGATAGGCATGTATGTTGGCTACCGGGTCGGCCACGTCTGCCCCGCTCTCATAAGCCTGTTTCAAAACACCGTCCATTTCCGGGATGCCCATGCCCGCTGACGCATACCGTCCTTTCTCCTGTTCCGGACGCAACAAAAGCCGTAACCCCCTGATGCCATGAAGTTCGCCCAGCCCGGACAGTGCCACGGAAAGCATGCGGTGCATCGCCTTCCCGCCGTCATCTTCAGAAAGGGCACAACTCCCAGCCGCACTCAACAACGAGCGGTTGACCTCAAGCACCTGCATGGCATTGAAACGGAACAAGATGCGCCGCCGGAAATAGACGACGTATGCCGACAAGCCAAACAATGAAACCAACAAGACCAACAAGACAATGCCCATGTTCAGCGCCGACCGTGCCTGGCGTTGCTGGAGGTAAAAACTGTCCAACGAACTGTCCTTCGTAAGCAACTTGTATAGATGGGAGAACTGGAAATTGTTGAAGCCATATACGTCCCAACGGCGGAGTGCCAAGGCGGCAATGGCCACCTCGTTCCGAAGCCCCATGATCAAATGATAGTCGGCCTTCACGCCCGCAGCCCACCAACTCAACTCCTCTTCCCCGCCACCGTCTGTCGTCAGCATTTCTTCCCGGCACGAAACAGGAAGCGAAGCGGCATAATAAGCATTGATGATACGGAAAGCCGTATCGGCCATCTGGATACCCCGCGCATAATCGCCATTGATATTGGCGAAATAGACGGAATCCGCATACGAGGCCGCCGACCGCAACCCGTCGGCCCCGGAGACCTCGCAAACGCCCCATGACAATGCCGCCCACACCATCCAGGTGCGCATTACCCCCTTGGGCAGGCGGAACGAAAAACGGCATCCTTCTCCCAAACGGCTTTCCACCTGGAAACGGCACACTCCGAACGGCCCGCCTGCCTTGCGATACTTTTCAATGATTCCTTTGCAGTTCAACAGGCCGAAACCATGCCCTTTTTGCCCTTGCCCGTCGCCCCGTCGGCCAATCTTGGAAGCATCATAGACTTTCGAAGAACGAATCACGGCCATGTCTTCTTCCGAAAGGCCGCATCCGGTGTCGGCCACAGAAATCTCCACGGCATCCGCCAACTCTTCCGCCCTCACTTCCACTGTGCCGCCCGTCGGCGTAAACTTGCGGGCGTTGTCGGCCAAGGTGTGCAACATGAAAAATGTCAATGCCTTGTCGGCCTTCACCCAAAGTTCCGTGGGCACGACCCGCAACGCGACACCTTTCTTGCGAAACAAAAGTTCGCCACGTGACAACAACTCGAACAACGGTTGCACGGAAAAGCTTTCAACTGCCAGCGCGAGCTCGCCTTGGTTCAAACGGATCCACTCCGTCAGCACTTCATTGTGGCGGTTGATTTCATCGGCCAGCTCTTCCACGTAGTCCAACGTCCCCGCTCCTGTGCCGTGCGCCTTCATGCTGTCCACGGCATGAAGGATGCGCCCTATCAACGGCAACACGTCGTGTACCAGCGACACTTTCGCGCGCTTCCTGATGTTTTCCCTCTTGTGCCGTTCCGTGCGCAGGCCGATCCGGGCAATCTCGTCATGGATGCGTTCGCGTTCTTCGTCCGTCTCGCCAGAAATCGTCCGGTTTTTCTTCGCCCATGCCACATAGGGGCGCAAGACTTCCTCCAAAATTCTCTTTTCCCTTTTCATCCAAGGATAGGCCTCCACAGCCGTGGCCGCATCATGCCCCGGCATGCCGGAAGCCACATCCATGAACCACCGGGACATGTCGTCCAAGAGCTGGTGTTGCCGCATGTCGCGCTTCCTCCATTTCCGGGCATAAAGAATCAAGGACACGGAAAAAAGCAAGGACAACACGACCACCGCCCGCAAGGCTGCCTCCAATGCCCGGTTGTCCTGCGCCGCGGCATGCACCCGGCTTTCCAAGGAACGGTCTTGGCGCGTGAAATCCAACAAATCCAGGTAGGCATTGCGGTTATAGTCGGATGCAGGCTTGTCGTCCAACGCGCTATAAGTAAGGCTCAACTGCTCGCGCACTGCCATCAACAGGCCCGGCACGGTTTGCGTGTCGGCCGCTTTGGCCCACGCAATTCCGGCGGGATTCCCGCCCGAGGCATCATACATCTCCAACAGCACCTTGTCTTTGGGATAATATTTTCTGTGGTGGGCATTCAAAAGGGAAATCACTTGCCCGTATTCTTCAAGCGCGAACAAATAGTTGCCTGCGGCAAACTCCACTCCCCCCAATACCAGGCGGGCTTCCGCTTCGAGCCACAGGCTGCCAATCCCCAAGGCCTGTTCCAAACCCGTCGAGGCCATTTCCATTGGGAGACGCCAGCCGCACCGTTCCCCCTCCTCCGTGTTCTCCACGGAAAACAAGTGGTACAAATAATCCAATTCCGCCGCACGGTTTTCTTCAACAACCTTGCAGTTCCATGCATCGGCCAACAAACCGGCCAAGGAAAGTTCCGACTTGACCACGAAATAAGGATAGCCATAATGGGTGGCCAGCGAATACACGGTCAGGTAACTGTCGAAAGCGGACAGCGTCTGTTCCACGTCTTCCCACATCCTTCCTTGTCCGGCCATGGCACCGTTCAAATACCAATAAAGGGAAAGCAAAGCCTTGTCGCGGCGGATATGTCCCTCTGTATCGACAGCGGCCAAGGCATCCTGGGCCGATTTTTCCTGCAACAGTTGCGTGTGGTATGCCGCCTGTGCCAGATAGAACAAGGTGGTGGCACGTTCGGTCCGCGCCTTGCCGCGCCCTTCCCCGTCCGTGCCTTCGTCCGTTATCCGCTTCAAATGCCTCATCGCACGGTCGGAATGGTCAAAGAAAGCCTTGTTCTGCGAACCGCGCTGGCAAATCCACATCATTCCCACCTCGGCCGCGAACAATTCTATCTCATTATGCGTGTTCGCCACAATGCACCCATACAGCTTTTCACATTTGTCGAAATCCATCTTCAGGACACACACGTACATCTGGTGGTTCCACGCCTCGCACAATCCACCGGAATAACCGGATGCCGCCCGCTCGGCACGGCAGGCATACGCTTCTGCGCTGTCCGGGTTCACGAACAGCCAATTTGCCGCCTCGTCGTTCATTGAGTCAACAAAAGCGACCCGCTCCCCGCGAAGCTGCATCTTTCCGCCACGCGTCCACACGCCCCAAACCGTCACGGAAACAATCAAGAGCACGACCGCGAAAAAGGCAAGGACCAGCCTTCCTCGGCGCGAATCAAGAAAGCCCCACGATTTCACCGTTCACCACGTCGATGCGTTCCGCTTGCGGATGCCGCGGAAGTCCAGGCATCCGCATGATGTCGCCTGCGACCAACACGACCATTTCCGCCCCGAAGTTGGGCACGACTTCACGGATATGGATGTTAAATCCCGTCGGCACTCCATACGCATGCGCGTCGGCGGAGAAAGAATATTGCGTCTTGGCAATGCACACGGGAAACTTTTCCGCGCCTGAATGCCGGATGCGTTCCAAAGTGCGCCGAGCTCCCGCCGAGAACGTCACCCCGTCGGCCCCGTATATATTCCGCGCCACCTTTTCCGCTTTCGTCTCTATGTCGTCTTCGTCGGCATACGTGAAGGACAACGGGGCGGAAGGGTGTGCCTCGATTGTTTCTGCCACGAGCCGCGCCAGTTCCTCCGCACCGCGTCCACCTTCGGCATACGCGCTGTTCAGGGCGAAGCCCACACCTAACGATTCACAGTGCACACGGCACATGGCGATTTCGCTATCCGTGTCCGTGTCGTAACGGTTCAGGCAAACCACCACCGTCTGGCCGAACGACTGGAGGTTGCGCACATGCCTGTCCAAGTTGACGAATCCCCGGCGTAAGCCTTCCGCGTCGGGTTTCCCGATTTTTTCCAAAGCCACCCCGCCATGCATCTTCAAGCCGCGCGTCGTGGCCACAATCACTGTCAGCCGCGGCTGCAACCCCGCCTTGCGGCACTTGATGTTGAAGAACTTTTCCGCCCCGAGGTCGGCACCGAATCCGGCTTCCGTCACCACATAGTCGGCATACGTCATGGCCAGTTTCGTGGCCACGATGGAATTGCAGCCGTGGGCAATGTTGGCAAACGGGCCGCCATGCACGATGGCGGGCGTGTTTTCCGTGGTTTGCACAAGGTTGGGATGCAAGGCATCCTTCAAGAGCGCGCAAATCGCACCGGCCACGCCCATGTCCTTCACACGGAAGGGCTTTCCATCGATGGTCGTGCCCAACAAAATATTTTCTATCCTGCGGCGCAGGTCATCACTGTCCTTTGCCAGACACAGGATGGCCATGATCTCGGATGCCGGTGTTATGTCGAAACCGCTTTCCATGGCCACGCCATTCGTTTTGCCGCCCAAGCCGGTCACGATGTAGCGCAAGTTCCTGTCGTTCACGTCCAACACACGTTTCCACACGACTTCCTTCATGCCGAATCCCTCGTCGCGATGCTGGTATATGTAATTGTCCAGCAACGCCGCAATCATGTTGTGTGCCGACGTGATGGCATGAAAATCGCCCGTGAAATGCAAGTTGATGCGGTCCATGGGTAAGACTTGGGCATACCCGCCTCCCGCCGCACCGCCTTTCAGCCCGAAACATGGCCCAAGTGAAGGCTCGCGCAAAGCCACGATGTTCTGCTTGCCCAAGCGGCTCAGCCCCAGTGCAAGCCCGATGGACACCGTTGTCTTGCCAATGCCCGCCTTGGTCGGCGTGATGGCCGTCACCAATATCAGATTGCTCTTGCCCACCCGTTCTTCATCAATCAGGCTCTCAGGCACCTTGGCGATGTGCTTTCCGTAATATTCCAATGCCTCCAACGGCATCTGTGCCATTCGGGCTATTTCCTCCACCGGTTTCAGCCTGCATGCACGGGCTATCTCGATATCACTTTTCATCCCAATTGCTAATAAAACGTGTTTTAAATGAAAAGCAAAGTTAATAAAATTAATGCTATGACGCACTATCTTTCCGCAGATATTATTCCCTGACGCGCACGAACAGCACGCGGCGACATCCCTGACGGCTTTGCAATACAACATCCTTTCCTTAGTGAAGAGGTTTGCAGCCTACGAGACCATG
>CALUFQ010000002.1 GCA_944319925.1 uncultured Paraprevotella sp.
AACTTTTTCCCGGACACGTTTCCCGTGTCATTTTGTCGGCGGAATCCCCCGGCGGGCTTTCCCGCCGGTCGGACTTCCGCGCCGGGAGTGTCCCGTGCTCCGTCAAAAGGGCAGGTTGGGAGGGGATTCCGCGACATTTTGATTCCCGCATGGCGCGTGTGGCTGCGTTCTTTCCGCGCCGTCCCGGCCCGGCGGCCGAATACGCGAATCTCAGAAGGCGAAAATGAGCAAAATGTCAACGCGCACCCGAATGTGTCATTTTGTCAATATAGGAGGAGGGTGTAGCAAAACCTGCGAGGAGCAACTGCTCCACCTTGTAGGGAAGCTGGCCCAACGGGCCTGAGGGGTTTCACCCCCACGGGCACACTCATAAAGTATGTCTTTGTGGACGTGAGACCCCTCCGTCGCTTCGCGCCACCTCCCCTACAAGGCGGAGGAGTTTATTTTGCTATACCCTCCTCCTATCCCATAAATTATCATTTAGAAATGCACAATTTTATTATGCGCTAAGTGTAAATCCTCATGAATAGGAACTGTACCAAGGAGGCGGCTTACCTCTTGGGGGCGTTGGGCATGAGGCGGGCTGCAACTCCTGTTTAGTGGAAATTTTGCAGGTATAAAAAGACTTGCTCCGGAAAACTTCAGGGGCGTTTCCTCAAGTTTTCCGGCGCAAGCCGTGTAAGAGTCGTGGGAGTTATTCCGCCGGTGCGGACATCTCTTTGTCAATGGCTGCGATTTTCTCGCCCAGCAGGTTCAACTCGTCTTTGAGTCTCTCCATTTTCTTTTTCATTTCGTCCAGCAGCGAGCTGCCTTTCTTGGAACTGCATGTCAAGAAACCAAGGTTGTTCTCGTAGGTCTTGATTTCGTTGCGTTTGGCTTCGTAAGCCCGCATGAGGCGTTCCCGTTCGCGGGACACTCCTTGTGCGCCTTCTTTCATTTCGTTTTTCAGGTTGCTCTTGAAGTTGTCCAAGCGGCGGCGTGCAGCCGACATGTTCAGGGCTTTGAAGAGCTCGTCCACCGTTTCGTGGTATATTTTATAAATCCTGTCTTTGTCTTTGAAAGGCACGAAGCCGGTTTCGTTCCACTCCTTCATCAAGGTTCTCACGGTTTCCTGTTTGTCCCCGTTTTCCTCGTCAGCGTTGAGCAGGGCCTTCAGCTTTTCGATGATTTCCTCCTTCTTGCGCAGGTTTTCCTTTTCCTCGCTTCGTTGTGAGGCGGAGTTTTTGTTTTTCTGTTCGAAAAAGTAATCGCAGGCTCCGATGAAACGTTGCCACAGGGATTCTGAGTATTTTTTTGGAATAGAACCAATGGCTTTCCATTCCTTTTGGATTTGCACCAGTTTGTCGGCCGTGGCTTTCCAGTCCGTACTTTCTTTCAGGGCTTCCACCTGTTCGCAGAGTGCGGTCTTTTTGGCCAGGTTGCTGGCCTGCTCCTCTTTCAGGCGTTTGAAGAAGGCGGCTTTTTCTGTGAAAAACTTATCGCAGGAGGTGCGGAAGCGTTCGAATATCTTCACGTTCATTTTCTGCGGTGCAAAGCCGATGGTGCGCCATTCCTTTTGCAATTCAATGATTTCCTTGGTGTGGCTTTCCCATTCGGCGGCTGTCTTGATGGCCGTCAAGTCTATCGCCTCGATTTTTTCGCAAAGGGCGGTTTTTTTTTGCAGGTTTTCCCCTTCTTTCTGTTTCAATTCCTCGAAATGCTGCTGGTGGCGTTTGTTGACCACGGTGGATGCGGCCTTGAAACGCGCCCAGATTTCTTCGCGCAGTTCTTTGGCCACAGGGCCGGTTTCCTTGTATTCCTGATGCAGTGCCTGCAACTTTTGGAACGCGGCGATGACATCCGGTTCTTCGCTCAGCTTTTCTGCGGCTTCGCACAAGCGGGTTTTGATTTCCAGGTTTTTCTTGAAATCATATTCCCTGAACTCGTTGTTCAGTTTCAGCTGGTCGTAATATTGCTCCACGTAAAGCTGGTAAGTTTTCCACAGTTCGTTGGCTTTTTCCGCCGGCACCGGGTTGAGTTCCTTCCATTGAGCTTGCAGTTCCTTGAACTCCTTGTAAGCCTGGTTGGCTTCCTCGGGTGTGGCGCTCATGGCTTTGATGCGTTCAAGGATGGCCTGCTTCTTCTGCAGGTTTTCTTCTTTCTGTTGTTCCTGCTCGGCTTGTAGTTCTGCCCTTTTCTGCTTGATGACGTTCATGGCTGCCTTGAAATCGTCTTCCAGCGTGTTGGGGGCGGGCAGGAAATCTTCAGGTGCTCCGCCGTTGGCTACAAATTCGGCTTGTGCGGCAGCCACGTTGGCTTTATGTATTTTGTAGAAAGCTTGTTTCAGGGCTTCTGTCTCTTGTCTTTCCGGCACGGCATCGGCGCGAGCCAGCTCTTTCAGGCGGGCGATGACCTCTTCCTGCGTTTGCGGCATTGGGATGGCCTGTGTTTCGGTGTATTCGGATGCGTTTGTTTTTTCAGGCGTTTCCGTGTCTGCAGTTGTTTCCGTTTCGGCTTGCATCTCCGGGTCTGCCGGTGTCGTGCCGGCTTCCTCGGATACCGCCTCCGCTTGTTCTTCCTTTGTTTCTTGGCTTTCCGGTTGTTCGGGCATATCCTTTACTTCGGTCGCATTTTGCATGTCTGCCGTTTCCTTTACTTCCGGCGTCGCGCTTGTTTCTGCGTTCTCTCCCGTTTTCAGGGTTTCTTGAGAGTCCATCATTTTACTTGTTTTAGTATATGAATAGATGTATATAGTCGCTAGTGGGGCACAAATTAAGTATAAAAAACGTTCGAATCCTAAAAAATCGATTGTTTTTTTTGATTTTCTGACGTTAAATCCATGTTTTCCGTTTAAAATACCATACGAAGAGGGCGGTAACTCCCACGGTCAGTATCAACGCGAGGGGGAATCCCCAAGCCCATTTTTCCATGCCGTTGTGGAGGTTCATGCCCAACAAGCTGGCGATGAGTGTGGGGAACATGAGGATGATGGAGATGGAGGTGAGCATTTTCATCACGCCGCTCGTGTTGTTGTTGATGATGTTGGCATAAGTGTCCATTGTGGAGTCGAGGATGTTGGCGTAGATGGAAGTTGTCTCGCGCGCCTGGCTCATTTCGATGTTCACGTCTTCGATGAGGTCGGCATCCAGTTCGTCCACGGGTAGTTTGAATTTCAACTTGGAGAGCAAGGTCTCGTTGCCGCGGATGGAAGTGATGAAGTATGTCAGGCTGTCTTGCAGGCGCGAGAGGTTCACCAAGTCTGCGTTGTCCACGTTGCGGTCCAGGTGTTGCTTGGCTTTTTCGATGAGCAGGTTGATTTGTTTCAACCGCTTCAGGTACCACACGGCGGAGGAGAGGAACAGGCGGAACACCATGTCCACGGAGTCCGTAAAACCGAGTCCGCGGCGTTGCTGGTAGCTCACGAAGTCAATCATCATGTTGGTTTCGAAGTTGCATACCGTGATGCACACTTCTTTGTTTAGGATGATACCTAAGGGGATAGTCGTGTAGGGAGTGCGTGAGCGTACTTCCTTCACGTACGGGATGCGCAGGATGATGAGAATCCATCCGTCGTCGAACTCGTAACGGGCGCGTTCGTCGGTGTCGGCGATGTCCATCAGGAAGTAGTCTGGGATGTGGAGCGTGTTCTCCAAATAGTCGATGTCGTCTTGCGTGGGGCAAGTCACTTGAACCCAGCAGTTGGGTTCCCATTGTTCAAGTGTGCGCAGTCCGCGGTTTGTATTCCAGTATGTTCGCATCAATCATTCCTCCAATGTTATAACGGGCGGAGGCTCCCTTGTGGCGAACCTCTGTCCTTAAATGTTTATATCCGCGTGATAATCGTCCATTTTTAAGGTGATACTTTGGTAAATTGCAGTGCAAAGATAATGCAAACCATTTGAAAGAACAAATAAAACAGTGGCTTTTGTGCGTGTTTTTTCTTCCTCCAGAGGCTCTTTTCTACAAATTCGTTTCTTTGGCTACCTCGTTGGTCAACCGGACGAACTCGGCCACGGACAATTGTTCGGGCCGGCGGCTGAAAATTTCGGCTGCGAGGAAAGCGTCGTGCGCCTGCGGGGTATGCCCCCGCTGCGTGGCTTTGTTGTCGGCATCGGCCAGGACGGGCCGGATGGAATTGCGCAATGTCTTGCGCCGTTGGTTGAAGGTGGTTTTCACGATTTGCTTGAAGAGGCGTTCGTCGCACCCCAGGGCCGTGGTGGCGTTGCGGGTCATGCGGATGACGGCACTTTTCACTTTCGGCGGCGGGTTGAAGACGTTTTCATGCACGGTGAACAGGTATTCCACGCTGTACCATGCTTGGATGAGTACGCTCAGAATGCCGTAAGCCTTGTTTCCTGGCGCGGAAGCGATGCGCTCGGCCACTTCCTTCTGTACCATGCCCGTGCAGCAGGGGATCAGGTCTTTGTAGTCCAGCATTTTGAAGAAAATCTGGCTGGAAATGTTATAAGGATAATTTCCGGTGAGTACGAAAGGCTGCCCGCCGAAAGTGTGCTCCAAATGCATCTTCAGGAAATCGTCTTCAACGATGTCTTCTTCCAGTTGCGGGAAGTTCCGCCGCAGGTAGTCCACCGACTCGAAGTCGATTTCCACTACTTTCAGCGGGCGTTCCTTGCGGACGAGGAATTGGGTCATGACCCCCATGCCCGGCCCCACTTCGAGCACAGGAATGCCGGGGCAGGCATCCACTGTGTCGGCGATGTCTTGTGCGATTTTCAAGTCCGTCAAAAAGTGTTGTCCGAGAAACTTTTTAGGCTTTACGCTCTTCATTGTGCTTTTTTTGTTTTACTTTTGTGCTGCAAAGATAGGTAAAAATAGAGACAGGCCGCATTGGAAACAGCTAAGATTATTCGTAATGCGTTGAAAATAGCCTTCCCTTTGATGTTAGGGGGATTGATTTTGTGGTGGATGTACCGCGACTTCGATTGGAAAGGGTTATGGGTCGCCTTGGAAGGCGGCATGGATTGGACGTGGATGTGGCTGTCCATGCCTTTCGGCGTGTTGGCCCAGGTGTTGCGTGCCCTGCGTTGGCGGCAGTCTTTGGAACCGTTGGGCGAGCGTCCGCGGTTGTCTTCCTGCATGAATGCCGTGTTCCTTTCCTATGCGTCCAGCCTGGTCGTGCCGCGTGTCGGTGAAGTGTTGCGTTGCGGGGTGTTGAAGCGTTGCGACGGCACGTCGTTCACGAAGGCTTTGGGCACGGTGGTCACCGAGCGCATGGTGGATTCGCTGGTCATGCTTTTGTTGTCGGCTTTGACGGTGTTGTTGCAGCTCAGGGTGTTTGGAGTGTTTTTCCAGGAGACGGGCATGAGTTTCGGGGCTTTGGCAGGGCGTTTTTCAGCCGCCGGCTATTGGGTCACGGGTATCTGCCTGTTCGTGTTGCTGGTATTCCTGTGGTTCATGGCTAAGCGGCTGGAATGGTTCAACCATACGCGAAGCCTGTTGCAGAATATAACCGACGGCATTCTTTCCTTGCGGGGCATCCGGCGCATGCCTCTTTATGTGTTTTACTCCCTGGGCATTTGGATTGCTTATTTTTTGCATTTCTACCTTACGTTCTATAGCTTTTCTTACACGGCGGATTTGGGTGTCATGTCGGCTTTGATTGCTTTTGTGGTCGGGTCGTTTGCCGTGCTGGTGCCTACGCCCAACGGGGCGGGGCCTTGGCATTTCGCCGTGAAGACGGTGCTGGTGCTTTATGGCGTGAGTGAGGCAGACGGCGTGATGTTCGTGCTAATCGTGCATACCTTGCAGACGTTGTTGGTCGTTTTGTTGGGACTTTATGCCGGCGTGGCCTTGGCTTGTGCGCGTCGCAGGATGCCGCAAGGAACGGTGGCCTGACAGAGGATTATTTCGGTCTAAATATATATGGTTATGAGTGAAGTGAAGAATTTGAAGCCGCAAATCGTATGGAAGAATTTCCATGCGCTGACCCAGGTGCCCCGTCCTTCGGGACATTTGGAAAAGGTGCAGAAGTTTTTGCTGGACTGGGCGGCAGGACAGGGCATAGAGGCGTTTAAGGACGGAGGCGAAAACATCGTGATGCGCAAGCCGGCCACGCCGGGCATGGAAAATCGCAAGACGGTGGTGTTGCAGGCACACATGGACATGGTGCCGCAGAAGACTTCAGACAGTACGCATGATTTTGAGAATGATCCCATCGAAACATACGTGGACGGCGAGTGGGTGAAGGCCAAGGGCACCACGTTGGGGTCGGATGATGGCATGGGCGTGGCATCCATCATGGCCGTGCTCGAAGACCGGACGTTGGAGCATGGGCCGATTGAGGCATTGATCACGGCGGACGAGGAGACTTGCATGTATGGGGTGAACCACCTGGCGGGCGACACGTTGACGGGCGATATCCTGCTGAACCTGGACAATGAAACGATGGGTGAGTTCGTCGTGGGCAGCGCGGGCGGCGTGAACGTGACTGCAACTATAGAATATAAACCGGTGGAGGCCGAACCTTCCGATGTGGCGGTGCGCCTGAAGGTGACCGGCTTGCGTGGCGGGCATTCAGGGTTGGAAATCAACGAAAACCGGGCAAATGCCAACAAGTTGATGGCGCGGATGCTCTACATGGCCATCCGCGAGAACGAGGCGCGGCTGGCTTCGTGGCAGGGCGGCAACATGCGCAATGCCATCCCGCGCGAAAGCGAGGCCGTGGTGACACTGCCGGCCGAGGCCGTGGACGAATTGCAGGGACTTGTGGATTATTGCGGCGAACTTTTCGCGGAAGAGTTCCGGGGAGTGGAAGGGCACATCTCCGTGACAATGGAACGTGTGGATTCGCCGGAGGCTTTGGTGCCCGAAGAGATTCAGGACAACGTGCTGGATGCCGTCATGGCCAGCCACGACGGTGTGTTGCGCAACATCCCGTCCATGCCGGGCATCGTCGAGACTTCTTCCAACCTGGCAATCGTCAACGTGACTCCCTTGAAGGCCGAAGTGCTCATCTTGGCGCGCAGCTCGGATGAGGGCATGATGGACTATGAAACGGCCATGTTGGAATGTTGTTTCAACATGGCAGGGATGAAAGTGGAATACAGTGGACGTTATGGTGCATGGCAGCCGAACTTTGATTCCCAGATTGTGGCGCAGATGGCGGGCGTTTACGAGAAAATGTTTGGCGAAAAAGCCTTGGTGCAGGTCGTGCATGCCGGCTTGGAATGCAGCCTTATCGGCGAAGTCTATCCCAAGATGGACATGGTGAGCTTCGGCCCCACGCTCCGTTCGCCCCACACGCCGGATGAACGTTGCCATATCCCGTCCGTGGCCCGGTTCTGGGATTTCCTGAAAGAATTGCTCCGTCAGATTCCCGTGAAGGATTGATGGCCTTGTGGCGTGTATCCCGGAACTTTGGGAAGCCCTTTTGTTCAAGGTCGTTTTTTATCAGTGGACTCCGCCTTTTGCAGGTGGGGTCCATTTCATAATGGGCTTTTGTCTTCGTCACTGCACTACCGGTTTGGCTAAACCGGAACTTCGTTGTTTCCCGGGAAGGGCGATTCTCGGCCTGTATGGGCAATGTGTTTGAACTTTTGGACATTGCCTCGTGAAAAAAGAAAGAACGGCTACGGGTTGCAGGTTAGGATTTTATAACGTGAAAAAGTTTCAGGTTACGATAAGAATGGCTTTATTTGCACTATCGTGTATATTACCTTAATGTGATTGATTTATGAGAAAGCAAATCTTGTGGGGAATCTGTGTTTTGTTTCTTTGCGGCGCGGCGTTGACCAGCCGGGCGGCAAGCTATGAGGAACTGTGGAAACAAGTGAAACAATATGAACGGAAGGACTTGCCGAAGTCGGCCTACGAAGTGGTGGAGCGGATCGCGGAAAAGGCGGGAAAGGACGGAAAGAAAGGACAGCGGATGGCGGCCTTGCTCTACGGCTGCAAGCTCAGGCAACAAATCGTGCCGGACAGCTTTTATACCGACATTTTGAAATTGGAGCGGCTTAAGCGGCAGACGACGGACGAGGTGGAACGGGCGGTGCTGGCTTCCGTGCTGGGCGAGCTTTATGAAAACAACGCGGGACGGAACCGGAACCATAGCACCCGGACGGATGCCCATCCGGACAGCATCCGCGAATGGTCGAGGGCGCAGTTCGAACAGGCGGCCTCGGAGAACTACCGGCTGTCGATGGCCTGTCCCGAGGTGTTGGCCGAAGCCCGGGCGGCCGACTACCTGCCTTTCGTGGAACAAGGGGAAGACGCGGCGTATTTTGACGGCGACCTGCTGAACGTCGTCGGGCGGCGGGCTGCCTGGATGTGGAACGTGGAAGCGGAGGAACGGGATGCCGGACGGCTGGAGGTGTGCGGCCTCATGCTCGATGTTTACCGCAGGCGGGACAATCGTGAGGCGGAACTGCTGGTGATGCTGGATTCGCTGGACGTGGTCAGCAGCCGGGACAGGTTGTACGTGAGGCAGGAATACGACGACTGGTCGCCGGAAGCGCGTGAACAATGGGTTCTTTCGTCGCCCTCCTGCAAGGCCTACCGGGAGGTGCTTTCCTGCTTTGCCGACCTGCCGTTGGCAGCTGAGATTTACATCCGGATGCTGGATAACCTGGAGGTGACGGACTCGCTGAAAGTGTTGTGGGCTGGCGAAGGATATGCCCGATACAAAGCCTACCCGCGGGCCAAGGTGCTGCTGAACGAGAAGAACGCGCTGGAAGCCCCTTCGATTTACATGCCTTTCCCGCCGCTGGTGAACCCCGACGTGCCTTTCACCAGAGTGGTGAAACACCGCAACCTGACGGGGATGGAACTGCAGTGGTATCTCTTGCCCAACCCCGTGCCGAGGAACCTGAACTGCAAGGAAGAACGGGCATACATCAAGAAACACGGTCGGCTCATGAAGACGCAGCGACTGGACTGGGCCCCGCGCCCGGCATGGGCCGAAGTGGAGGACACGGTTGAACTGTCGTGCCCCGGCGTGGGACATTATGCGGTGCTCGGCAGGTTGGACGGCGTGGATCCCGCGGCGGGCGACTTCGCAGCCGATTTCGCTTCTTCCCGCTTCGAAATCATCGACGGCCTGTTGCCGGACAGCACGGATTTCCACACCGTCCTGGACGGGCGTACGGGAAACCCCGTGGAAGGTGTGACCGTGGAATGGCGAAACGGTGACAAGGTGGTTCACTCGGCACAGACCGACGCGGAAGGCAAGGTGCGCTGGGACGGCATCCTTGACTGGAAAGAAAAGCACAACCGCACTTATCTTTCGGTGAAAGTATATAAGGGGAACGACCGCGCCCATTTGGGCTCAAGTGTCCACATTTCAACGCCTTACCGGGAACGCGACGCGACGGAGGCGAGGGAACGGATCTACACCGACCGCGCCATCTACCGCCCGGGACAGACGGTGTATGTGAGCGGATTATGCACGGACGAAATGCGCGGCGAGGAAAAGGCCGTGGCCGGACGGAAGGTTGCGCTGGAACTGCGCGACCCGAATGGGAAGACCGTGGCCGGACAGACGGTGGAGAGCGACGACATGGGCACATTCTCAGCCACGTTCACCCTGCCTGCCACCGGTTTGTCGGGAGTCTATTATGTGAGAAGCAAGGACAGCCGGACGGACATCACGGTGGAGGAATACAAGCGGCCTACGTTCGAAGTCGCCCTGGACGAAGTGGAGGCGCACTATCAGGCCGGCGACACGCTGCGGCTGACGGGTGTGGCCATGAACTATAACGGGGTGCCCGTGCGGGATGCCCGCGTGTCGGCCACTTCCTACGTGTCGTCCTGGTTCTATCGGAACGACACGTGGCGGAAGCCGCTTCCGCTGGACACGGTGTACACGGACAAGGAGGGACGATTCGCCCTGAAGGTGCCGGTCCGCGAGATGGAAGAATGGCAGGTGAGGAGGCCCGGAATGCGCCAGGTGGTGAGCGTGTATGTGCTGGGGGGAGCCGGTGAGACGCAAACGGCCGAGACCTCTTTCCCGCTTTCGAAAGAAGGCATGCAGCTGGCCTTGGAACAGGCTCCGGGGCTATTCGTGAAAGACAGCCTGCCCGCCATCAAGGCCATGGTGCGGACTGCGGCGGGCATGCCGTGGAAAGACTCCGTGGCGGTGACCTGCGACATCTATCATGCCCCGGAAGGGAAGCCCCGGCAGAAAGTGGTGTCTGGCATCAACCTGCCGGCCAACCGTGCGGTGCGGATTTCGGAGTTGTCGGCCCTGCCTTCCGGAAACTATGAGTTCGTGATGCGAGCCATGGCTGAAAAAGACACGGCGGAACTCACTTGGCCGTTTGAGCTGTTCAGCATGGGCGACCGCCGTCCTGCCGACGGCATGAAGTCTTTCTTTTATTGCGTGAACGACACCGTCGCGCCCGGCCGGCCGGGATGGCTGAAGGTGGGAAGCGCGGCCGACAGCGTGTCGCTCTATTACATGCTGTTCAGTAAAGACCGCATATTGGAGGAGAAACTCTATCACTTCTCCGACTCCATCCTCGATTTCACTTATCCCGCTTTGCCACAAGACGCAGACGGCCTGCAGGCCGTGTTCTATTTTGTCAAGGACGGGGAAAGCCATGTGTTCAGGCCACATCTCGTGCGGAAACACCCCGACCGCAGACTGCGGCTGGCATGGGCCACGTTCCGCGACCGCCTGCAGCCGGGCGCGGAAGAAACGTGGAAACTCCGCGTGACGATGCCCGACGGACACCCGGCACCGGCACAGCTGATGTCCGTGCTCTACGACGCTTCGCTGGACGGCATCAAGCCGCATGCCTGGACCCTGCTCCGCTATTTCCGCCATTCCTTGCCCAACGTTTCCATCCAAAAAGATTATTGGATAGGCCAAGGATGGATCAGTTGGGATGCTCCCGCGCATTACCAGCAGGTGAAACCTTTGAGCTTCGACCATTTTTCGTCCGGGATGACGGATTGGGGGTATGCCTTCTTCCCGTCTGTCCTTCATTCGGTGAAGCAGTCGAGTGTGGCTTCGACAGGTGTCCGGATGGAGAAAGCCCTTGCAGCTCCTATGGCCAAGTCCAGGACGGTGAACATCGTGAGCGACGAGGCTGCCGTCCTTGCCAATAGTGCCTATGGAATCACCGATGCCATGGAGGGGGAAAGCGGGAGCCAAGAGGCCGGGAACGCGGCATACGGAGTCACGGAACCGTCCCGCGTCGCGGTTCGTGGCGACCTACGCGAAACGGCGTTTTTCTATCCGCGCCTGATGGCGGACTCGGCAGGCGTGGTGACCCTCCACTTCACGTTACCGGAAGGACTGACCACGTGGAAGTTCATGGCGTTGGCCCACACGAAAGATATGTATGCGGGCGTGTTCTCCGACGAGGTGGTGGCACAGAAGGACGTGATGGCGCAGCTCAACCTGCCGCGCTTTGTGCGCAAAGGCGACCGGGCGACGCTCTCGGCCACACTCTTCAATCTGACGGAAACACCGTTGTCCGGCACGGTGACGATGGAAGTGTTCGACCCCGCCACGGAGGAGGTCCTTTGGCAGGAATCCCGGAAGATGACGGTCGGCGCGGATGCCGACACGGTGGCTTCGTTTGTTTATGAACCCGATGGAGCGGTGTCGCTTCCGGCTTGCCGGGTGCTCTTCGCGGCCGGAAGTTATACCGACGGCGAACAACGCTATCTCCCGATATTGGAAGACAAGGAATGGCTGACGCAGACACGGCCTTTCGTGGTGTCGCACAAGGGGGACACGGTGATTCGTCTGGATGGCCTGTTCCAAGGCAACCACCGCGACGCAGACCATCGTCGTCTGACGGTGGAATACACGGCCAACCCGCTTTGGTATGCCGTGCAGGCTCTGCCCTCGGTGCTGGAGCCGCGCACGGACGATGTGCAGTCGCTGGCCGCAGCCTACTATGCTGCCACTTTGTCGGCGAAGCTGGCCGGGCAATATCCGCAAATGAAGACGGCGGTGGAGGCTTGGCAGCGCGAGGGTGGCGAGGCGACAAAAAGCCCGCTGGCCACGCAGGAAGACCTGACGGGCATTGTGCTCGAAGAAACGCCGTGGGTGGCCGATGCCGAAGCCGGGACGCGGCGCATGGAGGCTTTGCAGCAGTTGTTCGACGTGAACCGCCAGGCGGACTTGCGTCGGCAGTTCGCCGGGTCGCTGGGCAAATTGCAATGTGCGGACGGTTCGTTCAGCTGGTTCGGGGGAATGAAAGGGAGCCCGTACATGACCCGTGGCGTGGCGCGGCAATTGCTGCGGAGCGGTGCCGGGCGGCAGACGGACGAAGTGTTGGCTGAGGCTGTCAACGTGCGGAAGATGATGGAATATCTGATGGGTGAGGCGCATAAGGACATAGAGAAAGATAAAGAACACCGTGCGAAACACAAGACTAGCTTGTACGATGCGTCGTATTGGCTGGAGACGCTCTATCTGATGAACCTGTGCGACGCGGCGTGGCTGAATGCCGACCGGAAGGACACGGACTACATGCTGTCCCGCCTCACGGAGGGCATGCACGGGCTGGCGATGGCGGACAAGGCCGAGGCCGCCGTGGTGCTGCACCGCATGGGGCGCGGCGATGAGGCGGCGCAGCTGGTGCGCTCCATCCGCGAACATCTGGTGGACGGCGCGGAGGGTTTGCACATTGAATACCCGTCCAACGGTTTTGTGGGTTTCGGCCGCAAAATGGCCGTCCACACGATGCTGATGGAAGCCTTGGCTTTGGCGGGCGGATCGGGCAAGGCGGAAACGGACGGCCTGTGCCGCTGGCTGCTGGCGCAGAAACGCCTTCAGGACTGGGGCACTTCCACGGCCAGCATGGACGCGGTCTATGCTTTGCTGCAAGGTCAAAAAGAGGACTTGACATTGCGGGCGGAAGACGAAGTGCGGCTGGAGTCGCCGAAGGGCGAGGCATGGGCCATGCTGCGGACTTCCCACGACGGCCTGTCGGGCTTGGGCACGGTGTCGGCCACGGTGGAAGGGCGCGAACTGGACAGCGGCGCGGGCATCCTTCGGGTGACGAAATCGGAGGAAACACCTTCTGCCTGGGGCGCGGCCTACGCGCAGTTCCGCCTGCCGTTGTCCGAGGTGGAGAGCGCGGCTTCGGGGCTTCGTGTCCGTGTGGAGACGGACAATCAGTCGCCCCGGGTGGGCGACCGCCTGACGCTCCGCTACGTCCTTACCTCCGACCGCGACTATGAATATGTGCGCCTGAAAGCGGGGCGTGCGGCCTGCCTGGAGCCGGTGGAAGCCCTTTCGGGCTATGCATACCGCAACGGCCTGGGCTATTACCGGGAAGTGAAGGACGCTTCGACGGAGTACTTCTTTGAACGTCTGCCCAAGGGGACGTATGTGTTGGAGATGGAGTGCTATGTGGAGCGTCCGGGGCGTTATACCGTGGGCGCGGCGAAGCTGAACGGGGTCTATGCGCCGGAGTTCAGCGCGTATGGCGCGGGCATGACGCTGGATGTGCGACCGTAGTTATATATAAAAGGTGTAAATGTTGATGCGGATTTGGCTCTTATGTGGGTTGTGCCTTTGGGGGATTCTTTGGCCTTCGGGTGTTTATGCGGCGAGCTTTGATGAACTTTGGAAACAAGTGCGAAGTTTTGAGCAAGCCGGGGAAGTGAAGTCTGCCTATGCTTTGGTGGGACAGATTGAGGAAAAGGCACGGACGGTGCGTCACAAGGGGCAATGGATGGCAGCGATGCTTTATGGCTGTAAACTCAGACAGTGCATCACGCCGGACAGCTTTTACACGGATATGCTTCGGTTGGAACGGCTGAAGCAGGTAACTCCGGACGCTGTGCAACGGGCGGTGGTGGCCTCCGTGCTGGGGGAGTTGTATGCAGACAACGCCAAACGGAACCGTAACTCCAAAGGAAAAGGCGGAGGACTTGAAAAAATGCGCGAATGGGCGTATGCCTGCTTCCGGGAAGCCTCGTTGGAAAACTACACCTTGTCTTTGGCAGACCCGGAACTGCTGGCCACGGTAAAAGCGGCGGAATACATGCCTTTTGTGGAAATTGGAGAGGATGCGGACTTTTTTGATGGTGATTTGTTGCATGTCATCGGACGGCGTGCCGTGTGGGCACGGAGAAACAGTGCTGTGTCGGAAGACCTTCAGTGGACAGCCGCCTGCTGCGCAAAGATGCTGCATGTATATCGGTCGCGGGGCAATCGGGAGGCGGAATTGTGGATCATGCTTGACTCGCTGGCCGGTTCGCAAAAGGAAATGCAGGGAATCGGAAAACGTTTTGTGCATGAGGCTGAACAGGAAGATGTGGAGCGCAAAACCTTGGCGTCCGGAATTTATCGCGAATATTGCCGGCTGTTGGAACGTTTCGGTGATTTGCCTATGGCTGCTGAAGTCTATCTGAGGATGATGGACTTGACGGTCACGGCCAAACGGAAAATCGGCTGGGCGGAGGAAGGCTTGCGGAAACACGCATCCTATCCGCGGGCGAAGTTGCTTCGGCTGCGCAAAGAGGCTTTGGTGTCGCCAGAGTTTAAGGCGTATGTAAATGAAACATTATATCCGGGCAGAACTTTTAATTTGCGAGTGAATTACCGCAATGTTCCGGAGGTGGAATTACGCTGGTATCGTATGCCCAAAGGGGTGAGGACGGACAGCTTGAATGTTTTGAAAAAGGGAGGGAAACTTGCGGTTTTTGTCCGTAAGCATGGGCGGAAGGTGAAATCGTCACGATGGGCATTGAAGCCGGGAATGGCATACGAGAAATTGGAAGACACGTTGAAAGTGCAAGTTCCGGATTTGGGCACTTATGTGTTGTGTATGTGTCCTGAGAACGTGCCCGAAGGAGAAGAAAACATGGGTAGCCCGGTAAACGTGAGCCGTCTGAAGGCGGTGGCTTTGAGCTTGCCTGACAGTTGTTTGCAATGTCGTGTGATGGAACGCATGAGCGGTGCGCCTGTGGAAGATGCCGAGGTGGAGGTCTTTGTAAATGGGCGCATCATGGCACGTGGAAAAACGGATCGTACTGGGAAGTTTGTGCCTCGCATATCGGCGGCTAAAAGCATGTTTGACCGCGTTGTTTTGCATGTGGTGAAGGGAGAGGATTGCCACCTCATGACTTCCGAAGGAGACATACATTATAGTTATGTGAACCATTATGCCGAACTGGAAGAAAGAGTGGAATTATATACTGACCGGGCGATATACCGTCCTGGGCAGACGGTTCGTGTGGCCGGATGGTGTCTGCGGTTTGAAGGAGATGAAGAAAGAGTGCGGGCAAGAAAGAAGCTGAAACTGATTTTGAAGGATTCTAAACGGAAACTTTTGACCGAGAGGCACGTGGTGAGCGATGAGATGGGTACGGTGGCGGAGGATTTCTTGCTCCCTGTTTCCTGCCCGGCCGGTTCTTATCGGGTGGAGTGCGGGGAAAGCTATTGTGCTTTTAGGGTGGAGGAATACAAGCGTCCTACGTTTGAGGTGGAAGTCGGAGAGCCGCAGGTGAAAGGTGATACGGCTTGGCTGGCAGGCAAAGTGCGGCGTTTCACCGGTGAGTCAGTCCGGCATGCCCGGGTAACGGGAACTTCTGCTTTCCGAAGTTGGGTGTCTGCTTTGCTGCCTTCTGAGCGGAAATCAAAATCTTTGGACACGGTTTATACGGACGAGAAAGGTGAGTTTGTGTTGGCGGTGCCGTTGGACGTGGAAGGGAATCATTCAAAACGGGGTGCTTACCGTGAAGTAACGGTGCAGGCGATGGATGCTGCCGGGGAAATAAGGACGGCGGGAAGTCTTGTCCCCCTTTCATCGCGGATTATGCGGATCGGTCTCGTCATTCCGCATTATTGGAATCGGGAGAAGCCTTTTGGCGTGGAAGTGAAGCTCTATGAGGCCAATGGCGGCGCGTATGTGAGGGATTCCGTTTCCGTGACTTGTTCGTTGGTTCGTTTGGTTGAAGGACGGAGGGATACGCTTTGGGTGGAACGTCCTATCCAGCCCAATCGGAATATCGTTTTGTCCGGTATGGAGGAGTTGCCTTCAGGAGAATACGAAATGCAGGCACGGGCTGTGGCCGGACAAGATACGGTGGTGTCCCGGACGAGGTCTTTTGTCCTGTTTGGAAAAGAAGATGTGCCCCCGGCGGATGACGAGACAGATTGGTTTTACTGCGAAAGAGACACGATATATCCGGATCGTCCGGCACGGATTCATATAGGGAGTGCGGCAAAGGATGTGACTCTCTTTTATACCTTATTCCGTAAGAATGAAGTTCTTGTGGATACTTTCTACACGTTTAGCGATTCCATCCTGACGTTTACTTACCCGCAACAGTTGGATTATGGCGAGACGATGGAAGCGTCTTTTTATTTTGTGAAAGACTTGTGTGTGTATCATCATCGGTGTGAACTGAAGGGAAGCCGTCCTTCCAAGTCTCTCCGTATGGAGTGGGTCTCTTTCCGTGATCGGTTGCGGCCTGGCGGCGAAGAGACATGGCGACTGAAAGTGTCCGATGCGGAAGGCCGTCCGGTAAAGGCTCAGGTGATGGCCGTGCTCTATGATGCTTCCTTGGATGATTTGCGGCATCATGATTGGCGTCTTCCGCGCAGGACTAAGTTTTCTTACCTGGTCGCGTTTTTTAGTCCTTTTCATAGTGATTCCAAACGGTTCTTTTATGAGAAGGAGAAGCCGGATGGGAATATCCTTCCGCTTTCTTTTGGCATTTTCGGAAAAGAGTATTTGGATTGGCGGGAGACTATGGAACGGGTGCGGAAGGTATCCGATCCTGAAGACCAGATCTATGACATCGTGGAAACATCTCCTGCGCCGTGGGCGGAATTTTCATCTGATGGCGCGGGAGTGGGGGACAAGAAGAGGGCGCGCCCGGCATTCCGTTTCCGTAGCGATTTGAACGAAACAGCTTTCTTTTATCCTCGTCTAATGACGGATTCTTGCGGGCTGGTGGAGATTCCTTTTAAATTACCCGAAGCATTGACTTCTTGGCGTTTCATGGCTTTGGCGCATACGGAAGATATGATGACGGGGAAGTTTGTGGATGAAGCAGTTGCCATGAAAGAAGTGATGGCCGAGTTGCGTTTGCCGCGTTTCGTGCGGGTGGGCGACCGTGCCACGCTTTCGGCTTCGTTGCGCAATCTGACGGAAAAGGAGATAGTTGGCAAGGTGACGATGGAAGTGCTCGACCCGCATACCGGGGATATTTTATGGACGGAGACCCGGGCGCAACCGTTGTTGGCAGGCTCGGACACAATTGTGGAATTTATTTATGTGCCTTCGGGCGAGACGTTGTTTCCCGTTTGCCGGGTGATGTTCAAGGCAGACGGTTTCGGGGACGGCGAACAGCGTAGTCTGCCCATCTTGGAAGATAAGGAAGAGTTGACGCAAACGCGTCCTTTTGTGATTTCACACAAGGGCGACACTGTGATTCATTTAGATGATTTGTTTCAAAACAACCAAAGGACAGCCGACCGCCGTCGGCTGACGGTGGAATACACGGCTAATCCGTTGTGGTATGCGGTGAAGGCTTTGCCTTTTGTGTTGGAATTAGAGGAAAGGGATGCCTTGTCGTTGGCAGCGGCCTATTATGCGTCGGTGTGGTCTGCCGTGTGTGCGGAGCGGTATCCGCAAATCCGGACATGGGCAGATTCGTGGAGTAATCAAACGGACAGCCTTTCCGGAAATGTCTTTGATGCGGAACGGCAAAAGGGATTGATGGCTGGTCTTTCGCGTTCATTAAGGCGTTTACAAAAAACGGACGGTTCATTCGGATGGTTTCGTGGCATGACGGGAAGTTTGCATGTCACGTTGTATGTGGCCAAACAGTGGTTTCGGGCGGCTAAGGTTGGACGGGAAGCCAATGTGCGCTTGGTTTCCTTTGTGGACGTTAAGGCCATGATGGAATATCTCATTCGCGAGATGCGCCAAGATTTGCATCAAGAAAGAATGTATATGGAAAGTTATGGGCGGAGCCTTTACGGGAGTGCCCACTGGGCGGATTATTTGTACGTGGCTACGCTTGCGGGGCTTGGGAACTTTGGAGATGAGGCGAAAAAGGAATTGCATGAGATGGTTGGATTGTTGATGAGGGATAAAGCCCGGTTGCCTCTGTACGAACGCGCCGAGGCCGCCGTGGTGCTGCACCGTCTGGGGCGCAGCGATGAGGCGGCGCAGCTGGTGCGCTCCATCCGCGAACACCTGGTGGACGACGCGGAGGGCCTGCACATCGAATACCCGTCCAACGGCTTTGTGGGTTCCGACCGTCAGCTGGCCGTCCACACGATGCTGATGGAAGCCTTGTCGCTGGCGGGTGGCTCGGACAAGGCGGAGACGGACGGCCTGTGCCGCTGGCTGCTGTCGCAAAAGCGCCTTCAGGACTGGGGCACTTCCACGGCCAGCATGGACGCGGTTTACGCTTTGCTGCAAGGTCAAAAAGAAGACTTGACGTTGCGGGCGGATGACGAAGTGCGGCTGGAGTCGCCGAAGGGTGAGGCATGGGCCGTGCTGCAGACTTCCCGCGACGGCCTGTCGGGCTTGGGCACGGTGTCGGCCACGGTGGAGGGGCGCGAACTGGACGGCGGCGCGGGCATCCTCCGGATGACGAAATCGGAGGAGGTGCCTTCAGCCTGGGGCGCGGCCTACGCGCAGTTCCGCCTGCCGCTGTCCGAGGTGGGGAGCGCGGCTTCGGGGCTTCGTGTCCGTGTGGAGACGGACAATCGGTCGCCCCGGGTGGGCGACCGCCTGACGCTCCGCTACGTCCTCACCTCCGACCGCGACTATGAATATGTGCGCCTGAAAGCGGGGCGTGCGGCCTGCCTGGAGCCGGTGGAGGCCCTTTCGGGCTATGCATACCGCAACGGGCTGGGCTATTACCGGGAAGTGAAGGACGCTTCGACGGAGTATTTCTTTGAACGTCTGCCCAAGGGGACGTATGTGTTGGAGATGGAATGCTACGTGGAGCGTCCGGGGCGTTATACCGTGGGCGCGGCGAAGCTGAACGGGGTCTATGCGCCGGAGTTCAGCGCGTATGGCGCGGGCATGACGCTGGATGTGCGGCCATGAAGTTGGGTAGGTGATTGAGGGGAGGCGAAACGCATGAGAAGACGATGTTTGTTTGTGGTGGCTTTGTGTGCTTTGTCGGTAGCATGGGCGTGGGCACAGGACGTGGAGCTTCTTCCGCCCCGTGATTTGGGGCGTTGGGACGTGCCGTCCGGCAATTACAGCGGTATCACGCCCTTGGGGGGCGGATGCTATGCCGTGGTGAGCGACAAGGAGGTGCGCGATGGTTTTTTCGTGTTCCGCGTCGTGCAGGACTCGCTGACCGGGCAAGTAACGGACGTGCGGAATGAGGGATTCCGGGGGGTGGAGTCAGCCCTGAAAGGCGGGCGGGACGCGGAAGGCGTGGCCTTCACTCCGGATGACTCCTTGGTGTGGGTTAGCGGGGAGGCCGACCAGCGGATTATGGCCTATCAGCTGGACGGGACGATGGCCGGACGGGAGTTGTACGTGCCGCCTTTTCTTGGTCGGACAGCCATTTATCCCAATTATGGTTTCGAGGCGTTGGGGTATGACAGCGTGGCGGGATTGTTTTGGACGATGTCTGAGAATGTCCTGAAGGCGGACGGGCAAGCTGTGGAGCCCGGCGTGGTGCATCGTGCCGGATTGCGCTTGCAAAGTTTCGGGAAAGACGGCCATCCCCGCACCTCGCACACCTATATGTTGGATGCACCGCAATCCGGCATGCGCGGACGGCAGTATGCTTTTGGCGCGGTGGCAATCTGTCCGGCGGGCGATGGACGGCTTTGGGTGATGGAGCGGGAGATTAACGTGCCGAAGCGGAGGTTGAGGTCGCGTGTATATACGAAAATTTACGAGGTCGTGCCTCGTGAAGGATTGATGCCCGACACGTTGGAAAAGCGTCCTGTGGCGGCATTTGTCACGCGGATGCGGTTGTTTCGTCCCAAACTGGCCAATTATGAAGGCTTGTGCGAGGGAGCACGGCTGGCCGACGGGCGGCGTACCTGGCTGTTGCTGAGCGATTCCCAGGGAGGATACGGAAACAAACTGTGCCATTTGCGCGATTGGATTCGTGTCATGGTTCAAGGTGGTGGCGGAGAGGGGGCGCCATTTGATGATTGATGTATTGGCAAGGTTGAAAACGACAAGGGATTGGAGGTGTAGTTCCTTTGTCGGGCTTGCCATGTTGGTGCGTGTACGATAAAAAGTGAATGGGATATGAAAATGAGAAACAAATGGCGCATGTTATGGTGCGTGTGTTGCGCTGCCATCCTTTTTGCAGGATGCGGCGGTGGCAAGGAACGGAAAACGCAGGTCGGCAATTCACAGGGGTTGCCGGGGGAACTGTTATTGGTGGTGGACGAAGCATTGTGGAACACGTCGGCGCGCGATTCGTTGGAGAGCGTGTTGAAAGGCAGTGTGCCCGGACTGCCGCAAAATGAGCCTATGTTCCGCATGATGAGGCTGTTTCCTGAAAACTTTTCGTCCCGTTTTGGTATGATGCGCAACATCTTGGAGGTGCGTTGCGACCCTAAACTGGAAGCGGTGGAAATGGGAGTGGCTTACGATGTGAAGGCCAGGCCGCAAGTGTGCGTGGGCATCAAGACACCGGACGCAGAGACGCTCGGGCGTTTCGTGACGGAAAACCGCGAAACCATTGTCAACCTTTTCCTGGAGGGGGAGTTGCGGCGGGAAGCATCCATGTTGCGGAAAAAATACAGCAAGCTTGTGGACGATGCTTCGCGCGAGATTTTCGGCTGCACGGTGAAAGTGCCGTCCGACATCGCGAAGGTGAAGAAAGGGGAGAATTTCCTTTGGGCCTCCACCGACCGTGTGGAGAAAGACATGAACTACGTGTGCTACACCATTCCATTGACCGGCAGCCGGGAACTGTTCGGGGGCCGCTGGGTGGCTTTGCGCGATTCGGCCATGAAGCGGAATATCCCGGGCAGTACGCCCGGGCAATGGATGGCCACTGTGGTCGAGGGAAACGACACGTTGGTGGAAACGCGCATGGTGAGGTTGGAAGACGGGCGCATGGTGTGTGAGATGCGCGGGCTGTGGGAAATGCACAAGGGAGGCATCGGCGGCCCGTTCGTGTCGTTGGCTTATCCTGATTCCGCACACGGAAGGATGTGGGTGACGGAAGGTTTTGTCTATTCCCCACGCACGGAAAAGCGGGACTTGGTGCGGCGCATGGAAGCAGCTTTGCGCACTTTTGAGAAACGGTTTTGAGTTTATTGCCCGAGGCACACACGAAGACAGTACATCAAGCGGGGAAAACTTTTTGTGGAGATACAAAACAGTTTCTAACATAAGATAAGCACCGCATTGGCAATAAAAACAAACGCGTTTGTTTTGTATTGCACTTGGTTTGCACTATCTTTGAAGGCTGAAACGGAAATATGAAAATGTCAGTAAGAAAAATCATGTTGTGCGCTTGCGCCTGCGTTTGTTGCGGGCTTGCGCAAGCGCAACCTAAATTGGCTGTGGAACGCGACGTGGCCAATATGGGGGAGATATTATATCAGTTGCCTTCCAAGGTGAGCTTTACCCTGCGTAATGCCGGGAATGAGCCGATGAGCATCAAGGAAGTGATTCCGTCCTGCGGCTGTACGGCTGTGGATTGGACGCGCGAACTGATTGCTCCCGGTTCGGAGGGCGTTATTACGGCTGTTTATGACGCCAAGATGCTCGGGGTGTTCCAAAAAGATTTCGAGGTCTATACCAACGCTTCGGACGAACCGGTTTATTTGCATATCCAAGGGCGCGTGGTGTCCAAGTTGTCGGATTATTCCGGCTCTTTCCCTGTGGATTTGGGGAATGTCCGGTTGAACGTGAACAATATTGAGTTTGACGATGTGAACAAAGGAGACCGTCCCATGGCCGAATTGCAGATTGTCAACACGGGGCGAAAGGGGTACAAGCCTTATTTGATGCACCTGCCTCCTTATCTTTCAGCGGAGTATTATCCCGAAGTGTTGGCCGGAGGCCGGATGGGGAAAATCATGTTGACGCTGGATAGCGAGAAATTGCGCCAGATGGGGCTGACGCAGGCTTCCATTTATCTGGCGCGCGAGATGGGCGACAAGGTGTCGGAAGAGAATGAGATAGTGGTGTCTGCCGTGTTGCTGCCCGATTTCTCTTCACTTTCCGCGCAGGAGCGCGAACAGGCGCCTTGTATGGTCTTGTCGGCAGACAGTGTGGACTTGGGCACGATGGGACGCAAACGGAAAAAGTCGGCAACGCTCACGATTCAGAACACCGGCAAACGCAATTTGGAAATCAGGGCTTTGCAGGTGTTCAGCAAGGCTTTGGCCGTGGAGCTGAGCGACCGCAATATCGGGCCGGGGGAGACGGCAAAGCTGAAAGTGACCGTGTTGGCCAAATACCTGAAGAAGGCGAAAAGCCGTCCGCGTGTGTTGCTCATTACGAATGACCCGGCATATTCCAAGGAGATTCTTACCGTGAAAGTGAAGCCGTGAATAAAAATGGGAAGTTATGGAACATGTAGAGAATGATAAGGCATATAAAGGCCTGACCGTGAACAGCGGTGTGGCGCAGCCTTCGATTGTGAATCCTTACCTGAAGCGCGGGCGTTATCATCATCGCGAATTGTCGGCTGCGGATTATGTGGAGGGAATCCTGAAAGGAGACGTCACGGTGCTGGGACGCGCCGTGACGTTGGTGGAGAGTACTAATCCTGCGCATCAGGCCGTGGCGCAGGAAGTCATAGAGAAGTGCCTGCCCCATTCGGGGCGTTCCGTGCGGGTCGGCATCAGTGGGGTGCCGGGCGCGGGGAAGAGCACGAGCATCGACGTGTTCGGCATCCATGTGCTCGAACGCTATGGCGGCAAGTTGGCCGTGCTGGCCATTGACCCCAGCAGCGAGCGTAGCAAGGGCAGCATCTTGGGCGACAAGACGCGCATGGAGAAACTTGCCGTGCATCCCGATTCGTTCATACGCCCCAGTCCGTCGGCCGGTTCCTTGGGTGGTGTGGCACGTAAGACGCGCGAGACCATCATCCTTTGCGAGGCGGCAGGCTTCGACAAGATATTCGTGGAGACCGTGGGCGTGGGACAGAGCGAGACGGCCTGCCATTCCATGGTGGACTTTTTCCTGCTCATCCAGTTGGCCGGCACGGGCGACGAGTTGCAGGGCATCAAGCGCGGCATCATGGAAATGGCGGACGGTATTGTCATCAATAAATGCGACGGCAACAACGTGGACAAATGCCAGCTGGCGGCCACGCAGTTCCGCAACGCGCTCCATCTCTTCCCTGCCCCAGAAAGTGGATGGTTGCCGAAAGTGCTGACCTATTCCGGCTTCTACAACCTTGGCGTAAAGGAGATTTGGGACATGGTGGAGGAATACATCGCATTCGTGAAAGGCAACGGGTTTTTCGAACACCGGCGCAACGAGCAGGCCAAATACTGGATGTATGAAACCATCGACGAGCAGTTGCGCAACAGCTTCTTTCAAAATCCCGAAATCGTGGCAAGTCTGGCCGAAGCCGAAAACATGGTGCTTTCGGGGCGGCAGACGTCTTTCGTGGCTGCCAAACAGTTGCTGGATGCTTATTTTGATTCGGTGCGCGAGGGAAAAGAACAGTGAGTGTCTTGTTTGGAAAGTGCTTTTATATCATGCTTCCATGCCGTTGATGGCTGCCGCGCATTCTTCCATCAGCCATTTGGGTGTGGAAGTGGCACCGCAGATGCCCACCGACCAGCAGTCTTTTAGCCATTCAGGGTTGATTTCGTTGGCTGCGTCCACCATGTAGGAACGTGGGTTCACGTTCCTACATTCGTCATAGAGCACCCGTCCGTTGGAGCTTTTTTTCCCGCACACGAAGAGCACCACGTCGTGGCGGGCGGCGAAGTCGCGGATGTGCGGCATGCGGTTGGCAACTTGCCGGCAGATGGTATCGTAGTAGCGGAAAGTGGCTGTCGGAGAGATGTGTGCTTGGATGTATTCCACAATTTTGCGGAAGTCATCCAACGGTTTTGTGGTTTGCGAGTAGAGGCAGATGTCTTTGTTGAAGTCTAGTTTGGACACTTCTTCGGGCGATTCGATGACGATGGCCGTGCCATCAGTTTGTCCGACAAGTCCAAGTACTTCCGCATGCCCGTTTTTGCCGAAGATGACGATTTGGCGACCTGTCGTCCCGCCTTCTTGAAATTCCTTTTTGATGCGTTCCTGCAGGTGGAGCACCACGGGGCAGGTGGCATCGATGATGTCAATGCCGTTTGCGCGGGCTTGTCGGTAGGTGGCGGGTGGTTCGCCGTGGGCGCGCAGCAGCACTTTGGCATGGTGGAGCTGGGCGAAAGCGTCATGGTCGATGGTGGCCAGCCCGAGGCGTTTCAAGCGGTCGCACTCCTTGCCATTGTGTACGATGTCGCCCAGGCAATAGAGCGTGGTGCCTTGCTTCAGTTCTTCTTCGGCCTTGTTGATGGCGCGGGTCACGCCAAAGCAGAAACCCGACCCTTGGTCTATTTCAATTTTCATGTTTGGAAATCGGTTGGATGTTTTTTTCAGACAGTTCCCGTCGCTTCGCGAAACCGGGCCAGCAACCATTCCTTTTGTTCCTGTATGGTCAGGTGGCTGTTGTCCAGTTCTATGGCGTCGTCTGCTTTTCTGAGGGGGCTTACAGCCCTGTTCGTGTCAATGCGGTCGCGTTCTTCTACGTTGTGCAGGATTTCTTCATAACTTCCCGGTTCACCTTTCGCTTGCAGCTCGTCGAAACGTCGGCGGGCGCGGATTTCGGGCGAGGCCGTGACGAATATTTTGAGTTCGGCATCGGGGAACACCATGGTGCCGATGTCGCGCCCGTCCATGACGATGCCTTTTTCACGGCCCATCTGTTGCTGGAGGCGTACCATGGCTTCTCGCACGAACCCCAATGCGGCTACGATGCTGACTTTGGCGGACACGGCCAAAGTGCGGATGTCGTTTTCCACTAGTTCTCCGTTCAGGTAAGTTTGTGGCCGGCCTGTCTCATGGTTAAGTTTGAAGGCGATGTCCAAATCCGGTAATTCCGCTTTCAGGCGTTCCGTGTTTAATGTGTCGTCTTGGAACAACCCGTGTTTGAGGCAATAGAGGGTGACTGCGCGGTACATGGCACCGCTGTCAATATAGATGTAGCCGATTTCGCGGGCCAGGTCTTTGGCCATCGTGCTTTTCCCGCAAGACGAGAAGCCGTCTATGGCAATGATGATTTTTTTCATGAAACGTGTATCTATTATAAATAAGGTGTAATTAGTGTTTGTAGGATAGGGCTACATGCGGTAGGCCGCGTTGAACACGAGCGAGGGGGCGGACAGGTGGTATTGCGCGTAGGCCAGCCCGAAACTGAAACGCCGTAAGGACAAGCCGCCTCCGGCACATAGCCCTGCGGCATGCGAAGAACCGGCGGCTTTCATCTCGTTGGCTTTCCGGAAATTGTATCCAAGCGAGAAGTACAGGTAGTCCGTGGGGAGGAAATCCACGCCGATGGCCAGATGGTTCAGGAGCAACTGCCCGGTGGAGATTTCTTCGCCGGGGACGTAATAATCCTCTTTGTCCCAGCGGGTCAGGTCGATGGTGGTGACGGAAACCCGGAACGGGGCATGCGCTAGCCGTTTGGTGAATCCGGCTTGCAGGGAAAAGGGCAGTTTCTCATGATGGTCGCCAAAGGCTTTCACCTGCCCCCCCATGTTCCTGGCCACGACGGAGAACGAGAAGTCGTTGTCCCCGTTGTAATAGTTCAGTCCCAAGTCCACGGCCAAGGCGACGGACGTGTAGTCGGCATAGCGCGAATAGATGAATTTGCCCGTGGCACCTCCCGCCCAATGGTCGCTCAGGTTGTAGGCGTACATTCCGCTTAGGGCCATGTCCATGGCCGTGAAAGAACCGATTGTGACGTTGTCCGCCGTGATTTCGTCCATTTTCCCGTAGTTGGCATATTGGGCGGTCACGCCCCAAGTGCCTCTTTCTCCGGCCAACATAGCGAAAGCCGCGCTTCCCACGTTGCACCCCTGGAGGTAGGTCATAAAGTTAAGGCTGAGCGATTTGTCACTTACGGAGCTAAGCAGTGCCGGGTTGGCAAAGATGAGCGAGGCGTCGTCCGCGATGAGCGATATGTTGCTGCCTCCCAAAGCCGTGGCGTGGGCGGAAACGGGAAGTTCCAGGAAGTTGAACACCGTGTTGCTCTCCTGGGCATGCACTGTGGCGGCCAATAGGAGGCACAAGGCCGATGGGATTTTTTTCATCATTGCGGATTTTGACGTCAAAGATACTTATTTTTCGGGATTCCGGTTGCATCCGTGCGAAAATCCTCGCGCGGCGTGTACAATTCTTATAACGCGGGAATGTGCGTTTTAGGGTGCGGTGCGCAAAAAAATGTGCAAATGGAAAAAAAAAGCGGCAAAGCGTATGAGATATAAAAAAAATGTGCTACTTTTGTCCCGTAATGAAGAATACATAAAATCTAATTATAGTATGGAAATTAAAAAATCACTAAGTGCGGATCTCGAAGGCCAGCGGAGCACCAGCCTGTTGATAGGCTTTGTGTTGGTGTTTGCTGCCATGTTCGTGGCTTTCGAATGGACGCAACGCGACAAAAAGATTGTGGAAGACACGTCACCCGTGTTTGTCGCTTCCGTGGAAGAAGACATGATTCCCGTGACGCGGCAACAGGAAGTGGCGGCTCCGCCTCCTGCGGCTGCCCCGAAAGTGGCGGAAATCCTGAATGTGGTGGACAATGAGACCGAGTTGGCCGAAGAGGAAATCCAGACCTCAGAGGAAGTCAACCAGGCCATCGTGACGGTGCCGGGTACGGGTACAGGTACTCCTGTGGCATCCGGTCCAATCGGCCCGGTAGTGGAAGAAGTGGATGAAAACCAGATTTACGATATCGTAGAAGAGAATCCACGATTCCCCGGTGGCGAAGAAGCTTGTATGAAATGGTTGGCCGATAATATCAAGTATCCGCCTATTTGCGTGGAGCAAGGTATCCAAGGCCGTGTGTATTGCCAGTTCGTGGTGAACCGCGACGGGTCTATCGTGGACATTAAGATTCTTCGTAGCCCGGATCCCGCATTGTCAAAGGAAGCCGAGCGCGTGTTGAAGATGATGCCGCGTTGGAGTCCGGGCAAGCAAAGAGGAAAACCCGTGCGTGTGAAATTCTCATTACCGGTAATGTTCAGATTACAATAATAGGAAATATGGAGAGGTTGCTCACGGGCAGCCTCTTTTTTTGATGAATGACTTATGTATAGCTGGAAAGAACTTTTGGAACAGGTGAACGGCGAGATTGTCCGGATGCCTTTCGAACGCAAACCTGCGGATTTGTATGCCCCGATACGCTATGTGCTGTCAATGGGGGGGAAACGGATCAGACCGGTACTGATGCTGATGGGCTATAACTTGTACCGGGAAGACGTGGAGTCCATCTATTCCCAGGCTTTGGGCATAGAGATTTACCATAATTACACCCTGCTGCACGATGATTTGATGGACCGGGCCGACATGCGTCGTGGCATGCCTACGGTGCATAAGAAGTGGAACGACAATGCGGCCATTCTTAGCGGCGATTCCATGTTGGTGATGGCCTATCGCTATATGGCGCAGGATTGTCCGTCCGGGAAACTGGGCGATGTGCTGCGGTTGTTTACCGAAACCGCGCTTGAAATCGGCGAAGGACAGCAATACGACATTGATTTTGAAATGCGCGAGGATGTGTCGGAAGAGGAATATATTGAAATGATTCGCCTGAAGACTTCCGTGTTGCTGGCTTGCGCGTTGAAAATCGGTGCCTTGCTGGCCGATGCGCCCCGGCAAGATGCGGAGCTGCTTTACCGTTTCGGGGAGAATCTCGGTTTGGCATTCCAATTGCAGGACGATTACCTGGATGTGTATGGGGATCCTGTGGTTTTTGGCAAGAAAGTGGGTGGAGACATCCTTTGCAACAAGAAAACCTATATGCTGATTAACGCGTTCCGCTTGGCCGGGGGGGACGACCGGGAATCCTTGCGGGAGTGGATTGGGAAACCCGAAGGCACGTATGTGCCAGAGGAGAAAATCAAAGCCGTGACGGCTTTGTATGATAAAATCGGCATACGCGAGTTGTGTGACCGAAAAATCCGTCATTATTTCGACGAAGCGCGCGATGTACTGGGGATATTGGATTTGCCGGAAGAACGGAAGGCACCCCTGTGGGAAATGGCATTGGGCCTTTTGGGGCGTAAGTCTTGAGGGGAGACGGGATGAGAATCATTGACACGCACGCTCATCTCTATGATGAGGTTTTCCGGGAAGACATCGCCGACGTGGTGTCACGGGCAAAAGGGAACGGCGTGGAGAAAATATTCCTGCCGAATATCGATGAGGCATCATGGCCGGAAATGTTGCGGCTGTCCGCTGAAGGGAAGGGCTTCTTTTATCCCATGTGCGGCCTGCATCCTACAGAAGTGAGGGCGGACTATGCGGCGGTCCTTGACAGGATGGAAGCAAAGCGGGATTGTGCTGCTTTCATTGGCATCGGCGAAGTGGGACTGGATTTTTATTGGGACCGGACTTATGAACAGGCGCAGAAAGACGCTTTTGTCCGCCAGGTGGAATGGGCCGTGGCCTGGCATCTTCCGTTGATGATTCATTCCCGTTCGGCGCAAGATGAACTGATGGGCTTGCTTTCTCCTTATCGTTCCAAGGGGCTGACGGGCGTGTTTCATTGTTTCGGCGGCACGGTGGAGGAAGCGCGCGAATTGTTGGAGTTTGACGGTTTCATGTTGGGCATCAACGGGATAGTGACATTTAAGAAGTCCGCTTTGCCCGATGTGTTGCGGTGTGTACCGCTCGAACGGGTCGTGGTGGAAACCGATGCCCCATATTTGGCTCCGACCCCGTTCCGTGGGAAACGCAACGAGAGTGCTTACCTATATAATATAATAGGTGTGTTGTCCGAGATTTATGGATTGCCTGCGGAGGCCGTGGCAGAGCAAACGGCGGAAAATGCATTGAAAACTTTCCCCCTGGCGCGCGAATGACGGGTTTTATGCGTTAAATTTCTTTTTTTTCCCCATAAAAGCAAACTTTTTTAGCATTCTATGGTGGTAGTACAAAAAAAAAAGGATATTTTTGTAGCTGAAAACGCGAGCAAGCCGTTTTGCCGTGTTTTGTGTGCGTTCTTTGTAGGAAATGGAGAGATGCTCGAGTGGCTGAAGAGGCACGCCTGGAAAGCGTGTATACGTCAAAAGCGTATCGGGGGTTCGAATCCCCCTCTCTCCGCAAATTACTAAGGAAAATAATAATGAATTAATATTAATCTTAAAAATTAGACACACAATGAAAAAGTTATTTGCAGTTATTGCGATGTTGGGAGTATTTGCGTTTGGCGCTACCCAGTCGATGATGGCACAAGAAGATTCTGCCGCCACGGTTACTGATTCCGCCGCTACGGTAGTGGACAGCGCAGCTGTGGACACTGCTGCCGTGGAAGCGACTGCTGAGGAAACCACTGAGGCTGCCGAGGCTGTTGCCCCGATAGAAGAAGAAAGCATTCACAAGGCTTTAAAGACAAAGTTCATTGAAGGTGACGCAGGCTTCATGTCGCTGGTTGCCATTGCCTTGGTCTTTGGTTTGGCTTTCTGCATCGAACGTATCATTTATCTGAGCTTGGCTGAAATTGATTCCAAGAAGTTGATGGCCGACATTGAGGAGAAGTTGAACGCTGGCGACTTGGAAGGTGCCAAGACGCTGTGCCGCAACACTCGCGGTCCTATCGCTTCCATCTGCTACCAAGGCTTGATGCGTTTCAATGACGGTGTCGGTGAAGTTGAACGTTCTGTAACTGCATACGGTAGCGTACAGGCTAGCTATTTGGAACAGGGTTGCTCTTGGATTACGCTGTTCATCGCGATGGCTCCGTCACTCGGGTTCTTGGGTACTGTGATTGGTATGGTGATGGCCTTCGATGACATCCAGGCTGCAGGTGATATCTCTCCGACCATCGTGGCCGGCGGTATGAAGGTGGCCTTGATTACGACGATTTTCGGTATCATCGTGGCCCTGATTCTCCAGACATTCTATAACTACATCCTTTCTAAGATTGAATCTATCACAGCCAACATGGAGGAAGCTACGATTTCCTTGCTGGACATGTGCATGAAGTATAACCTCAAAAAATAAAGATTGACCCATGGCAGCAAAGAAATATATGGTGTCATACTATGTGCTGTATGCCTGCTTTGCACTTATCATTCTCGTGTTTGCGGCATTCTTCGGGTACAGGTATGATAACGAAGAAAACGGCCTGAACGCCCCCTATTGCACGGAAGGGCTGATGTGGCTGATGTACGGCATGTTTTTTGTGACCTTCTTGTTGGCCATTTGGAGTGTCGTGAAGAGTATCAAGGTGTCTATGAGCTCGAAGGGGGAGAACGTGAGCGGTGTCCCCGGCGGCAAGATTATGGCATTCTCCTTCATCTTCATGTTCCTCTCTTTGGTCATCGGATTGGTTTGTAACTTGAACGAACCGGATTTCGTGGCGGCTGACGGTAACGTGACGCCGGGATATTTGGTAACGGTGACGGACATGTTCCTTGTTTCTACTTATATCCTGTTGAGCGCAACGGCCTTGGCAATGGTTGTGAACATGACGGGCGTATTTAAGAAGAGGAAATAGAAAAGAATCTTTTAAAAAGAGAGCTGATAATGGCAAAAGGAAAAAGAAAAGTCCCTGGAATTAATGCCAGCTCCACAGCCGACATTTCTTTCATCTTGCTCATCTTCTTCTTGGTGACCACGTCAATGGACTCCGACAAGGGTTTGGCAAGACGTCTGCCGGCACCCCCTGAAAACGAACAGCAGGATGCGCAGATTGACATCAAGGAAAGGAATTTGTTGGAAGTGCGTGTGAATGCAGCCGGTGATTTGATGTGTGGAGGTGACCTCATTGAGCTTGACCAATTATGCGACCGAGCGAAAGAGTTCATCAAAAACGAAGCTAACTCTGCGACATTGCCAGAGAAGCACACCAAGAATATTCCTTTATTGGGAAATTGCAACGTGACGGACAAACACGTGATTTCGGTGCAGACCGACCGTGGTACGAAGTACAATGTGTATTTCCAAGTGCAGAACGAGTTGGTAAGGGCATACAATGAATTGCGTGACGATTTGAGTAAAGAACGTTTCGGGCGTCCATACGCTGCGCTTTCTGACGAGCAGCAGGTGGCCATCCGTGAATATTATCCTCAGAAGATTTCCGAGGCCGAACCTAAAAACTATGGAGGAGATAAATAATGGGAAGATTTAATAAGCGCGAGAGGGAGATGCCGGAGTTGAATACTTCTTCATTGCCTGACTTGATTTTCTCTATCTTGTTCTTCTTCATGATTGTGGTGACCATGCGTGAAGTGGAGTTGAAGGTTAGGTTCACCATTCCGGCGGGTACGGAATTGGAGAAGTTGGAAAAGAAGTCCGCAGTGTCTTACATCTATGTGGGACCGCCGACGCAGCAGTATCGTTCAGCAATGGGTTCGGCTACCCGTATCCAATTGAATGATAGGTTTGCGGAACCGGCCGAAGTGATGGATTTCATAGCTGAGGAACGCACACACATGATGGATCAGACGGCGCAGGTTGTTTCTTTGAAGGTTGACCAGAATACCCAGATGGGTATCGTGACCGACATCAAACAAGTTCTGCGTAAGTCGTGGGCCTTGAAGATTAATTATTCTGCAACAAAGCGCAATTAATGTGATTTGAACATAGGAAAGCGGCATTCTTTTTAAGAGAATGCCGTTTTTTTGTTGTTCAACTCTTTTAATGCATAAACTTTTTCGCTATATTTGCAATAAACAATAAGAGAACTATGGCTATTGCAAATTTGGATGCTCTTGACGAGCAAATCTTGAAGATGATTGCGGACAATGCCCGCATCCCTTTCCTGGAGGTGGCGCGTGTCTGTCATGTTTCTGGTGCGGCTATTCACCAACGCATACAGAAGCTGACACGTTTGGGCGTGTTGAAAGGGTCGCATTATGTGCTCGACCCTGAGAAAATAGGTTATGATACTTGTGCTTTCGTGGGGCTTTTTTTGAAAGACCCTTCCGATTTCGACAAAGTAGTGGAGAAGTTGCGTGAAATACCTGAAGTGGTGGAATGCCATTACACTACGGGCGATTATGACATGTTCATCAAGATATATGCGCAAAACAACCACCACATGTTGAGTATTATCCATGACAAGTTGCAGCCTTTGGGCTTGCAGCGTTCGGAGACTATCATTTCTTTCCATGAGGCCATCAACCGTCAGATGCCGATACCCAAATTGGCAGGCAAGAAAATCCGCACGTCTATTAACTTGGATTTGCCAGTTGAGGATGACGTGCAACCGGCTGAAGATGAACCGGGGGGTGCGGAGTGAAAGTTTAGAAACGGGTTTGAATTTGTCGTGCGATGATTCGGGAAGAGTCATCAAGACCGTTTTGCTCCCGTGAGGGGGCGATGGCGGGCTTATCTGACGAAGCACGGGAACTTATTCAAACCAACCGAATCATTCAAGGCACACACGAAAACAATACATCAGGCGTGGAAAAGCTTTTGTGGAAATCAGTTCTTGGAAAGCATATTTGAGTTTGAGATTCATAAGTTAAAAGGAGGGCTTATTCCCCTCCTTTTTTGATGTAGTCGTTGAATTGAAAGCCATGTTCGTGCTTGGCATCCGCTTCGTGCGGGATGCTTTGTATGAGTTCCCATTTGGCGGAGTCTATTTCGGGAAAGAAGGCATCGGCTTGTGCCGGAGTGTCTTCAATGGTTGTGACGTAGAGTCTTGAAGCAAGCCCGATGGCTTCTTTATACACACTTTCGCCTCCGATGATGAAAACTTCTTCTTCCGGTTGGCATTGCGCCAGTGCGTCGGCCAAGCTCCGGAACACTTCCGCGCCGGCGGCCCGGAAGTCCGGGTTGCGGGTGAGGATGATGTTGCGTCGGTTGGGCAATGCCCCTTTGGGCAGTGATTCAAATGTCTTGCGCCCCATGATGATGGTGTGTCCCGTGGTGAGGGCCTTGAAGCGTTTCAAGTCGTCGGGTAGCCAATAGAGCAACTGGTTGCCGTATCCGATGGCATTGTTTCGGGCTACGGCCACGATGATGGAAATCATGGTCTGGATGCGTTGAGTTTATACGGAAACCTGTCCGGCGATGTGCGGCCAAGGGTTGTAATTCTCCAAGGTGAAGTCTTCATAGTTGAAGCCGAAAATGTCTTTTACGTCAGGATTGAGGCGCATTTGGGGCAAGGGGCGCGGTTCGCGTGTGAGTTGCAGCCTGACTTGTTCCAGGTGGTTTTTATAGATGTGCGTGTCTCCCAGCGTGTGGACGAAATCACCGGCTTTCAGTCCAGTGGCTTGTGCCATCATCATGAGCAGCAATGCGTAAGAGGCTATGTTGAACGGCACACCAAGGAAGCAGTCCGCGCTGCGTTGGTAGAGTTGCAGGCTCAACCTTCCGTTGGCCACGTAAAATTGGAAAAAGGCGTGGCAGGGGGGGAGGTTCATATTGTCCAGGTCGCCCACGTTCCATGCGCTGACGATGATGCGGCGCGAGTCGGGGTTATGCTTGATGGCATCCACCGCGTCCTGTATCTGGTCGATGAAACCACCCTTGTAGTCTGGCCAGGACCGCCATTGGTAGCCATAGATATGACCTAGGTTGCCGTCCGCATCCGCCCATTCGTTCCATATCCTCACACCATGTTCCTGCAGGTATTTCACGTTCGTGTCTCCTTTCAGGAACCACAGTAGCTCGTAGATGATAGACTTCAGGTGCAGTTTTTTGGTTGTGAGCAGGGGGAATCCTTCTTCCAGGTTGAAACGCATCTGGTGGCCAAACACGCTGATGGTGCCCGTGCCTGTGCGGTCGCTTTTCTCCACGCCCTCGTTCAGGATTCTTTGCAGTAGGTTGAGATATTGTTTCATGCAATTTGGGTTTGTGGTTATTGTTTTCTTTTTCCGATACGTGAGTTCAGCCAGTCTCCGGCGGCAATGCAGAGCAGGACCACTCCGATGACGTGCAGCCAGCTTGTCAGTCCGATAATCCATTCGGTGATGATGATGCCTGTGCCCCAGCACGCATGTCGGATGGCCGATTGTTTGAGCAGGCGGTTTTTCACGTCTTCGTCCACTATTTTGCGCTCCGGGTCATAGGCTTCCCTGTCAATGCGTTGCCGTTTCTCGCGGTTCGAACGGATTATCAGATAGATAATGAGTCCGATGGCCAGCAGTGGCAAGAAGGAAAAGAAGATGGCAACCAAGATGAGCATGATGCCCGTGAGTCCCATGAATCCCATGATTCCCGAGAAAAAATCCGAAAACCCATCGTTGCCGAAGAGGTCATTCAAGGGGAAGTTTGCCGGTAAGGCCGGTGACGGGGCAGTCCATGTGCTGTCTGTGGTTGCGTCTTCCAATACGGATACGGTGTCGGAATAGACCGTGATGCCACTCTGTGCGTGAAGTTCTCCCGTCATGCAGCAGGCGGCCAGGAAAATGCATAACCATTCGAAGAGGAATTTCCGGGGCAAGAAGATGGGGTGTGGCATGTTCTGCGGTTTGTTTGATTTCTTTTTTGCAAAGATACCTTTTTTTCCCCGATGGCGTGGCATAAATGGCGGATTAGTTGGCCGGCTCGTTTTTTTTGCTTACTTTTATCCTGTCAAACAGGGAATAGCATGGAATTACCACAAGAGTTTGAGGCGCAGGCACGTTTGTGGCTGGGGGAGACACGCTATGGGCGGTTGGCCGTCGCTTTGCAGGAAGAGCCGTCTGTCAGCATACGGCTGAATCCGTTCAAGTCGGAGAGGGCGGGTTTGGCGGCCGGCGCGCTGGAGGGTGGCGACGGGCCGGTGGCTTGGGCGCCGGATGAAGGGTGTTACCTGAAAAGCCGCCCGATGTTCACTGCCGACCCGTTGTTCCATGCCGGAGCATATTATGTGCAGGAGGCGTCATCCATGTTTTTGGGAGCGGTTATGCAGCGTCATGTGACCTCGCCTGTCGTCGCGCTTGACTTGTGTGCGGCGCCGGGCGGGAAGTCCACCCATATTCGTGCCCTTTTGCCCGAAGGCAGCCTTTTGGTGTCCAATGAACCTGTACGGGCGCGCGCCCAAGTGTTGGTCGAGAACATGGTGAAGTGGGGGCATCCCGATGTGGTGGTGACCAATAGCTATCCTTCCGATTTCGGGCGTCTGCCCGGTTTTTTCGATGTGATGGTCACGGACGTGCCCTGTTCTGGCGAAGGGATGTTCCGTAAGGAGGAAGAGGCGGTTTCCGGTTGGTCAATGGCCAATGTGGTGATGTGTCGCGACCGTCAGCGTGACATCTTGCGCGAGGCATGGCCTGCCCTGAAGCCGGGTGGCTTGTTGGTGTATAGCACTTGCACGTTCAATCCATTGGAGGACGAAGGGAATGTGGCTTGGATTGCCGCCGAGCTTGGGGCGGAGGTCTTGCCGTTGGACGTGCCTGCGGAATGGCATGTGGAAGGCGACTTGCGCGGATGCGCGGATGCGTTGCCCGTGTGCCATTTCTTGCCTGGTTTCGTGCGGGGGGAAGGTTTTTTCTTGGCCATCCTGCGCAAATCGTTGCCGGACGAGGGCGGCTTGACGGTTGCCGGGGCGGCGCAGATGGTTGGCCCGAAGAAGGCGAAGGGCAAGGCGAACGCGTCATCGGCATCGGTCTCAGGGGATGCCTGCCGTCCATGGCTGCTCCAGTCCGCAACTTTTGATTTCCGGGTCGAAGGGCAACGGTTGACGGCTTTCCGGTCGGCGTTTTCCCGTCAGTTGGATGGCTTGTGCCGCGCGGTCAAAGTGATTCATGCGGGCATTGCCGTGGCGGAGCTGAAAGGGAGGGACTGGATGCCCTTGCATGCGTTGGCCATGTCTTCTGTGTTGGATGTTTCCGCGTTTCCCGCAGTGGAAGTGAGCTATGACGTGGCGGTGGCCTATCTGCGCAAGGAGTCGCTCACTTTGCCTTCAGCAACTCCACGGGGATATGTGCTGCTCATTTACGGCGGACTTCCTTTGGGGTTCGTGAAAAACGTGGGTGGCCGGGCCAATAATCTCTATCCGCAGGAATGGAAAATCCGCACGAGCCATCTTACACCTTATAGCTTGAAGCCCGTTTTTCCTTTATAACTGCCGTTTTTTGTATAATAAATGTTAATCATATTGTATTTTTAAGACAGTTTTCTTGCTTCTTCCAATTTTAAATTTTATATTTGGCGCGTGAGGTGTTGAACGGGCAGAACGAGGGCGTGGGCGTCTGAGGGAAACCTGATTGTTTAACTTAATCTGAGTAGCGCTATGAAAATTCTATTTATTGGATCCGGGTGCGCCTGTAGATTACCTTTTGCAGAACATCTATTCAAGAAAAAACTGCAAGAGGCAGACGTTTCAGGCATTGAAGTGGAAACCGCCGATATGGCAGTGTGGGGGGTAACTCCCAAGGAAGACACACCCGCAGAGAACAGCGGGCCGGAAAAGGTAGGTAATTTGTTGCAGGATGCGGATTTCATCGTTGTGATGGAGGGGAAACAGCGCAACTTGCTGACTCGTTTCTTGGATTACAGTAGTTGGAACAAGATTCATTTGTTTTTGGATTATTGCAAGGCTAAGAAAGAACAATGGACGGGGCGTGCGTTTGGAAACTTCGATTATCCCACGGAGGACGAAGAGGTGAACGATGGTTGCATGCGTCTGATTGATCAAATCAAGGCATTCCTGAAAGAACATCTGGGAGAGCAACCTTCCACGTCGAATATCGTTCCTGCTTAAAGGCGGAGACATGAAAAACAAAGGCATGGAACTGTACGCGATTGCGTGCGGTTTCATGCCTTTGCCGTATATCCGGATGGTGTTTTTCAATCCGAAAAAAGTTTCTGGGAACAGTAGAAATCGGAACTGTTCCTAATCTTGTGGATTTAATAACTGACGAATATTCGTTTGTAATCAAATGCTCTGCTTTCCGTCATTTGCCCATGCGGAGAAAAAAACTCCCCCTGCGAGGTGGGCGCGGAATAAATTTGTGTATTCCCAAATGACAATTTATCGGATAGGAGGTGCAGCATTCTTGCTGCACATATCCGCACTATTCGTATGTCAGTGGCCTATCTTGCGATTGTGCGGCAGGAATGCCGCACCTTCTATAAAAATCAGGATGTCATGAAATGCCTGTAAAAACAGACAAATTGTTCCGTTTTGGCTGATTTTCGTGACGCGACTTTTGCGCAATCCGGCCCAAATAGCAGATTTTTGCGCGATTTTTTTGCACAAAGCGGGGCTTCTGTGCAAGGTTTTGTCAGAGACATTTACTTTTTGGACGGTCAGACGAGAAATTTCGGGGCCGGAACGCGAAATTCCGAGCCCCGGAATTCTTTTTTCGGGGCTTGGATTTTTATTTTCGGGGCCCGGACGAAAAAATCCCGGTACGGAAACGTTTTCGCGGCGGCTCCGGGGGCGTTTTTCCTTCCCGTTGGAACTTTTTTCCGGACACGTTTCCCGTGTCATTTTGTCGGCGGAATCCTCCGACGGGCTTTCCCGCCAGCCGGGCTTCTGCGCCGGGAGTGTCCCGCGTTCCGTCAAAAGGGCAGGCCTGGAGGGGATTCCGCGACATTTTGATTTCCGCATGGCGCGTGTGGCTGCGTTCTTTCCGCGCCGTCCTGGCCCGGCGGCCGGATACGCGAATCTCAGGAGGCAAAAATGAGCAAATTGTCAACGCGCACCCGAATGTGTTCATTTTGTCAATGGAAGGATTGTGCAGGGGGCATCGCGTCGAAATCCGGATAATGGGAACTGTTCCTAATCTTGGGGATTTAACAACTGACGAATATTCATTTGTAATCAAATGCCCTGCTTCCCGTCACTTGCCCGTGCGGAGCAAAACTCCTCCGCCTTGCAGGGGAGGTGGCTCGAAGATCCGGAGGGGTTTCCCACCCTGTCATTCCGCAAGGGGGGAACAAAACGGCCATGATGGCCGCCGCAAGGGAAACAAAAGGGCATTATGGCCGCCGCACGGCGAACAGAAGGGTCGTTACGCCCCCGTGGGTGTGAGACCCCCTCCGCCCCTTCGGGACTCGTCCCCCTGCGAGGCGGGACAGTTCATTCCTGCCAGCTTCGACTGCCGACATTCAGAAGTTTGTAAAAGCAGGAACTCCGTATCACTCAATTCCCCCAATTCGTTTTTCCAGATGGTGTTAAATCCCCAAGAATGCGGGATGTTCCTGAATATTTGCAATAAATACAGACTTCCTCTCCCAAAAGCACGGAACTTGGCTGGAAAACTTTCTTTTCCCGCTCAGATTCTTTGTTCGCCTGTGTCGTTTATATTTCAAAAGGCGCAGGCTATACTTTTTTCTCGCACAAAAACAATTTTATTTCTGGCTTGGGGGATTTCACACCGCCTCAATAGAAAATCTGGAGGGAGACCAATAAGGATTTTGCCCGCCGTGCTGGCATTTTGATTGGGTTGCTGGCTGGGGGGCAACCACTTCTCGTTCTGCATGTTTTGTTAAAGTGGTTTAAAAGAATGAGAGAGTATGCGTTTTTTCCGTGGCCTGTTCGTTATATTAATGAATTTGTGAGCTTAGGCTATACGTTTATTTTTTTATCTTCACTTACATGAAACATCTTTTTAGGAACAAATTGCTTTCCGGTTTTGTCATGATGCTCTGTATGGGCTTTGCCGGACTCCATGCGCAAACCACGCCACGCGTCCTGCTGGCCGGTGACTACCCCGATCCCAGCATTCTCCGCGAGGGGGATGACTTTTACATGACGCATTCTTCTTTCTACTATTATCCCGGGCTGTTGATATGGCATTCCGATGACTTGGCAAACTGGCAGCCGGTGACGCGAGCCCTCACGCACTACGACGGCGGGTCGGTATTTGCACCGGATTTGGTGAAATGCCAAGGGAAATATTACATTTATTATCCCGCCAAAGGAGCCAACTACGTGGTTTGGGCCGACCGCATTGAAGGGCCATGGAGCGAACCCGTGCGGCTTGACGTGACGGGCATCGACCCCGGGCATGTCGTGGGCAGGGACGGCAAACGCTATCTTTTCGTGGACAAGGGTTATGTGGTGCCGCTTAGCGACGACGGGCTCAAAGTGACCGGGGAGAGAAAGAAAGTGTATGACGGATGGCAGTGGCCGAAAGGCTGGAAAACGGAAGGAAACGACATGTACCTCGAAAGCCCGAAGCTGTTCTTCCGTGACGGCTATTATTATATGGTGTCGGCTGAAGGCGGCACGGCAGGCCCGGCCACCAGCCACATGGCCGTGGTGGCACGGTCGAAGGACATTTCCGGTCCGTGGGAAAACTCGCCCTACAACCCGTTGGTGCATACCTACAGTGCCAGCGAGCCTTGGTGGTCGAAAGGACACGGCACATTGGTGGATGACGCGGAAGGCCGGTGGTGGATTGTCTATCACGGTTATGCCCAAGGCTACCACACGCTGGGGCGCACCACGCTCATCGACCCTGTGGAATGGAGCGCGGACGGTTGGCCGAAACTGAAACAAGACGGTAACCCGCTTCCCCGGCAGGATGCCGGAAAACACGGAATGGAACTGTCTGACGATTTCACGGGCGACAAACTTGGCCTGCAATGGACTTTCTGGAAGGAATATGCCCCCGAAGCCCTCTCTTTCGGCAGCAAGGGCATGACCGTGGAAGGCAAAGGACAGTCTCCGGCAGACGGACGGTTGCTCACCGTCACCGCCATGGACAAGAGCTATGAAGTGGAAACGGAAATCACGCTGGGGCGCGGTGCCATCGGCGGACTCCTATTATATTATAGTGAAAAGGCATTCGCCGGACTGGCTTCCGACGGCAAGAACTTCACGCTCTACCGCGACGGGCAAAAGGCCGAAACCTTGCCTTCGTCCTACAAACGCCACTTCCACGTGCGCCTGCTCAACCGCGCCAACCGGCTGGCCATTTCGGTCAGCAAGGACGGGAACACATGGGAACAACTGGCCGAAGACATAGACGTGTCGGCCATGCACCACAACAACCACGGCGGGTTCTATGCCTTGCGCCCTGCGCTGCTTGCCGCAGGCAAGGGCAAGACCACTTTTGCCGACTTCGAATACCGCAACGCCATCCCGCAAGAAAAGGATATGGCAGCCTATCTCATGGTTTACCATCAGGACGAAGACCACAGCCTGCATGCCGCCATCAGCCGCGACGGCTACACCTTCACGGCGCTCAACAACGGCAAGCCCATCATCGCGGGCGACACCATCGCCGAACAGAAGGGCATCCGCGACCCGCACATCTACCGCGGCCCGGACGGCGGATTCTACCTGGCCATGACCGACCTGCACATCTATGCGCAACGCGAGGGTTACCGTGACACGGAATGGGAACGCGACGGCAAGCTCTATGCCTGGGGCAACAACCGCGGGCTGGTGTTGATGAAATCGTTCGACCTCATCCATTGGACGCGTGCCAACATCCGCTTCGACAAGCTGTCCAAGGAGTTTGCGGAAATCGGCTGCGCCTGGGCACCGGAGACGGTCTATGACCCGGCCACCGGACGGATGATGATTTACTACACCATGCGTTTCGGCAAGGAGCAGAACCGGCTCTACTACGTGTATGTGAACAACGACTTCAACCGCATTGAGTCCACCCCGCAAATTCTCTTCGAGTATCCCGTGGACGGCGTGTCGGCCATTGACGGTGACATCACCCCGCTGTGGAACAAGGAGAAGGGTAAGATGGAATACCACCTGTTCTACGTGGCCCATGAGGAAGCTGGCGGCATCAAGCATGCTGTGTCTGACCGCATTAACGGCGGGTATGCCTACGACCCACGCTGGATTGACTTCGAGCCGAAAGCCTGCGAAGCCCCGACCGTGTGGAAGCGCATCGGCGAGGACAAATGGGTGCTGATGTACGATGTGTTCAGCATCAACCCGCACAACTTCGGCTTCGTGGAAACCAACGACTTCGTCCACTTCGAAAACATCGGCCGCTTCACGGAACCGGACAGCAAGATGAAAGCCACCAATTTCCAAGCTCCCAAACACGGGGCTGTCATCCACTTGACCAAGGAGGAAGCCGACCGGTTGGAAGCTTACTGGAACAAGTAGCCCGCATATTCAAAAAAGTCACTTTAACCTAATTCAACTTTAAATGCAATGAACGCAAAGAAACTCAGGATGCTGCTGGCCTGCGGCCTGTTGGCATCCACAAACCCCTTCCTCCAGGCACAGGAGGAAGGGCTTCGGCTGGACTTCGATTTTGAGCAAGTGTCCGGCACGACCGTGACGGACGCTGCGGCAGGCATCACAGCCACCCTGGCCAATGGCGCACAGGTCGAGGAAATGGGGAAATACCACGTGCTCGACCTAGGCGGCAATTCAGGTTACCTTGACATGACCGAGCAAACCGGCAATCTGTTCAAGAGCCTGGACACCTACACCGTGTCGGTCTATTACCGCGTGGACGAAGACGCCTCGCTCTCCGGCGCGGGATTCTTCCTTTGGGCCTTTTCCACCTCCACGGCCTGCACGGCAAACGAAGGCAAATACTCGGCCTACCGCCTCAACGCGCAACGCTTTGCCAACTCCACGGGAGGTTATGCGAACGAGGCGGGCATAGAACGCGGCGGGGAGTCTGAAAAGGGAAGATGGATGCACGTCCTCTACACGCAAGACGGCGCGACGGGCATCCTCTACCTCAACGGCACCCGCGCAGGGTCGAACACGGCCATGCCGCTCAACTCCACGAACTTCACGTCCTCAATCCCATACGCATGGATCGGACGTGCTCCCTTCTCGGCCGACAATTACCTGCGTGAAACGCTGGTGTATGGCTTCCGGCTCTATGACAAAGTGCTCGACAGCGAGGAAATCCAAACGCTGGCGCAAGCCACCGAGGACCTGGACTATGAATACCGCTACGGCGAAGTGGGCGACTTCACCGCCCTGCAGGAAGCCATCCGCGAGGGCGAAGACTTCATCGCCGAAAACGCATCGTCCTATCCGGCAGCCGCCATCGCCATTTTCCAAGACGAAATCAACATGGCACAAACGCTGGTCAACGAAGGAAGGGTCAACCAATCCACCATCGACGAACAACTGTCTGCCCTCAACGCAGCAAAAACCACACTGACGGCCACCGCCGGTTTCGTGTTCAACGACCAAGGCATCATCGAGGGTTACGACACGGAACGCGGCTTCCGCCATCCCGGCGCGTTGCACACGGAAGAAGACTTCGAACGCATCCGCACACAGCTCGCTGCGGGCAATCTGAAAGTGCAACAAGCCTACAATGTGCTCGTCAATGCGGAATATGCCCAGGCAGGCTGTCCGACATCTCCCGTGGAAACCATCATCCGTGGCGGCGGCGTAGGAGAAAACTACATCAACGCAGCGCGCGGAGCCACCATCGCCTACCAGAACGCGTTGCGTTGGAAAATAGACGGCTCCGTGGCCAATGCACAACATGCCGTGAACGTGCTGATGGCGTGGGCACGCACTACCAAAGGCATCGGCGGCAACTCCAACTGGGCGCTCGCCAGCGGACTTTACGGCTACCAGTTCGCCAACGCGGCGGAACTCGTGCGCGACTATGAAGGTTGGGCACCGGAGGATTTCGCCGAATTCAAACAATGGATGCTCAACCTGTGGTATCCTTCCTGCATCGGCTTCCTACGCGGAAGACTAGGCACATGGGAAAATGCCGGCCGGTGGTGGCAGGCTCCCGGACATTACTGGTCCAACTGGGGACTTTGCAACGCGCTGGCCGTCATCAGCATCGGTGTACTCTGCGACGACGTGTTCATCTACAACCAAGGTATGTCGTTTTTCAAATACGACCAAGTGGGCACGTTCGAAGACCCGCGCACGGCAGACCCCATCCTGAACGACGGACTGACGGAGTTTTTGGGCAATCTAGTGGTAACCACAGTGGAATCCGACCTTGAGACAGGAGCATACGGCAAACTAGGACAAATGCAGGAAAGCGGACGCGATGGCGGACATGCCGCCATGGCAGCCGGACTGGCCGTTGATCTGGCACACATCGGATGGAACCAAGGCGATGACCTCTTCTCCTACATGGATCACCGCCTAGCCGCAGGCATTGAATACCTCGCGGCACAATGCCAAAGCATCCCCAACCTACCTTGGACTAACTACCACTACGCCACCAGCGGGTTTCATTGGTCGGACTACAGATCACAATTACAGACGGGACCGGCTATGGGTGCTCACATACGTCCGTACTGGGGCACCGTCATCGGGCATTATGAAGGTGTCAAAGGCGTGGAAATGCCATTTTCCGAATGGGCCTACAACAGGATGGGCATCGACGGGGGCGGAGCGGGTGCTACCAGCGGCGGTTACGACCACCTGGGCTACTCCGTGCTGATGAACACCCGCGATGGCATCGCCGCGCCCGAATCCGTACCCACGGAACTCACGCCCGTCATCGAATACAACGGGACAACCGTGGCACAAAGCGACTTGGGCGGATTGAAAAACACCTTCAGGGTAGAATCCACTGAACCGTTGCCCGCCGGCACGGTCGTCACGTTCAAGCCGCAACTTCCCGAAGGAACCACCGACACGGGCAACTGGGAATGGAACACCGGCGAGACCACAAAGGACATCACCGTGGTAGCCGACCGGAGCGGCGTGTGGCGCGCCACTTACACGAACGAGAACGGCGTGAAAAGCGAACAGGTGTTCACCTTGGCCGTGGAAGGCGACTGCGAGGAAAGCGCGATAGAGACGTATCTCACCGTCAATGGCAAAAGAATGGCTGCGACATCCGCCAACGTGCTCTACGGCAGCGAAGTGACGCTCGAAGTCAACGCCCGGATGGGATGGGGCACCTATGAATGGGAAAACGGCAGCACCGGCTCAATCCTTACCCTGCCCAACGTGACCACAAGCCGCGACATCTCGGCCGTCTTCACCGGGCAAGGCGGACGCAGGCAGAAAGCGACATTCCACCTCAACGTGCAGCTCATACGCCCCAACATCACCGTCGGGACCAAACGTTATGACGACACACTGATGGTAGTGGTCAAACCGGGCACAGACGTCACCCTGGGTTATACGCCTTCGGAATACCAGGAAGGCGGAACCACGGAGTGGAGTGACGGCTCCACGGCCGAAACTCTCACGCTCACCGACATGCAGACTTCAGGAGACTACTCCGTGACCTATTCGGCAAACGGCAGCTCCACCACCCTCACCTACACGATATACGTGGAAGAAGAGGACTTCACCACCGTGCAAGCCGGAAACTACTACGTCCGCCACACCGGATACGACACCTATCTGACCAACCAAGGCGAAGCGTCCAGCGTCGTATTCGAAGCCAAAAACGAGGCACATCCGGAAACACAACAATGGTACTTGGAAAACGAGCCGGGCAAAACAGCCTACAGCATCCAATCCTTGTCCGACCAAAACTACCTGCAGGACGACGGCACGATGGGCACGAGAGACACCAAACGCTTCCGCTTCAAAGGCGCAGTGGGACGGGAAAACCTCGCAATAGTGGCCAGAAGCAGCTATTGGAAGGTGGAAGCAGACGGTGCTATTGATTTTGCCGGCACGAAAGCCCCGAACGACTTCCCGTTTGAACTGATTCCAGTGGGAGGAACAGGCATTTCGGACACAGGCACAAACGGAGCCACCATAACCGAACAGGTTTACTACACGCTGGACGGCATCCGGCTTGACCGCCCGCGCAAAGGTGTCAACATACGCCAAACCACGTATGACAACGGGCAAGTGAGAAGGGACAAAGTCATGATCCGCTAAGAAACTGCGGGCACGGAAACAACGGACATCCCCGAAAGAAGCCATCCGCAACAAATCCGAAAGGATGCAAAAAAAGCCGCCCAAGCAGGCGGCAAATGAAATAAAAAAATTATATTTGCACACCGAATGGATATGAAACAATGGATGGCTTTTTTCGGGGGCTTTGTCATTACGTTGTGGCTCGCGGGCTGCAACGCGGAGAGCAACGTGAAAAAGGGAGACAAGTTTTATGCCATCGGCGAATATTTCGAGGCGGGCGCGGAGTACCGCAAGGCTTACATGCGCACCAAGCCCAAAGAACGCGAGAAACGCGGGGAACGGGCATACAAGGCCGCCGACTGCTACCGCCGCATCAACTACACGGCGCGTGCCATGGGGTCGTACCAGAATGCCGCACGGTACAACTACAAGGACAGCATCGTTTTTTTCTACCTGGCCGAGATGCAGCGCAAGAATGGCGACTACAAGAAGGCGGCGCAAAACTATGACATCTATCTCCAGTACAAGCCGGACGACACGCTGGCCGTCAATGGGAAGCTGGCGTGTGCCATGGCACCGATATGGAAAGACCATCCTAACCGCTACATCGTGAAGCGCGCCGGTATTTTCAACGGGCGGAGGTCGGACTATTGTCCGATGTTGGGAGGCGATGACATGGAGCAACTTTACTTGACCAGCACCCGCCCGCAAGCCACAGGCGACGACCTGAGCGGCATCACGGGCATCAAGGCGGGCGATATTTTCCTGTCTGAAAAGGATGAAAACGGGAATTGGCTGCAACCGGAACTCATCGAGTCTGAAATCAACAGCGAATACGATGAAGGGGCATGCGCCTTCTCGCCGGACGGCAAGACCATGTATTTCACCCGTTGCACCTACGACCCCGAATACCCGCGCTATGCGCAGATTTACACCTCGGAACGCTCGGATGCCGCGTGGAGCACCCCCCAACTGCTGGAAATCACGAAAGACACGCTTTCTTCGTTTGCCCATCCTACCATCTCGCCGGACGGACAATGGCTCTATTTTGTGTCCGACATGCCGGGTGGACTGGGAGGAACGGACATTTGGCGCATCCAAATCGGGGAGCATGGCATGGGCGGGGTGGACAACCTGGGCGCACCCATCAACACGCCGGGCAACGAGATGTTTCCTTCGTTCCGCCCGAACGGCGAGCTTTATTTTTCCTCCGACGGGCATGTCGGCATGGGAGGGCTTGACTTGTTCCGTGCCGTGCAGGACAGTACGGGAACTTGGACGGTGGAAAACCTGCAATCGCCCATGAACTCGCCGGGCGACGACTTCGGCATGACTTTCGAGGGACTCCACAACCGGGGATTTTTCAGCAGCAACCGCGGCGACGCGCGGGGTTGGGACCACATTTACAGCTTCGAATATCCGGAAGTGCTCATCACCGTGAAGGGATGGGTTTATGAGAGGGACGGTTACGAGCTGCCCAACGCATTGGTTTACATGGTGGGCAACGACGGAACGAACTTGAAGTTGAGCGTCCGGGGCGACGGCTCGTTCACGCAGGAAATCAACCCCCACGTGGACTACGTGTTTTTGGGCACCTGCCCGGGATTCTTGAACCATAAGGAACAATTGCAGGTGGACACCAGCAGCACGAGCAGGGAGTATGTCCTGCAGTTCCCCTTGGCTTCCCTCACCTTGCCGGTGTTGGTGGACAATGTGTTTTACGCCTTCGATAGTGCGGAACTGACCGACTCTTCCACCCTTGCATTGGACTCGCTCGTGACACTTATGGAAGACAATCCGCACGTGACCATCGAGCTTAGTTCGCACTGCGATTACCGTGGCGCGGATGCCTACAACATCGCCTTGTCACAGCGACGGGCGGAGTCGGTCGTGAACTACCTCATCACACACGGGATAGCCCAAGACCGCCTGACTCCCATAGGTTATGGCGAAAGCCGTCCGAAAGTCGTCCGGAAACGGTTGACGGAACGCTACCCTTTCCTGCACGAGAACGACACGCTCACGGAGGCTTTCATCAAAAAACTTCCCGAAGACCAACAGGAAATCTGCAATGCGCTGAACCGGCGGACGGAGTTCCGCGTCCTGCGCACCACTTACGGGCTTTATGACCCGGAGGAAGTGGCGCGCCTTGCAGCCGAAGCCGCCGCCGCGAAAAAGGCCAAAGAAGACAGCATCGCGCAGGCTGTCAAAGACAGTGTCGCAAAAGTGAAGCAAGACAGCATCGCGCAGGTGCGACAAAAAGCCGCCGCGCTAAAAGCCGCACAAGACAGCTTGGCCCGTAAAAACATGCTTGTGCCCAACAGGACACCGCAGGCGGACAGGCGGAGAATTGCGCCCGGAAGGCGCGATTCGGTCAACACGGCCACAAGACGCCCCAACAGGCCGGTGCGCCGACAACCTCGCACGCCGCGTCCCGCGCCCAACAGGCAACAACCAGCCCGCAGTATGGCAAACTAGCCTTGAACTTGGAATGAGGAATCGCAGGCGGGGCAAGTGTTTTCGCCCCGCTTGTGCGGTTGTGGCACTCTTCTGTGAGAGGTGCGCAGTCGAATCAGTGGAGAAGAACAGTTTCATGCTTCCCCGCTGATATGCTACGACAGATTTGAAATCCATCGCAGCAATGAGCTTGTCCGTCTGGAGGCAAAACTCCTCCGCCTTGTAGGGGAGGTGGCCCGTAGGGCGTAGGGCCGGAGGGGTTTCCCACCCACGTAGCATCCGTAAGGTAAACAAAAGGGGCGTTACGTCCCGCACAGAGTTTGTTAAATCCCCACTGAAATTCAACAGCCCTTACATTAGGGAAGAGTTTTTTGTTGTTGCGCGTGGCGTTTTTGACGTAATGGATGAGATGTTTTATGCCGGATGCTCGAACGGCAGGCGGAACGTGCAGCCGTTTTTCCATTCCGAACATCCGAAAGCCGTTTTGCCGCGGATGATGCGGCCTTTGCCGCACAGCGGGCAAGGGGCGCCTTCTTTCACGGGCTGCGTGACGGGTTGCGTGTCTTCAACTTTGGCGTTTTTCTTGCGCGTGTTTTTGGATGCCGTGGTTGCTTTGTCTTTTGCGGCTGTTTTTTTCTTTTTGGGCGCGGGCGTTTCGTCCAATGTTTCCGTGACGCGGCGGTTCGTGTTGTCAGCCAATACGTTGTGCACGATGTCGCCCACCATCGCCTTTAACTCTTCCAGGAATGTCTTGGCATCGTAGTCCTTTTTTTCGATGAGGCGCAGTTTGCGTTCCCAAATGCCGGTGAGCTCCGCGCTTTTGAGCAGTTCTTCGTGGATGAGCCCGATGAGTTCCACGCCCGTGGGGGTGGCGATGAGGCTTTTCCGCTCTTGCCGGATGTAGTGCCGTTTGAACAGGGTTTGGATGATGGCGGCGCGAGTGGACGGACGGCCTATGCCGTTCTCCTTCAACGCGTCGCGCAGTTCGTCGTCTTCCACCATCCGTCCGGCAGTCTCCATGGCGCGGAGCAAGGTGGCTTCCGTGTAAGGTTTGGGCGGCTGTGTCCATTTTTCGGCCAGGTCGGGCACGTGCGGGCCGCTTTCCCCTTTGGTGAAGGCGGGGAGGGTGCGTTCCTCTTCTTGTGGTTTCGTGGCGGTGTCCTGCGTCTTGGGCTCTTGGGCATACACGTCGCGCCAGCCTGGGGCAAGGATTTGCTTGCCTGTGGCCTTGAACGGGATGCCGGCCGTTTCGCCCAATACGGTGGTGGTGGCGAACTTGCAGTCAGGGTAAAAGGCCGCGATGAAGCGGCGGGCCACCATGTCGAACACCCGTTGCTCGTCCGGCGTGAGGCCGCGCGGGGGCACTCCTGTCGGGATGATGGCGTGGTGGTCGGTCACCTTTGACGAGTCGAACACCTTTTTGCTTTTCTTCAACGGTGCGCCGCGCAGGGGTTGGAGCAACGCGCCGTATTCGCCGGCCAGTCCGTTCAGGATGCCGCCGACCTTGGGGTAGATGTCATCGCTCAGGAAGGTGGTGTCCACGCGCGGATAGGTGGTGACCTTTTTTTCGTAGAGCGACTGGATGAGTTGCAGGGTGAGGTCGGACGAATACCCCAGCCGCCGGTTGCACTCCACCTGCAACGAGGTCAGGTCGTAGAGGCGGGGCGGGGCTTCCGTGCCGTTTTTCTTGGTGACGGACGTGATGGTGAAAGGCGCGTCCTTGATTTGCTCGAGGGCTTTCCGGCCTTCCTCTTCCGACGTGAAGCCGCGTCGCGCCGTGTCGTTCGTCCTGTTTTCTTTGCCTTGTGTCTGTGGGGAGTCATTGTTTTCCTCTTCCTCTTGTTGCAGCACGACGGTGAATGTCGTGTCGCGGTAATTCGTGGTCAGCACCCAATAGGGTTCAGGCTTGAAGTGCTCGATTTCGTGTTGGCGGTGGACGATGAGTGCGAGGGTGGGGGTCTGCACCCGCCCGATGCTCAGCACCTGTCGTCCTTGCGCGTATTTTAAGGTATAAAGGCGCGTGGCGTTCATACCCAGTGTCCAGTCGCCGATGGCGCGGCTCAGCCCGGCTTCGTAGAGCGGCTGGTATTCGGCCTGGTCTTTCAGGTTTTGGAAGCCTTCGCGGATGGCTTCTTCGGTGAGCGAGGAAATCCACAGCCGTTTCACGGGGCAGTGCGCCCCGGCTTTCTGCATCACCCACCGCTGGATGAGTTCGCCTTCCTGTCCGGCATCGCCGCAGTTGATGATCAGGTCGGCGGCCTGCATGAGCTGTTCGATGACGCGGAACTGCTCTTCCACGCCCCGGTCGTTTTTCAGCTTGATGCCGAAGCGCGGGGGAATCATGGGCAGCGCGGAGAGGCTCCACGCTTTCCAGCGCGGAGTGTATTCGTGCGGTTCCTTCAGCTCACAGAGGTGGCCGAACGTCCAGGTCACTTGGTAGCCGTTTCCTTCCATATAATTACGGTGGTCTTGGTCGGCTCCGAGCACTTTGGCGATGTCCCGTCCCACGCTGGGCTTTTCGGCGATGCAAACAATCATTGTAGTCTTTCGAAATCAAATCGGCTTGCAAAGATAACGCTTTCTTGCGTTATTTTTCGTAATTTTGTGCATTATGTTTTTACTTTAAAGGAAAAGTTGGCGATGGAGATATCCATAGAACTTGGGCTGTTGGTGGCAGCCGTATTGGTGTTTTGCAGCATTTTGATCAGTAAGACGGGTTATCGTTTCGGGGTGCCCACGTTGTTGATGTTCCTGTTGGCCGGGATGTGTTTCGGCACCGACGGGCTGGGCATCCAGTTCGATGACGCGACGGGGGCACAGCGCATCGGCATGGTGGCCTTGAGCATCATCCTGTTTACGGGCGGCATGGACACGAAATTGGAGGAGATACGTCCGGTGTGGGCACCCGGCGTGGTGTTGGCCACGTTGGGAGTGTTGCTGACCACGGTGTTCACGGGTTTTTTTGTGTATGGCATCTCGTTTTGGCAGCATGATGCGGTCATCGCGTTCAGCCTGATAGGTTCCATGCTCTTGGCGGCCACCATGTCGTCCACCGACTCGGCTTCCGTATTCAATATTTTGCGTTCGCAGCGCATCCGGTTGAAGCATAACTTGCGTCCGTTGCTGGAATTGGAGAGCGGGAGCAACGACCCGATGGCTTATCTGCTCACCATCATCCTTATCCAATGCATGCAGGCGGGCGAGGTCACGGCATGGGGTGTCGTCTCTTCTTTTGTCCTGCAGTTTGCCGTGGGAGTGATTGGCGGCTATGTGCTGGGGCGGCTTGCCGTGTGGGTGGTCAACCACGTGGGTTTGCGCAATGCCGAACTGTACTCCATCATGGTGCTCATGTTCGTGTTCATCATCTATTGTTCCGTCTATTTGCTGCAGGGCAACGGCTATTTAGCTGTTTATTTGGCCGGCATGGTGATGGGCAACAGCAAGTTGTTCAAGAAGCGCGAGGTGTCCCGTTTTCTTGACGGCATGACATGGCTCTTGCAGGTGGTGATGTTCCTCATCCTCGGGTTGCTGGTCAACCCGCACGAGATGCTTCCCGTGGCGGTGGTCAGCCTGTTGGTGGGCGTGTTCATGATTCTGGTGGCCCGTCCGTTGGCCGTGTGGCTGTGCCTGCTGCCTTTCCGGCGCAAGTTCACGTTCAAGGCGCAGGCTTTCATCTCATGGGTGGGCTTGCGCGGCGCGGCTCCCATCTTGTTTGCCACTTATCCGGTCGTGTCGCAGGTGGATGGGGCGCGCCAGATTTTCAACATCGTGTTTTTCGTCACCCTGCTTTCCCTGTTGTTCCAAGGCATGTCGTTGCCTTGGATGGCTCGTAAGTTGGGGTTGACCGACAACACGCCCGAGACGGGCGACAACTTCGGCGTGGAAATCCCCGACGATGTGGGTACGGCGTTGCGCGAAGTGCCTTGCACGGAAGCCATGTTGGCTGGCGGCAATCACATTCGCGATTTGGCTCTTCCGCAAGGCGTTTTGGTCATGATGGTCAAGCGCGGCGACCGTTATATCGTGCCTAACGGGAACGTGGAACTTCAGGCGGATGACATTCTCTTGTTGATTTCCGACAAGGAGTCTTCAATGGGCTAGTTGGCCTAATCTGTTTTCGCAAAAATGGAAGGCGCATTCCCGGGGGTAACTGGGAAATCGCCGAGTTCTGAGATTCAGCGGTATCAAGGGAGTTTCAGAAGTTCGGAACTAGGTGTTTCAATGCTTGGAATTTGGGGGGCTCAGAGCCTGAATTTCTTGAGGCACTCACGCGGCCATACTGGCCACCCTGCGAGGCAGAGGAGTTTCGTTCATGAAAAAAACGGCAATCCCTCGTTTTGCAGGGATTGCCGTTTTAAACGATGAGATGCCGTTAGAGTTTATTCTTCTTTGTCGAGGAGAATCTTCATCATCTCACAGGCTGCCTTGGCCACGGAAGTACCCGGGCCGAAGATGGCGGCCACGCCGGCTTTGTAAAGGAAGTCGTAGTCCTGTGCGGGAATGACACCTCCGGCGATGACCATGATGTCCTCTCGGCCCATCCGCTTCAACTCGTCGATGACTTGCGGGATGAGCGTCTTGTGTCCGGCGGCCAGCGAGCTGACACCAAGGATGTTCACGTCATTTTCCACAGCCTCGCGGGCGGCTTCGGCCGGTGTTTGGAACAACGGTCCCATATCGACATCGAAACCGCAGTCGGCATAACCTGTGGCACACACTTTTGCGCCGCGGTCGTGTCCGTCCTGACCCATCTTGGCAATCATGATGCGCGGGCGGCGGCCCTCCTGGCGGGCGAACTCTTCCGTCAACTCGCATGCCTGTGCGAAGTCGGCGTCTTTTTGGCTTTCTGATGAATACACTTGTGAAATGGTTCTGATGACGGCTTTATATCTGCCCACGACATCTTCGCAGGCATCTGAAATCTCTCCCAGGGTGGCACGCACACCGGCGGCTTTCACGGCTAGGTCGAGCAGGTTGTGTTCGCTCTTCTTGCCGTCGTGCCATTCGCGGACGCATTCGGTGATGTCGGCCAGGGCCTTCTTCACGGCCTCGTTGTCGCGGGTGGCGCGGAGCTGCTTCAGGTGTTCCACCTGTTCGTTGCGCACGGCGGTGTTATCGACTTCGAGGATATCGATGGGGTCCTCGTGCGGCAGGCGGTACTTGTTCACGCCCACGATGGTTTGTGCGCCCGAGTCGATGCGGGCCTGCGTCCGTGCGGCGGCCTCTTCGATGCGCATCTTGGGCAGTCCGGTCTCGATGGCCTTGGCCATGCCGCCGAGCTTTTCGATTTCCTGGATGTGTGCCCACGCCTTGTGCACCAGTTCGTTGGTCAGCGTTTCCACATAGTAGGAACCGGCCCACGGGTCGATGTGCTTGCACACCTGCGTCTCGTTCTGAATGTAAATCTGCGTGTTGCGCGCGATACGGGCGGAGAAGTCCGTCGGCAGGGCGATGGCTTCGTCGAGCGAGTTGGTGTGGAGCGACTGCGTGTGCCCCAGCACGGCAGCCATGGCCTCGATGCAGGTGCGGCCCACGTTGTTGAACGGGTCTTGTTCGGTGAGCGACCAGCCGGAAGTCTGCGAATGGGTGCGCAGGGCCATGGACTTCGGGTTTTTCGCCCCGAAGCTCTTCACAATCTTGGCCCACAGAAGGCGTGCGGCCCTCATCTTGGCGATTTCCATGAAGTGGTTCATGCCGATGGCCCAGAAGAAAGAGAGGCGCGGGGCGAAGGCGTCGATGTCGATGCCGGCGTTCACGCCCGCACGGATGTAGTCGATGCCGTCGGCCAGCGTGTAGGCCAGTTCGATGTCCGCCGTGGCACCGGCTTCTTGCATGTGGTAGCCCGAGATGGAGATGGAGTTGAACTTCGGCATCTTCTGCGACGTGTATTCAAAGATGTCGGCGATAATCTTCATGGAGAAGGCGGGCGGATAGATATAAGTGTTGCGCACCATGAACTCTTTCAGGATGTCGTTCTGGATGGTGCCCGCCATTTCTTCGAGTTGCGCACCTTGTTCCAGTCCGGCGTTGATGTAGAACGCAAGGATGGGGAGCACGGCTCCGTTCATCGTCATGGAGACGGACATCTTGTTCAAGGGGATGCCCTCGAAAAGCACCTTCATGTTCTCCAGCGAGCAGATGGACACGCCGGCCTTGCCCACGTCGCCCACCACGCGCTCGTTGTCCGGGTCATAGCCGCGGTGCGTGGGCAGGTCGAAGGCCACGGACAGGCCTTTCTGTCCACTGGCCAGGTTGCGGCGGTAGAAGGCGTTGCTCTCCTCGGCGGTGGAGAATCCGGCGTATTGGCGGATGGTCCACGGGCGGAAGGGGTACATCATGCTGTACGGGCCGCGCAGGAATGGCGGGATGCCGGCGGCGAAGTCGAGATGCTCCATGCCTTCGAGGTCTTCCTTGGTATAAACCGGCTGTATGTCGATTTGTTCCGGCGTCTTCCAGTTGGCGGTGATGCCGTTTTCTTTTTGCCAGTCCTGCCCGTTCTCGTGGCCGAATCCGGCGAATATGTCTATGTCTTTGAAATTCTGTCTCATTTGATTCCCAATTTAGCGTTATACTCTTTCAGCGTCTGGAGCTGGTTGACGCGGACATGGATGAAGTTCTCGATGCCGGCGGCCTTCAGGTCGTCCATGCAGGCCGGTGCGCCGGCCACGACGAACATGGCGCGGCCGTCCAATGCCTTGAAGGCCGGGATGGCGTATTCGGCATACTCGTCATCGCTGGAGCAGAGCACCACGATGTCGGCGCCGGCCTTGACGGCGGCTTCCACGCCTTCTTCCACGCTTCCGAATCCGAGATTGTCCACCACTTTGTAGCCCGCGCAGGCCAGGAAGTTGCAGCTGAACTGGGCACGTGCCTGTCGCATGGCCAGGTTGCCGATGGTCAGCATGAAGGCCACGGGCTGCTTGGCTGCCTTTTCCGTCTGCAGGCGCAATGCCTCAAAGTCGGCGGCCAGACGGCTGGTTTCCAATTTGGCAAACGGCTTTTCGCAGCTTTCGCCTCCGGCATGGCCGTGGCAGCATCCGCAGGCTTCGAGCGGTGCCTTGCCTTCGCTCTTCTCGTTGAAGTTGGGGAACTGGTTGGTGCCCAACAGGAATTCCTTGCGCTTGGCGGCATCGGCATGGCGGGCGGCGTTGGTGTCGTTGATGGCCTGTTGCACGATGCCGGCCTTGGCTGCGGCGAGGAATCCGCCTTCCTCTTCCACAGAGAGGAACAGCTTCCAAGCTTCTTCGGCCAGCGAGCGGGTGAGTTTTTCCACGAAATAGGAACCACCGGCCACGTCCACGATTTTGTCAAAGTGGCTTTCTTCCTGCAACAGGAGTTGCTGGTTGCGGGCGATGCGCTCAGCAAAGTCGGTCGGGGTCTCGTAGGGTGCGTCGAACGGGGTCACCACGATAGAGTCCACGCCCGCCAAGGCGGCACTCATGGTTTCCGTCTGGCTGCGGAGCATGTTGACGTAGCTGTCGAACACCGTCATATTATAAGTAGTAGTGGTGGCATTGACCTGCATCTTGCAAGCACAGTTGCAGAACTTGTCCTCGCCTGTGTTCTCGCAGTCCTCGCGAGGACATACCGGTTTGTACTGTTTGACGATGTTGGCCCACAGCATGCGGGCTGCGCGGAACTTGGCGATTTCCATGAAGTAAACGCCGCCGATGCCGAAATCGAACTTGATTTTCTTGGCGGCCAACGCAGCAGGGATGCCGGCTTCCACCATCTGCGAGAGATACTCGTTGCCCCATGCCAGCGCGTAGCCCAGTTCCTGGTAGGTGTAAGCACCCGCGTTGCAGAGCGTGTCGGCATCCACCGTGACGCAACGGAACTTCGGGAACGGTGCCAGCACCTGTACCAGTTCGGCCAGCTGCCCGAGGAGTGGCGTAGTGTCCTTGCCCTTGGTGAGAATCTTCTCCATGGGGTCGAAGCCGATGCTGCCCGCGAGCGATTTCGGGTCGTAGCCCTTCTCGTTGAAATAAGCGGCCAGCAGCTTGGCCAGTTCCAATGTGTGTCCCTGGCAGGTGCGGAAGTTCAGTTCCACTGCGTCGGCCTTGATGCCTTCGAGCAGGGTGGCGATGAAGTCCGCGCTGAGTTGCTTGCGGGGCACTTTGAAGCCCAGCGAAGTGATGCCTTTGTCCAACAGGTCGAGTGCCTTGGCGTTGGCCTCGCGGGCATCTGTCGCATCAATGTTCTGGCGCACGTACCAGCGGTTGTTGTCTTTCTTGTTGCCTCTCAGGTAGGGAAACTGGCCGGGCAGGGCGTCGGTCTGCGTCATGCCTTCGAGGTCTTCGCGGCGGTAAAACGGTTCCATGTTGAACCCTTCGTGGGTCCGCCACACCATTTTCTTCTGATAGTCCGCTCCCTTCAAATCCACTTGGATTTTGTCCATCCATTCCTGGCGGGTGGGGGCGGTAAAGTCAGAAAAAAGTTTTTCTTTGCTATCTGCCATAACTTATAATGTTAAAGAATATTTTATCAATCAAGCAAAAGTAGCAAAACTTTCGTACAGGGGCAAAAAAATGCGGCGTAAAAACTCAGAAGTTGTCCTTTTTTTGACTACTTTTGCAGACGGATTGCGAGAAATCCAATAATCAAGGATTAAAAGATAGCGAGACATGCAATGGTTTGAACAATTACTGTTTGATTCGGACTCCATTGCCCACATCGTATTCCTCTATACGTTGGTGATATCGGTGGGCATTTATCTAGGTAAAATCAAGTTCTTCGGAATCTCGTTGGGCGTGACGTTCGTGCTGTTTGCTGGCATTTTGGCCGGGCATTTCGGCTTCACGGGCACGATGTCCACCTTGAATTTCCTGCAGGACTTTGGCCTGATTCTTTTTGTGTATTGCATCGGCCTGCAGGTGGGGCCGGGCTTCTTCGAGTCGTTCAAGAAAGGGGGCATCACGCTCAACCTCTTGGCCACCGGCATCGTGGTGCTCAATATTGCGGTGTTGCTGGTGTTGTATTATTGTATATTTGATACGAACGACCCCAATAACCTGCCCATGATGGTTGGTGTGCTTTGCGGGGCGGTGACGAACACGCCGGGATTGGGTGCGGCTACCGAAGCACTCACGCAAGTGTTTCCCGCCGGGCAACCGTTGCCGCAAATCGCGTCGGGCTATGCCTGCGCTTATCCACTCGGCGTGGTGGGTATCATTGGCGCGACCATTGCCATCCGTTACATTTGCCGTATCAAACTGCAACAGGAAGAGGATGCCATCCTGAAGCAACAGGCTGAAAACCCGCATGCCAAGCCCCACCGCATGACGGTGAGGGTGGAGAATGCGGCCATCAACGGGAAGACGTTGTTGCAGGTGCGTGACTTCTTGGGGCGGAACTATGTGTGTTCCCGTGCCCTGCACGAAGGGCATGTGAGCATCCCGACGCGCGACACGAAATTTTACCTAGGCGACCACCTCTTTATCACTTGTGCGGAAGACGATGCCGAGGCCATCAAGGCGTTCATTGGACCGGACGATTACGTGGATTGGGAAGAACAGGACGTGCCGATGGTGTCGAAGAGCATCGTGGTGACGCAGCCGAAGATGAACGGCAAGACGTTCGGGCAGTTGCATTTCAGCTCCGTATATGGCGTGAACGTGACACGCATCTCGCGTTCGGGCATGAACCTGTTTGCCGACCGTAACTTGCGTATGCAGGTGGGCGACAAAATCGTGGTTGTCGGCCCTGAAGATGCCGTGGACCGCGTGGCGGCCTTGATGGGCAATTCCGTGAAACGACTGGACCATCCCAATCTGATTGCCATTTTCGTGGGTATCTTGGTGGGTATCATCTTCGGAAGCATTCCTTTCGCTTTCCCGGGTGTGCCTACGCCGGTGAAACTGGGTTTGGCGGGCGGCCCGCTTATCGTGGCTATCCTCATCGGGCGTTTCGGTTATAAGTTCCACATCGTGACATACGTATCTACCGGGGCCAACTTTATGTTACGCGAGTTTGGCTTGGCGTTGTTCCTGGCCAGCGTGGGCATCAAGGCGGGCGAGCATTTTGTGGAAACGGTGGTGGCCGGCGACGGACTGACTTACGTATGGACGGGTTTCCTCGTGACCGTGATTCCCTTGTTGGTTATCGGTCTCATTGCGCGACTGAAATACAAGTTGAACTACTTTACCATCATGGGTTTGATTGCGGGCAGCACGACCGATCCCCCGGCCTTGGCCTTTGCCAACCAGTCGTCCAACAGCGACGCGCCTGCGGTGGGCTACTCCACGGTCTATCCGTTGACGATGTTCCTGCGCATTCTGACGGCGCAACTGATTGTGCTCCTACTCTGTTCGGCATAGTGTGGAGTTTATAATATATATAATAAGGTGGAGGGACATCCCGTGGGCATGTCTCTCCACCTTATTATTGGGTACATGCTACCTGACAATGATGACGTTGGGGGATGAGAAGAAGTCCGGCGTGGTGTCCGACGGTGTTTTATGCGACTTTAGGGTGGTGAAGTGGTAAACCATGGTGAAAAGCACGTAAGAGGCTTTGGCGAAATTGCGTACCTCCCGCCTCCCCTTTCCATTGGGATAATATAGGTAAGAAAAGCCTGATTGCTGCCCCAACAAGTCGTAGCCTTCCGCCTTGACCGTGAGCCTGTTTTTCCATGTATTGAAGGACACTCCCAAATTCCAGATGTGTTCTTTATCCTTTCCTCCGGTCGCATTGAAGCCTTTGTAGGCGTTAAAGCCATAGCTGCTATACGCTCCCAATCCAAAGTTGAATGTGTAGGCCACGTCCAAATCCAGTGTGTAGCGTTGTGTCCGCCTTCCTTCATAGCCTTGGCTCCCCAACACGTCATAGCTCCACAACGGTTTGAGAGTGGCCTCGAATCCTTTATGGGCATAACCTGCCGACGGGCAAAGTGAGAAACGATGTGAACGTGTAACCGTTTTACGCGGCACAGAAACATCTGCTGTTTCGAAAAATCCCGTGCGGTGTTCATGATGGTAACTGGTTGACAACGCATAGTTGAAATCACCTGCATATCTGCTCATGCGGAGCAATCCGTTTGCAGTCCAGTTTCCGCTGACATTCACATCACGCACATGGCGCACCCCTGTTTCCGGTTCGTAGGTAGTGAGCGTACTCGCCTCATTGGCAATCCCATTCCAATCAGCCGACAGATTCAACCATCTGTCATAATTGTAGGACAACATACCCCCATGGGAGACTGACGGTTTTAGTTTTTCGTTACCCTCCTTGATGGTCAGCGGGTCGTCGTTGTTGGGCACGGGTAGCAGGTGGTCTATTCCTGGCGGAAGGTTTGTGGCGGTATAGCTCAAGCTCAAAGTGTGTTTTCCGTTGTGGTAGGTGGTGCTGATTTTGGGGGAATAAACGATGGTGACGCGCATCGTGTCATTCTGCCGACTTTCCTGTTCGTAGTCAACATGCTGCAATGTAGGGGCAAGGCCGCAGGATACAACCATGTTCCATTTGCTGAAACGGGCACTCAGGCGGAGGGAAAGTTCGTGCCGTTGTTCATCGGAACAGTTCAGGTAACTGTATGCTTCGTTGCGTACTGCGTTGTCGGGAATGTAGAGCTTGTGACCGGAAATGTCGTCGGGATTATCGGATGCCAGGTCGAAATAGTCTTTGTCATCGTGGTTCCGGTCATAGCCGTATTGGTATCTCAGGTTTATTGAACTCCTTTCGCCTAAAGATTGGGCATAAGACAAGCCGATGTTCATTTGCGTTTGGTTGGAGAGGTTTCGGCTGATACGGTCATACGTGTGGAGTGTGCCCGTATGTTGGAGGGTTACGCTCGTGTAGTCGCGGTTCATTTCGTCGGCGTCGGCATAGCGCAAGCCGAAGTCCAAGGCCAGGCTTTTATTCTTGCCTTTCCCGAAACGGTAGCTCATATTGCCTGTGATGTCGGCTGTTTTCCGTGTGCGTTCTACCCGAGAGTTATTTCGCCTGCTGTTCAGCAGTTCGCGGACAGACTCCGTGTCGCCATCGCCCGTCCCGTAAGAAGCGGCATACGTCTCTCCTAGCCCTCTGTCTTCACCTTGTGTCCGGGTGTGATTCAGTCGTGCGTTAACGTTCCAGTTGATTCGTTTCCCTTGTCCGTTGATGTCGAAAATCCCCCGTGCCGTTTGGTCGCGGAGGACACTTGTGTTTTCGCTTTGTTCAATCTGGCTGTTGTCTTGCAGGTACGTCTCATCGGAAACCAACCTTCTGTCTCCAGTTTTCTTATACGCATAGTCAATGTTGCCACGCACATTGGCTTTATTCCCGAAACGTGAAAACAAAGCACCGACGGATTTCTCCTGGCGGCTTTCGGTGAAATAGTTGTTGATGGTTGTAAATTTGCCCAACGAAGTGAGAGATGAAGGCAAGGAGTTGAATTCCCCCTTGATGGAGGCTTCCCCCTTTCCCACCTTATGCCAGTTGAAGTCGCCTTGCCCCATGTAGTCATTGTCTTCGGCGGTCTTTCCGCCCTTGAGGTTGCCCGCGAGGAATGCATCCACCGGTTCTTTCGTCTCCATGTCCATGATGGTCTGTTTGTCATCAACTCCGGAGGTGAGCGAGTCACCTTTCAACTCTTCATAAATTTTCAGGTATTTCAGGTGTTCTACGGGCATGTTGCGTAAGGCGATGGTGGCATCGTGTTTGAAAAATTCCTTGCCGTTCAGCCGCAGCTCGTCGATGGATTTGCCTAGATAGGTCAGTTTCCCATCTTCCGAACAATCCAATCCCGGCAACCGCCTCACCAAGTCAAGCAACATGGAACCTTTAGGCATCTCGTAAGCATCGGTGCGAAACAGCACGGTGTCGCCGGACATATACATCTTCCTTAGTTTTTCCACAATCAAGGCTTCCCGCATGGTGATGGGCTGTGGCTCCATCCATATGGTGTCCATGTCTGCATCCAGTATGGGCTGTCCGGATCCGGCGAGGCTGGTTGGTGCCTTGACGTGTTGTTCATGTGGCTTCATGCCGATATAAGATAAGGTAAGGAGGATTCCGTTGGCATTACCTTCGAGGAAGCTGCTTTGTTTGAAGAAACCATTCCTATCTGTCGTGGCACTGAAAATGAATACGGAGTCGGGGAGTCCTACACAGCGGATGGACACCCCGGGAAGCGGAGTGCCCTTCACGCCCTCCTCCACACTATATACATAGCCTTGCAGGCTCACTGTCAAGTCGTGATATGTAGTTTGTGCTTTGGCGGATATGACAGCCAAAGCACAAAGAAAAAACAGAAAGGAAGATTTAGGCATCTATTAATATCTCGAATATACGACAATTACGCAATCTTCCCATATACCAACTGATTTTAAATAAGCCTCTAACTTGTTTTCCATTTCAAAAAGTGTAGAGTTAAGCTCTTCATTATCACTATATGAGACATAAAAGAGGTTAATTATATGTCCTTTATCATTGACGGTCGTAAAATAGGTGACATTGTGTGGCAAGGCATTTTCCATGTTCTCAGTGAAGTACAACCCGCCTCCGTTGTATCTAACTTCTATCCCTATACGTTGCACTTGTCGTTCCAAAACGAATGGCGTAATAGTATTCTCTGCAAATACGGAATTGCTTTGCACACAAAAGGCAGACAATCCCATACAAAGGGCTAATGAAAAGATGACTTTTTTCATATTTCAACATTTATATGTTAAATCCACAACAAAGATATATAAATAAAACAAAATGCGCAATTTTTTTGCAAAAAAAACAAAACGAAGGAGAATTGCGGGCTGTCTGACACCTAAAAGTAGGAGAATAGACAGAAACGGCACAGTTCGCATTTTGGGGTATTTATTATACTTTGCGCGGTATCATTTTGTGCAAAATGAATAAGTACTTACTTTGCCTTCGAAGTAGTACTTACTTGGCCAAATGAGATATACTTACTTGCCCAAGTAAGTATATCTTATTTTGGGGAGGTAGGTATCTTTGGGAAACCGGCTATTGCCTATGTGAAGAGCAAGAATCCCCACGTTTAGGAACTGTGCCCGTTTTTATCAAATGTCTTTTTTTTGCGCGGAATCTCAATAACTTCCAAATCCTTGAACTCCCGTCCGTCCACGGTGAAACGCACGAGGGTGCGCACCTTGTGCCAGCCCATCAGTCCGGCAGCTCCCGGGTTGATGTGCAATAAGCCGAGCTTCGGGTCGAACTGGATTTTGAGGATGTGCGAATGGCCGCAGATGAAAAGCCGTGGTGGGCGTTCGTAGAGTTGGCGGCGGATGCCCGGGGCGTAGCGGCCGGGATAGCCGCCGATGTGCGTCATGAGCACGTCGGCTTCTTCGCACCGCCAGCGTAGTTTCTCGCTGAACATCAGGCGCAGGTCGCCCCCGTCGCAGTTGCCGCATACGGCCCGCAGGGGGCGGAAGTCGGCCAACCGTTGCGCCACTTCCACTGAACCGATGTCGCCCGCATGCCATATCTCGTCGCATTCGGCGAAATATTGCGTGTATTTTTCGTCCCAATAGCCATGCGTGTCGGAGAGCAGTCCGATGCGCTTCATAATTTCAGCTTTTGCTGGATAAATTCCTCAATGATTCTTGTAGTGGCATCAATACCCAATGCCGAGGAGTTGATGCAGAAGTCGTATGAAGCCGCCGCGCCCCAAGTTTTGGCACTATAATAATTATAGTAGCTGGCGCGTTTTTCGTCCCCGTCAAGGCAAGCCTTTTCGGCTTCTTTCTCCGTGACGCCTGTCATTTCGACCACTCGTTTGATGCGGTCGGGCATGTCGGCCGTGATGAAGATATCGACTTTGTTGGGGAAGTCGCGCAGGATGTAGTCGGCACAACGGCCTACGAATACGCAGGAATGCGCCTGGGCTGCCTTGCGGATGGCGTCGCTTTGGAACTTGAAGAGCGACTCGTCGCTGAGTTGGTTGGCGTAGGGGTTAGTACCCCCGAACAACGGGGCGAAGGGGCTGAAGAGCAGTTTCAGGAAACCTTTGTGCTCGTCGTTCCGTTCGAAGAACCGTTTGTCGAATCCGCTTTCCTTGGCGGCCAAGTCTAGCAGTTCCTTGTCGTAGAACTTGATGCCGAAGTCCTGCGCGATGCGGTTGCCAATAACGCGTCCTCCGCTGCCGAGCTGGCGGCCTACGTTGATGATGACATGTTTGTCCATAGTATCTTATGCATTTAATTTTTGAAATTTCCGATATTCGGGGATGAGCATGGCCGCAGCCACGAAGCAGGCAACGAGGTCGGCGCAGGGCATGGATAGCCACACGCCTTTCACGCCCATATATTGGGGCAGGATGATGAGCATGGGGATGAGAAAGATGAGCTGCCGCGTGAGCGACAGGAAGATGCTCTTGTTGGCCTTGCCGATGCTTTGGAAGAAGTTGGTCGTCACCATCTGCATGCCGATGAGCGGGTAGAACATCACGACGATGCGCATGCCCTTGACCGCGATGTCGATGAGCTCTTCATCCGTGGTGAAGGCGCGGACGCACCATTCCGGGATGATTTCGCCCACGAGGAATCCGGCGGTGGTGACTAGCGTGGCCCATAACATGGTCTGGCGCAGCACTTTCAGCACTCGGTCGTAGCGTTGGGCGCCATAGTTATAGCCCGCGATGGGCTGCATGCCTTGGTTGATGCCGATGACAATCATGATGAACAGGAAGGCCAGGCGGTTGACGATGCCATACGCGCCGATGGCCAGGTCGCCTCCGTAATGTCCCAATCCCCGGTTGATAAGGATGACGATGATGCAGGCGCAGCTGTTCATGAGGAAAGGCGACATGCCGATGCCCAATGTGTCTTTCACGATTTTGCTTCTCAACTTATACGTGCCACGCTTGAAGTGGATGAGTTCGTCCGGCTTGCTGAACACGTGCAGCTGCCACAGCAACGAGATGATTTGTGCCAAGATGGTGGCGGTGGCCGAACCGCGGATGCCCATGTCTAGTCCATAGATGAAGAGCGGGTTGAGGATGGTGTTCACGATTACGGCCAGAATCGTGGCGTTCATGGACAGGCGTGGATGGCCGGCCGAACGAAGCACGGAGTTCAGCGTCAGGTAACTGTGCGTGATGATGTTGCCCGCCAGGATGATTTCCATGTATTCCCGTGCGTAGGGAAGGGTGGCTTCGCTCGCGCCGAAGAAATAGAGGATGGGATCGAGGAAAATGAGTGAGACCACGGTGAACGCCAAACCGAGGATGATGGTCAGGCTGATGACGTTGCCGAAAATTTGTTGTGCGGATTCATAATCTTTCTGCCCCAATTTCACGGAAATCAGCGTGGATGCGCCCACGCCCACCATCGCACCGAACGCTGCGGAGAGGTTCATGAAGGGGAACGTCAGCGCCAATCCGGAAATGGCCAATGCGCCTACGCCATGTCCGATGAAGATGCTGTCCACCATGTTGTAGAGTGAAGACGCCGTCATGGCGATGATGGCCGGGACGGCATATTGCCCAAGGAGTTTTCCGATGGGAAGTACGCCTAGATCCAAAGGCGAATTGGAATGTGCCATATTCTATTTTGTTTTATGTAAGCAAAGTTAGTAAAAAACGCGCCAACCGCAGGCGTTTTTATACTATTTTTTCACATCGGAAAGCTTATTGCGGATTCTTTTTATTACCTTTGCTCCCGCATGGCAAGGACATGCCTCGCCGCAGTGGAGGCGGGGAAAAATGACGGATAGTTCTTAAATCACAGGTATATTATGAGTAATCAGTTAGAGAGAATCAAGGAATTGGTGGAACTCCGTGCCAAGGCACGTATGGGTGGCGGTGAAAAGGCCATTGAGAAACAGCACGCGCGGGGCAAATACACGGCCCGCGAGCGCATCGACATGTTGCTGGACGAGGGCAGCTTCGAGGAGATGGACATGTTCAAGCTCCACCGCTGCACGAACTTCGGCATGGAGAAGAAGCAGTTCCTGGGCGACGGCGTGGTGACCGGCAGCGGCACCATTGATGGCCGCTTGGTTTATGTCTTCGCGCAGGACTTCACCGTCAACGGCGGCTCGCTGTCCGAGACGATGGCCGAGAAAATCTGCAAGGTGATGGACCAGGCCATGAAGATGGGTGCGCCCTGCATCGGGCTGAACGACTCCGGCGGCGCGCGCATCCAGGAGGGCATCAACGCCTTGGGCGGCTATGCCAGCATTTTCCAGCGTAATATTGAGGCATCCGGCGTGATTCCTCAGATTTCAGGCATCTTCGGCCCGTGCGCCGGCGGTGCGGTATATTCCCCGGCCTTGACAGACTTCACTTTGATGATGGAAGGTACGTCCTACATGTTCCTCACCGGGCCGAAGGTGGTGAAGACGGTGACGGGCGAGGACGTGTCGCAGGAAGACCTGGGCGGCGCGAGCGTGCATGCCACCAAGTCGGGCGTGACGCACTTCACGGCGGCCACGGAGGAAGAGGCGATGCAGATGATCCGCACGTTGATCAGCTATATCCCCCAAAACAACATGGAAGAGGCTCCGCGCGTGGAGTGCAGCGACCCCATCAACCGCGTGGAGGACTTCCTCAACGAGATTATCCCTGACAACCCGAACCAGGCCTACGACATGTACGAGGTCATCGGTGCGATTGTGGACAACGGCGAGTTCTTCGAGGTGCAGCCGGACTACGCGAAGAATATCATCGTGGGTTTCGCCCGCTTCAACGGGCAGAGCGTGGGCATCGTGGCCAACCAACCCAAATGCTACGCCGGTGTGCTCGACTGCAACGCGAGCCGCAAGGGCGCGCGTTTTGTACGTTTCTGCGACGCGTTCAACATCCCGTTGGTGACGCTCGTCGATGTGCCGGGCTTCCTTCCGGGCACGGGCCAGGAATACAACGCCGTCATCCTCCACGGTGCGAAGCTGCTTTACGCCTATGGCGAGGCCACGGTGCCCAAGGTGACGGTGACGTTGCGCAAGAGCTACGGCGGTTCCCACATCGTGATGAGCTGCAAGCAGCTGCGTGGCGACATCAACTACGCCTGGCCTTCGGCCGAGATCGCGGTGATGGGCGCCGAGGGCGCGGTGGCCGTGCTCTACGCCAAGGAGGCGAAGGCGGCAGAAGACCCGCAGGCGTTCCTGAAGGAGAAGGAGGACGAGTACAACAAGCTCTTCACCAATCCCTACCAGGCGGCGAAGTATGGCTACATCGACGACGTGATTGAGCCGCGCAACACGCGCTTCCGCGTCATCCGTGCCTTGGCGCAGCTGCAGACCAAGAAACTTTCCAACCCGGTGAAGAAGCACGGGAATATTCCATTGTAATCTGTTAAAACCAAAATGATGATACATAAAAGATTTTTAGGTATCCTTGTGGGGCTGGTCGCTGTGGTCGCGGCCTTCGGACAAGGGGCGCGCAGCTTTAAAATCAGCGAGGTGGTGGTGACCAACACAGACGGCCTCATTGACGAATACGGCGAGCGTTCCGGGTGGATAGAAATTGCCAACACCTCATGGGGAACCATCAACATCCGCAGTTGTTACCTGACCACCAACCGCGCGGCACTGAATGAGGAACTTTCCGTGCCGGAACGGGTGAAATTGATGTCGCTGATACCGAAAGGCGATTCGCGTACCAATTTGTCCGCACAACAGCGCATCGTGTTTTTTGCTGACGGGCGTACCAATTTGGGTACACTGCACACCAATTTCAAGTTGGAAGAAGGCAAGCCGAACTTCATCGCGCTCTTTGATGGAAACGGCAAAACGTTGCTTGACTCGGTGACGGTGCCGCCGTTGGCCGAAAACCAGGCCTATGCCAGGGTGCACGACACGGAAACGGACAGCTATACCTGGCTGGTGCTCGATGAAGACGAAGTGACTCCCGGTTCATCCAATGTGGGACAAGGCCAGGTGGAGGACAAAGTGGCTGAGTGGAAAGAGAAAGACCCTTATGGTGTCGCGATGTCCATCATCGCCATGGGCGTGGTGTTTGTCGCCCTTATCGCCCTATACGTGTTCTTCCGTTTGTTCGGTTACGCGTGGTCCATGTTGTCCAAGATGTCGCGTGTGCGGGCCATCCGTGCCGTGCGCGAGCAGGCCGACAAGGCTGCCGTCATGGCCAAGCAGGGCATGGAGACCAAGGGGGTGGACATGAAAATCTATATGGCCCTTATCGCCATGGCTTTGAAGGAATACGAGGAGGACGTACACGACGTGGAAAGCAATGTGCTGACCTATCACACGGACGAACATTCCGAATGGAGCGCGAAGGGATTCACCATGCGCGAATGGCCTGAGAACCTGCATTAATCAGTATAACCCATCAAATCAAAAAGCAACGTCATGAAAGAATATAAATATAAAGTGAAAGGTGCCGAGTACACCGTGAGAATCGAAGAGGTGGAAGGAAACTTGGCCAAAGTGGAAGTGAACGGAATCCCGTTCGAGGTGGAAATGGAGCGTCCGATGCACCTGACGCACAAGCCGGTCATCCGTCCGGTGGCGCATGTGCACCACGGCCCGGTGACACCGGCGGTGGATGCCCAGCAGCCTGAACAGCCGAAAGGGAAGGGCACGGCCGTGCGTTCCCCGTTGCCCGGCACCATCAATGCCGTGGCTGTCAACGTGGGCCAGGAAGTGAAGAAAGGCCAGACGGTCGTGGTGCTCGAAGCCATGAAGATGGAAAATAACATCGGTGCGGAATGCGACGGTACCATCACCGCCGTGCATGTCAGCAAGGGCGATTCCGTCCGTGAAGGTGCAATCTTGGTAACAATCGGTTAAGCGTATGGAAATATTTGATTTCATCGGGGCAAAGCTGGCCGACTTCCTTACCTATACGGGGTTCGCGTGTGCCGAGTGGGGCAACTGGGGCATGATCTTGGTGGGCGCGTTCTTCCTGTGGCTGGCCATCAAAAAGGACTTTGAGCCTTTGTTGCTGATACCTATCGGACTGGGTATCATCTTGGGCAATATCCCGTTCAAGGCCGTGGGCCTCGAAATCGGGCTTTACGAGGACAATTCCGTGCTGAATTTCTTCTATTCGGGTGTGAAGAACGGCTGGTATCCACCGCTTGTGTTCTTGGGCATCGGTGCCATGACGGACTTTTCGGCGTTGATAGCCAACCCGAAGCTGTTGCTGGTCGGTGCGGCAGCCCAGTTTGGTATATTCGGGGCTTACATGATTGCCTTGGCCATGGGATTTGAGCCGAACCAGGCGGCGGGCATCGCCATCATCGGTGGTGCGGACGGGCCGACGGCCATCTTCCTGTCATCCAAACTCTCGCCGAACCTCATGGGGGCCATTGCGGTGTGCGCCTATTCCTACATGGCCTTGGTGCCGGTCATCCAGCCGCCTTTGATGCGCCTGCTCACGACGAAGAAGGAACGGCTCATCCGGATGAAACCGGCGCGCGAGGTTTCGCAGACGGAGAAAATCATCTTCCCCATTGTGGGCTTGCTGATGACGGCTTTCATCGTGCCTTCCGGTCTTCCCTTGTTGGGCATGTTGTTCTTCGGTAATCTGTTGAAAGAAAGCACGAAGACAACCCGTCTGGCCAAGACGGCGGGCAGTGCGCTGAACGATACCATCGTGATGTTGCTCGGCCTGACGGTGGGTTGCTCCACGCAGGCCAGTGAGTTCCTCACGTGGGATACCATCAAGATATTCCTGCTCGGCGCGTTGGCCTTTATCATCGCCACGGCATCGGGTGTCTTGTTCGTGAAGTTCTTTAACCTCTTCCTGCCGAAGAGCAAGAAGATTAATCCGCTCATTGGTAACGCCGGTGTGTCTGCCGTGCCGATGGCAGCCCGCATCTCGCAGAACCTGGGCTTGGAATACGATTCCAAGAACTACCTGCTGATGCACGCCATGGGGCCGAACGTGGCCGGTGTCATCGGTTCGGCCGTGGCCGCCGGTGTGTTGCTGGGCTTCCTGAGCTAAGTCGTCTCTATAATATATTAAGGTATAGCCGTTGCCGTTTCTCCGGTAGCGGCTTTTTTAGTACATTCGGTAAGTAATGTTGGAACTGTTTCTAATCTTGTGGATTTAACAACTGACGAATATTCATTTGTAATCAAATGCCCTGCTTCCCGTCACTTGCCCGTGCGGAGAAGAAACTCCTCCGCCTTGCAGGGGAGGTGGCTCGAAGAGCCGGAGGGGTTTCCCACCCTGTCATTCCGCAAGGGAAACAGGACGACCATTATGGCCGCCGCACGGCAAACAACGGCATTATGGCCGTCGCACGGCGAACAGAAGGGGTGTTACGTCCCCGTGGGTGTGAGACCCCCTCCGCCTGCGAGGCGGGACAGTTTTGCCCTCCGCATGGCAAACAAAACGGCCATTATGGCCGCCGCAAGGGAAACAAAAGGGTCGTTACGACCCCAAAATCAGGATGTCATGAAATGCTTGTGAAAATAGACAAATTGTGCCGTTTTGGATGATTCTCGTGACGCGACTTTTGCGCAATCCATCCCAAATAGCCGATTTTTGCGCGATTTTTTTGCACAAAACGGGGCTTCTGTGCAAGTTTTTGTCAGAGTCATTCACTTTTTGGAGCAGTCTGACGAGAAATTTCGGGGCCGGAACGCGAAATTCCGAGCCCCGGAATTCTTTTTTCGGGGCTCGAAATTTCTTTTTCGGGGCTCGGACGAAAAAATCCCGGTACAGAAACTTTTTCGCGGCGGCTCCGGGGGTGTTTTTCTTTCCCGTTGGGACTTTTTCCCGGACACGTTTCCCGCGTCATTTTGTCGGCGGAATCCCCCGGCGGGCTTCTGCGCCGGCCGGGCTTCTGCGCCGGGAGTGTCCCGTGTTCCGTCAGAAGGGCAGGTTTGGAGGGGATTCCGCGACATTTTGATTCCCGCAAGGCGCGTGTGGCTGCGTTTTTTCCGCGCCGTCCCGTCCGGCGGCCGAATACGCGAATCTCAGACGGCGAAAATGAGCAAATTGTCAACGCGCACCCGAAAGTTCATTTTGTCAATGGAAGGATGTGCGCAGGGGGCGCATTTCCTTTCGCGCCGAAATCCGGATAATGTCCCCTTGCAGGGAGGCATTGTCATTACTGTGGACTTTGAGCGTTTTCGGTATTCATTAATATTTTTCGACTTATTGGGGCGGTTTAAAGCGTTTTCCCCTTTTTTCTTTGTACTTTTGCGCAAAAGACTTTCAATGCAAAGCGGAAATATGACGGAACGGAAGAAGAAGGTGCTGGTAGGCATGTCGGGTGGCATTGACAGCTCGGCGGTGTGCCTGATGTTGCAGGAGCAAGGCTACGAGGTGGTGGGCGTGACCATGCGCGTGTGGGACTTGCCGCGGCAGTTTGCCGTGGAGGGGCAGGAGTTGCCGGACTTCATCTTGGAAGCCAAGGCTTTGGCCGCGCGGTTGGGCATGGCACACTACGTGGCCGACGAGCGGGAGGCTTTCAGGCAAACTGTGGTGCGGCATTTTATTGACGAATACTTGGCCGGACGGACACCGAACCCTTGTGTGATGTGCAATCCCACGTTCAAGTTCCGCATGTTGACGGATTGGGCAGACCGGCTGGGTTGCGATTATATCGCTACCGGCCATTACGTGCAGGTCTGTCCGGAGCACGGACACTATTACCTGCATTGCGGCGTGGACGCGGGAAAAGACCAGTCTTATTTCCTGTGGCGGCTGGGACAGGACGTGCTGTCCCGTTGCCTGTTCCCGCTCGGCGGGATGCGGAAATCCGACGTGCGGGACTATCTGATGCGGAAAGGATTTGAGATGAAGGCCCGCGAAGGGGAGTCGATGGAGGTGTGTTTCATCGACAAGGACTACCGCGACTTCCTGCGCGAACAGGTGCCCGACTTGGACAGCCGTGTGGGCGGCGGGAAGTTCGTGGACGCGCAGGGACGGACGCTCGGGACGCATGCCGGTTTCCCGTTCTACACCGTCGGGCAGCGCAAGGGGTTGGGCATCGCCTTGGGTCGCCCGGCCTACGTGTTGCGGGTGAATGCGCGGAAAAACACGGTGGTGCTGGGCGACGAGGCGCAGCTTGCCGCCGAAGCCATGCTGGTGAGCGAGGCCTGCATGGTGGACGAAGCGTATTTGGAGGGCGACGGGGTGGCGGTGCGCATCCGCTACCGCAGCCGTCCGATTCCCTGCCGGGTAAGCCGGGTGGAGAACCGTTTTCCCGCCGAGGTGCCGGGCGACTGGCTTTGGCTGGTGCGCTTCGGGGGCGAGGCTTCGGCCGTCACGCCGGGACAGTCTGCCGTGTTCTATGCGGGCGACCGGTTGTTGGGCGGGGCTACAATCTGTTCGCAGCATGGGCTGCAGGCTTATTTGATGGGGTGAGATGGAACCGTTGACGTTATATGAACTGAACAACCTTGTGCGGGGCGTGGTGGAAGGTGCGCTCTCCGATGAATATTGGTTGCAGGCCGAATTGAGCGAGGTGCGCGAGGCTTACAACGGGCACTGTTATGTGGAGTTCGTGGAGAAGGACAAGCGCGGGCGGGATCTGGTGGCCAAGGCGCGTGGCGTGATCTGGGCCGGGACGTACAGCCTGCTCAAACCAATGTTCGAGCGCGAGGCGGGACGGCCTTTGTCGCCGGGGCTGAAGGTGCTGGTGAAGGTCACGGTGTCTTTCCATGAACTTTACGGCTATTCGCTGACGGTGAGGGACATTGACCCCACCTATACTTTGGGCGACTTGGCACGGTTGCGGCGGGAGATATTGGCGCAGCTGGAGGCCGACGGCATCCTGGACGACAACAAGTCGCTCCCCATGCCGTTGCTGGCCAACCGGATTGCGGTCATTTCGTCCGCCACGGCGGCGGGCTACGGCGATTTCTGCAACCAGTTGTTGGGAAATGAATACGGGTTCCGTTTCACGACCCGCCTGTTTCCCGCCGTCATGCAGGGCGAGCGGGTGGAACAGTCCGTCCTTTCGGCTTTGGATGCCATCATGGCGGAACACGACCGTTGGGACGTGGTGGTCATTATCCGGGGCGGGGGCGCCACCAGCGACCTTTCGGGTTTCGACACGTACCTGTTGGCGGCGGCCTGCGCACAGTTCCCGTTGCCTGTCATCACCGGCATCGGGCACGAGCGCGACGACACGGTGATTGATGCCGTGGCGCATACGCGGGTGAAGACTCCCACGGCGGCTGCGGCTTTCTTGGTCAACCATCAGTTGGAGGCTGCTGCGCGGCTGGACGACTTGTGCCGCCGCATGGTGTCCGGTGTGGAGATGCGGATGGAACGCGAGCGCGGACGCATGGTGCAGGTGGCTGCCCGCCTGTCTTCCGCCTTCGTGCGGGTCAGGACGGCGGGCGAACGGCGGTTGGACAGTTTTTCCCAACGTATGGGGCATGCCTGGCTGCAACGCCGTGCCGAGGAGGAACACCGGCTGCAACGTGCCGGGGAAAGGATGCGCACGGCCTTGCCGAGGCGGATGGAACGCGAACATTTCCGCCTGCAGCTGGCCGGGCAGCGTTGCGAGGCCGCCAATCCGGAGATGCTGTTGAAACGCGGCTACAGTATGACGTTTTGCGGAGGGGAACTGGTACGCGATGCCGCGCGGCTGCATGCCGGAGAGGAACTCACGACGCGCCTGGCGGAGGGCGAAATCCGTTCGATTGTGCAATGAAAAATGGAAAGGTATGAAAAAGGAGAAAATGACTTACGAGGAAGCCATGGCGAGGTTGGAAGCCTTGGTGCGGCAGATTGAAAGCAACGAGACCGGCATCGACAAGCTGGCCGCCTTGGTGAAAGAGGCACAACAGCTGACTGCCTTTTGCCGCGAAAAGCTTTATGCCACGGATGAAGAAATAAAGAAAGTATTGGAAAACGGAGAAAAAAGCTGATAAAATGAAATAAAAACCGGACGCTTGTGCCGGAATTTGGCTTTTTTCTGTAATTTTGCCTTTTAGAAAGCAAAAACAAACAAAGGAAATGAAAGAAATAGATTGGGCAAATCTGTCGTTCGGTTACATGAAGACGGATTACAATGTGCGTTGCTACTATCGCGACGGCAAATGGGGAGAAATCGAAGTGTGCTCGGAAGAGACCATCAACCTTCACATGGCGGCGACCTGCCTGCATTACGGGCAAGAGGCGTTCGAGGGCTTGAAGGCTTACCGCTGTCCGGACGGCAAGGTGCGCGTGTTCCGCATGGACGAGAACGCGGCGCGCCTGCAAAGCACGTGCCGCGGCATCCTGATGCCCGAACTTCCCACGGAGCGTTTCGAGGAGATGGTGAAGAAGGTGGTGCGGCTCAACGAGCGTTTCATCCCGCCCTACGAGAGTGGTGCCACGCTCTATATCCGCCCGTTGCTCATCGGCACGAGTGCGCAAGTCGGCGTACATCCCGCTTCGGAATATCTGTTTGTCATCTTCGTCACCCCCGTGGGGCCGTATTTCAAGGGTGGTTTTGCCACGAATCCTTATGTGATTATCCGCGAGTATGACCGTTCCGCACCCTTGGGCACGGGCATCTACAAGGTGGGCGGGAACTATGCCGCCAGCCTGAAGGCGAACAGCATCGCGCATGATTTGGGTTATTCCTGCGAGTTCTATCTCGACGCGAAGGAGAAGAAGTATATTGACGAATGCGGCGCGGCCAACTTCTTCGGCATCAAGGACAACACTTATGTCACGCCGAAGTCCACGTCCATCCTGCCTTCCATCACAAACAAGAGCCTCATGCAGTTGGCCGAGGACATGGGCATGAAGGTGGAACGCCGCCAGATTCCGGAAGAAGAACTCGCCACGTTCGAGGAGGCCGGCGCTTGTGGCACGGCGGCGGTCATCAGTCCGATCGAGCGCATTGACGACCTGGAGAACAAGAAGAGCTATGTCATCAGCAAGGATGGCAAACCGGGTCCGATCTGCACGAAACTTTATCATCATCTGCGCGACATCCAGTATGGCATCGAGCCGGACGTGCACGGATGGACCACTGTGGTGATTGAATGAACACATGCTTTCGGGAGGAATATTTATGATAAGAAGTGCAAGCGAAATGCGGGCGGCCGCCCGCATTTCCTTATCCGGGAAATGGGGCGGAGCCGTGGTGATGGGCTTGGTCTATTTCGTCGTCTACGGCGTGTTTCCCGCCGGGGTGGACGCGTTCGTCTATGAACATGTAGGGAGTGTGGCGCAGTTGCTGTTGCTGCCGCTGGCCTATGGCATGGTGGTGGCCTACCTGGACAATGTCCGCAGCGGAGAGGAATACCGCGTGGAGCAATTGTTCGCGGGGTTCAAGGATTACACCCGTGTGTTCGGGACGGCTTTGCTGACAGGCGTCTACACGTTTTTGTGGACCTTGCTGCTGATTGTGCCCGGCATCATCAAGTCCTATTCCTATGCCATGACGTACTATGTGTTGCGGGATTGCCCCGAGCTGAAATTCAACGGGGCCATCGAGCGGAGCATGGCCATGATGCAGGGACATAAGTTCGACTTGTTCTACCTGCAACTGACCTTTATCGGGTGGGGGCTGCTTTGCGTCCTGACGCTGGGCATTGGTTTCTTGTGGCTGGTGCCCTACATGAATGCCGCGCAGGCACATTTTTATGAGGACGTGAAGGCGGAGTTTGAAAACCGGCAGGCGCAAGCGGCATGATGCCATGCCCTGAAAAGGGAACGGGGCGGAGGCCGGAATTGCCGGGCTGCGGATTTGGAAAAAGAAGACAAACAGCGTCCTCAAGGGAAACGAAAATTTCTCGCTTGAGAAAAAAATGTGAATCGCTTGAGAAATCGGTGCGTCTTACTAATTGTTAATATTTCCACAGATGAAGAAAAAGAATGTGAACTATAATGTGACAAAACGAGCCTGCTATCTCGGCTTCGTCACACAAGCAATTGTGGCAAATTTTACGCCGCTCTTGTTTATGGCTTTTCATCGCGAGTATGAAGTCTCGATAGCCAGTCTTGCACTAATTCCTGCAGTTTTTTACATCGTTCAATTGATCACCGATTTATTGTGTGCCAAGTTTAAGGACATTAACTATCGCAAGAGCATCATTATCTCAGAGATTGCATCGGCTTTAGGTCTCATCGGTTTGGCGTTTCTACCTCAACTCTTCACTGATCCGATGATAGGCATTCTCCTTTGTGTATGCATTTATGCTGTTGGAAGTGGATTGATAGAGGTGCTTTGCAGTCCTATTATAGAGGCTTGCCCTTTCCCGAACAAAGAAGGTATGATGAGTTTGCTTCATTCCTTTTACTGCTGGGGGGCAGTAAGCGTGATTTTGGGGTCTACGCTATTCTTTACGTTCTTTGGAGTGGATAATTGGAGAATTCTGGCTTGCCTATGGGCTTTGATTCCGCTCTATAACATTGTCAATTTTGCTTTTTGCCCCATTGAACCCATTGTGCAGGATGCTGAAAGTATGAGTATGACGCAATTGTTAGGGAATCGCATCTTTTGGCTTTTCCTTATCCTGATGATAGCAGCTGGGGCTTCAGAGGCCACGATGGCACAATGGACATCAGCCTTTGCTGAAGAGTCTTTAGGGGTCGATAAGTCTATTGGAGACTTGGCTGGTCCTTGTGGCTTTGCATTCTGCATGGGGCTGGGACGGCTTTGGTATGGCAAGAAAGGTGAGAAGCTCGACTTGTCAGCGTATATGCTGGGAGCAGGTGCTCTCTGTTTTGTGGCATACTTGACTGCATCCTTAGCTTCTGTGCCTCTCATCAGTCTTACAGGTTGTATGATTAGTGGCCTTGCTGTGGGTATCATGTGGCCTGGGGCTATTAGTTTGACCTCAGCTCGCATGCCTACTGGTGGTACTGCTCTTTTTGCACTATTGGCTTTGGCTGGTGATGCAGGTGGCACATTCGGTCCCTCCCTTGTAGGACTTTGCACCCGTTCAGTAGAAAGTAACATTCAAAGTGGACTCTTGGCCGCTTCGATTTTTCCAATTATATTGGTAGTGTGCATACTTGGTATTAGGTGGGAAAGAAGCCGGAATATTTAAGTTGCCGCTGTACAACAACGTCAGCAGGGGGACATTCGGGAACTGTTCCTAATCTTGGGGATTTAACAACTGACGAATATTCGTTTGTAATCAAATGCCCTGCTTCCCGTCACTTGCCCATGCGGAGAAAAACGCCTCCACCTCGTAGGGGAGGTGGCCCGAAGGGCCGGAGGAGTTTCCCGCCACGTTATCTTTCCGCACGGCAAACAAAAGGGGCGTCACGGCCCTATTGTTTCCCCGAATCCATCCAAAAAGCAAGGATTTCTTGTTTTTTTCCACCGTTCTGTTTGCGTTACCAATTGTTTTGCTTAAATTTGTCCCGCCTAATCATCCGAAATTAATACCAAGAAAAAAATAAACTTATGGAACAAGTTTTCGGCTACATCATCGGTCTCGGTGCCGCAGTCATGATGCCCATCATCTTCACGATATTGGGCGTTTGCATTAAAATCAAGTTCGGGAAAGCCCTTCAAAGTGGTCTTTACGTGGGTGTCGGTTTTGTGGGACTGTCCGTCATCACAGCTTTGCTGACCACCAGCCTCAGTCCCTCGCTGTCTAAGGTGGTGGAGATTTACGACCTTAACCTCGAAGTGTTCGACATGGGATGGCCTGCCGCGGCCGCCGTGGCCTACAACACCTCGGTTGGCGCATTCATTATCCCCGTCTGCCTTTTGGTAAACATCTTGATGCTCCTGACCAAGACCACCAAGACGGTGAACATCGACCTTTGGAACTACTGGCACTTCGCCTTCATCGGTGCCATGGTTTATTATACAATGGACAACATCGCTTGGGGATTCTTCGCTGCCATCATCTGCTACATTCTGACGCTGATTGCAGCCGACTACACCGCACCTAAATTCCAAAAGTTCTACGACAAGATGGACGGCATCTCCATCCCGCAACCGTTCTGCCAAGGATTCATGCCTTTCGCCATCCTCATCAACAAAGCCCTCGACCTGATTCCGGGCTTCAACAAACTCTATATTGACGCGGACGGGATGAAAAAGAAGTTCGGCATCCTGGGCGAACCGCTCTTCCTTGGTGTGCTTGTGGGCTGCGGTATCGGCATGCTGGCCTGCCGGAACGGCCAAGAACTGGTGAACGGCATCCCGGGTATCCTCGGGTTGGGCATCAAGATGGGTGCCGTCATGGAACTGATTCCGCGCATCACAGGATTGTTCATCGAAGGCCTGCGCCCCATCTCGGAAGCCACGCAAAAGATGATTGCCCGCAAGTTCGGCGAAAACGCTGGCCTGCACATCGGCATGAGCCCGGCCTTGGTCATCGGTCATCCTACCACGCTCGTGGTGTCGCTCCTGCTTATCCCCGTCACGCTGTTCCTGGCCGTTATCCTGCCGGGCAACCAGTTCCTGCCGCTGGCCTCGTTGGCGGGCATGTTCTACGTGTTCCCCATCATCCTGCCCATCACGAACGGCAATGTGGTGAAGACATTCATCATCGGCCTCATCATGATGACCATCGGCCTGTACTTCGTCACCAATCTGGCTCCCTACTTCACCAGTGCGGCACATGATGTCTATAACCTTACGAAAGACACGGCGGTGGCCATTCCTGCCGGCTTCGAGGGTGGTGCGCTCGACTTCGCCTCCAGCCCGTTGGCATGGATTATTTTCCACCTCACCAACACGGTGAAAGTCGCAGGGCCGGCCATCCTGATAGTCTGCACCCTCGGCTTGGCACTGCTGAACCGCCGCGCCATCATACGCAAGAAATATTAAGGAATCAAACTAACCCATAAAAAGAAATAGACATGAAAAGATTTGCATTGGCTCTTTGCCTCGGCCTCGGTGTCCTCGCGGCAAATGCCCAAATGAACTACAAAGTACAGACGGCCTGCCACCCGCAGGACGTGAAGCACTACGACACCGAACGCCTGCGCAGTGCCTTCATGATGGACAAGGTCATGGCATCGGACGAAATCAACCTCACCTACACGCTCTATGACCGGCTGATTTACGGTGGTGTGATGCCGGTGAACAAAGTCCTGAAGCTGGAAAAATTCCACGAATTGGGGCCGGAAATCACTTATTTCCTGGAACGCCGCGAACTGGGCGTCATCAACATCGGCGGTGACGGCATAGTGACCGTGGACGGCAAGGAATATGAGATGAAATACAAGGAAGCCCTCTACGTGGGCTGCGGCAACAAGGAAGTCACCTTCAAGAGCAACGACCCGTCTAAACCGGCCAAGTTCTACATCAATTCCGCCCCGGCCTACAAGCACTTCGTCACCCAGCTCATTACCACGGACGCGAAGTTGCAGAAGGCCAACCCCAAGAAATACGCCTTGGCCATCTCAGACCACTACGGCAAAATGGAAGAAAGCAATGACCGCGTGGTCAACCAGCTCATCGTGAAGGACATCTTGGAAAGGGTGGAAGGCGGCGGCACGAACCAGCTGCAGATGGGGCTGACCGAACTGGCCCCGGGTAGCGTGTGGAACACCATGCCGGCCCATACGCACACCCGCCGCATGGAAGCTTACTTCTACTTCAACGTGAGCGAAGGCAACGCCATCTGCCATCTGATGGGAGAACCTCAAGAAGAGCGTCTCGTATGGCTGCACAACGAACAGGCCATCACTTCGCCCGAATGGAGCATCCACGCCGCCGCCGGTACCAGCAATTACAGTTTCATTTGGGGCATGGCCGGGGAAAACCTGAAGTACAGCGATAAAGACGAAATCAAGTATTTGGACATGAAATGAGGTCTTGCAACAAGACTTTCTCTGTTTTTTATTTGTAGAGACGCGGTTCACCGCGTCTCTATTGCTATTTACACAGTTTAACACACGAATGTCTTCTTTTCCCAAATCTTTCCCATTTTACTTCCGAACTTTGTCACAAGAAAAAGGAACAAATGTATAACCCTCTAAAAAGAAACGATTATGAAAAAGTTATTCTTAGCACTGTTGAGCGTATTTACCTTGCAAGTGGCACAAGCTGACAACGACACCCCCGTCACGGTGGCACAACTGCCCGCCAAGGCACAGACGTTCATCAAACAAAACTTCCCGAATGAGAAAGTGGCCTTTGCCAAGAAGGAAAAAGAAATTTTCGACACCAGCTACGACGTGACTTTCGTCAATGGCGATGCCGTGGAATTCGACAAAAACGGCGAATGGACCGACCTGAAATGCAAGCGCGGAGGAGTTCCGGCCAAAGCCGTACCGGCCCAAATCTCGAAGTTCGTGAAAGAAAACCACGCGGATGCCAAAATCCTCACGCTAGAACGCGACCGCTTCACTTACGAGGTGAAACTGTCCAATTTCTGGGAAATCAAGTTCGACAAGCAGTTCAATGTCATCGACATGGACCTGGACGACTGAAAAGCATCGCCCCCTCTCATACGGAAAGACGGCCTGCAAGGCCGTCTTTCTTCATCCAATGGAATGAAATCGCACCTGGAAAGCACTTTTTGCCTTTTTTTGAATCCATATCCAAATAAATAACGTACTTTTGTGCTGGCTAATGCAGAAAAAGCTGACGGGAAGGACCAGTACAATGAGAACGGACAAACTGTATATCAAGATATGGGGCGTGTACTTCGGTGTGGCACTGCTGTTCCAGCTCCTGCTGCCGGACTTCCCGACGTCGTTCTTCGCCTTTCCGGTCAACGCCGCCTTGGTGTTGCTGACCCTGGTCGGGCTGTGGCTTTTGAGAAAAGAAAAGCCCTTCTCGCCCGTCACGCGGCTGCTGGCATCTCCCTCCACCACGTTGATACTGATGTCCTTGCTGGCGGTGTCTTGCCTGTGTCTCGGACTGACCTCCCGGCCTTCGCCCTCATCTTGGTGGTTTTTCTTCCTGCTCGCCGCGCTGTTCCTCCATCTGCTGATGGTGTTCTATGCCGGAGCGTTCCGCAGGCGTCCCCATCGGCTGCGCTTTATCCTCATCCACGGCGGACTGTTGCTGGCTCTGCTGGGTGGCTTCGCAGGAGCACCGGACACTGCCGAATGGCGTCTGCCGGTGGGCAAGGAACGGCCAACCCGGCAGGCCTATACCTCACAGTACGGGAAAATACGTCTGCCCCACTCCCTGCAACTGAAAGATTTCAACGTAACCTACTACGCCAACGGCATGCCCCAGGAGTTCCTGGCACACTTGTTGTTGGACAACACAAAGAACATCACCCTGTCGGTCAACCACCCTTACACCCTGTCACCGGGCGACGACCTCTACCTCGTGGACTACGAGCATGTGGCGGAACCCCGCTTCTGCGTCATCCAAGTGGTGCGACAGCCTTGGAAATACGTGCAAAGCACCGGCATCTGGCTATTGCTGGCCGGTTGCGTAATGCTATTTGCCCAAGGACTGCCCACGGGCATGGCCCGCAAAGAAAAGAGAACTGAGAAAGGAGGACAGCCATGACGTGGAATGAGTTTCCGTGGTTTGCCACCGCCTCCATCCTGCTTTGGACAGCCGGTGCCGCCTCCGCCCTGCTCAGCAAGAAAAGCTTCAGTCCTTGGGCGGCGTGGCTCACGGCAACGGGTTTATGCGTGTTCGCCGCATTCATCGCCCTGTTCTGGACGGGCTTGCAACGGCCTCCGTTGCGTACGATGGGTGAGACCCGCCTGTGGTATTCGCTCTTCCTGATGCTGGCCGGCCTGCTGACCTACTGCCGCTGGCACTACCGCTGGCTGCTGTCGCTCAGCACCGTGCTGACGCTCGTCTTCACGCTGATGAACATCCTGAAGCCGGAAATCCACGACCAGTCGCTAATGCCAGCCCTGCAAAGCGGCTGGTTCGTGCCACACGTCACGGTATATATCTTCGCCTACTCCGTGATGGGATGTGCCTTCCTGCTGGCCATGGCCGGATGGGTGAAGCGCACCGAACGCTACCGCCCCGCCATCGACCGCCTGACCTGCATCGGACTAGCCTTCCTGACCTTGGGGATGATGAGCGGGGCGTTGTGGGCCAAAGAGGCATGGGGGCACTTCTGGGGCTGGGACCCGAAAGAGACCTGGGCGGCGGCCACCTGGAGCCTCTACCTGATTTACCTGCACCTGCGACTCTCGGGAAAGGGACGTGCATCCGTACTCAACGCCTTGCTCGTGGTGGGTTTCCTGTGCCTACAGATGTGCTGGTATGGCGTGAACTACCTGCCGGCCGCGCAGGAAAGCATGCACGTCTATTCCTGAAGGACATCATAAGAACTCTACAATAACATTAAAACTATGCGATTATGAAAAAAAGTTCAAAGATTCTCTTGGCCCTGGTGGTGGTAGTCGCGGTGCTGGCCGTCACCTACCGGGCTGTGAACAAGGCTCCTTCGGCCGACCTTCCGGTCAACGAGCAACTGACCCAGGTACTGACGGACGGCGGTTGCATGGATTGTCACTCCGCCGCGCCCGAACTGCCGTTCTATGCCAATTGGCCCGTGGCCAAAGGCTTGATCGGGAAGCACGTGAAAGACGGCTACAACGTGTTTGACGTGCAGCCTTTCATGGAAGCCTTGCAAAAAGGCGAGGCTCCCAACGAAGTGGACCTGGCCAAGGTGGAACAGATTCTCGCCAATGAATCGATGCCGATGGCGCAATACTATCTGGCACATTGGGGAGCGTCTATCACCGATGCCAAACGCGATCGGACACTGGCCGCCGTCAAGGAAATCCGCGCCAAGTTCTACCCCAATACACTGGCCGCAGCCGAGTTCGCCAACGAGCCCGTCCGCCCCGTTCCCGACAGCGTGGTTTATGATGCCGGCAAGGCCAAGCTGGGCAAGGTGCTCTACCACGACACGCGCCTTTCGGCCGACGGTACGGTTTCCTGCGCCACTTGCCACGGGCTGAACACCGGCGGCGTGGACAACAAACGCTACTCCGAAGGCATCGGCAAGCAGCTGGGCGGCGTGAACGCACCCACGGTGTACAACTCTTGCTTCAACTTCGCGCAGTTCTGGGACGGACGCGCAGGCACTCTGGCGGAGCAGGCCGGCGGTCCTCCCTTGAATCCGGTGGAAATGGGCTGCAAGTCGTTTGATGAGATTGTGGCGCGGCTTTCCGAGGACAAGGCTTTCGTGGACAGTTTCACCGTGGTTTATCCTGAAGGACTGAGCCAAGCCACCATCACCGACGCCATCGCCGAGTTTGAGAAGACGCTGGTCACCCCGAACTCCGCTTTCGACCGCTACCTGAAAGGCGACAAACAGGCTCTGACGGCTGAACAAATAGAAGGATACGATTTGTTCAAAAAGTACGATTGCGCCACCTGCCACGCCGGTGTCAACATGGGCGGCCTGACCTACGAACTGATGGGACAGCGCGACAACTACTTTGAGGACCGCGAGCTGACCCTTAAGTCCGGCCTGACCGACGGCGACAACGGACGCTACGCGCAGACCAAGGTGGAGCGTGACCGCTACCGTTTCAAGACTCCGACGTTGCGCAACGTGGCGTTGACCTGGCCTTACTACCATGACGGCAGCGTCCAGACGCTGAACGAAGCCATCACGAAGATGGCCAAGTTCCAGGTGGGCCGCGAGATGAAACCGGAAGAGGCACAGAAAGTGGAAAGCTTCCTTGACGCACTCACCGGAGAATACCAAGGCAAGCTCCTGACCAACGACAACACGAAGGAATAAAAGCTGTCTGACAAAACCAGCGTGTAAAAAGAGGCTGCACCGCCTGCGGAATCCATCCGGGCGGTGCAGCCTTCTTTTTATAAGTGATGACGGACAAACACCAGCTCGTTGAAGTCCGGACGGCCGCCGGGATTCAACTTAGGCTTACAAGGCTGGTTCTCATCCCCCGCCGTCAGACCGAAATCGTCATCGTTGGCCACGACAAGAATGGAGTCGCCTATCAAAGCCAGTCCCTCCGCCTTATCGTGGGCATAGCCGGGGAGAGCCTGCAACAAGTCAACCTCCAAAGTCTTGGGCAACCGAAGCGGACGGCCGGAAACCGTCCCGGGCAATGCCACCCGGTATATCTTCTTAAATCCCTTCCCGTTCATGGGAAACGCACCGTCACGTTCCAACACCAGCAGCGTACTGTCGTCCACACAGGCCAGCGCGCTCACGCCTTCGGCCGCCGCGTCCAACGGATAGAGGTATTCCCGGATGTCGCCCGTCGCCAGCGAAATGACACAAAGGGGCAATTCGTCCGCCGCCGCATAGCCTGCACTTTCGGGCATCGGAGACTGGAGCATACCATAAAGCAGCGTACCGGACCGGTTGGCGCACAATCCCTCCATTCCCCGGTTAGGACGGCGATGGGCGTATGCGGCCGGCAATCCGCCATTGAAAGGAGAACGCACCTGCAGGCACCGCCCGTCGGCCGAAAAGTGCAGGAGAAACGGGCCATACTCATCGCTCACCCAGAAGCTTCCGTCGGGCATCAGGGCCAGCCCTTCCGGATCCAACCCGCGTCGTGTTCCGGCATGAAGCGCACGGCCTTGCAGGTCAAGAGCCGTTTCCCCCGTCTGTCCGTCACCGGTTTCGTTAGGCAACCCGCAAAAGGGCTGTCCTTGCCCGTCGCACAACGGTATCTTGCGCAACAGCCGCAAAGAGCCGTCCTCGTAACGGAACACGCCAATGTGCGGCACAAAGTCCGGCAAGGGGAACACCTTGCTGTCGGGCTGCGGTCCGTCCACATTCGGACCGCGGTCGGTCAGCAGCCAGAAAGTGGAATCCTTGGACGAGAAAGCCAAATCGGAACCATAACCGCCCAAGCGGACTACCGCCTGCATCCCCTTGACCTCCACCGTATCACAAGGTACGGATGCCGCCGATGGCCAATTGTCCGTTTCCTGCCCGTTGTGAGAAGTACACGAGAGGGCTAAAGCCAAAAGAGCGGCTCCCGAAAGAGCCGCCCGAATCATGTGTGTAACAGTCATAGCTTGATTATATTTCCATCATACGTTTACTTTTCCGCCTTACCATTGTTGCTGGCATTCTTGGAAACTTCCGTGAAGACCACGATTTCCGCACCACCGTCCGTCTTGCGCCCCGTGCTGTAAATCTCGTCGTCCTCAAAATCGCCCGTCTCCATCACGTCAACCAGTACGCCGTCCGCATTGTAGAGGAATATGGCATCGCCGCCTTTGCCCAACCCCATGGCCGGCCCGTCCGTGTTGTCCTTATAAACATCGAACGTAAGGAATGAATGGGCTTTGATAACCGTATTTGCAGGGAACGTGTATTTGCTGTCTTCCTCGCGCTTGTCATCGTAGATGGTGAAGCCCGCCATGTCGATGTCCTCATCCGTGGCATTGTAGAACTCCACGAAATCCTTCGTGTCGTCCCAGTCTGCCGTCTGGTTGTCCTGGTCATTGGTGAAAACCTCGTTGATGTAAACGCCGGACGTATTCACCACTTCCTCCCTTTCAGGCGTACCGTCGTTCGTCCCGCCCGGAGTGAGTTGCGAGAAAACCACCCATTCAGAGGCTCCGTCCGTCTTGCGGCCATAGGCCTCGTTCTCCGAAAGGTTCGGAGTAGTCACCTCGTCAATGACGTTCTGCCGCGCATCGGCCAGCACAATATGCTCGTCGTTCTTGCTCAGCCCCCAAGACGGATAATTCGCGGGGTCATTGTGCAATCTTTCCTTGTCGCACTCAATCACCAGATAGCCGTGCGCCGGAATGGTCTTGCCGGCCGGAATGGTCCATGCTTCCTCCGGACCGCCGCCTTCCCACAGGAGAAGTCCACCCAAGTCCACAGCGTCGTTGGAAGTGTTATACAATTCGATGTAGTCCAAATCATCAATGTCCTTCTGGTCGCTGAACGTATATACCTCATTGATGACCACCACACCGCGTAGTGAAGGAGTGACGGCTGCGCCGTTGCTGCGGCCGCCCGTCGGCGTAGCCGTCACGGCCCAAGTCGGTGCGCCGTCCGTCGTGCGGGCATATGAAGTGCCGTCCTCCATGGCGGGAAGCTCCACTTCGTCAATCAGGTCGCCATCATTGTCCAGGAACACCACCTTGTCACCTTTCGAGCCGAGGCCGAAGTTGAAAGAGCCGTTGGGATTCTCCGCTTGCGTTTGGGTGAACAGGACCACGCCGTTCGGGGCAATGCTCGTTCCCTCAGGCATCACATACTGCTCGCTGGCACCTTTCTCATCCTGCAGGATGAAGCCGCTCATATCCACCTCCGTCATGCCGGGATTGTAGATTTCGATAAAGTCGAACTCACCGTCCAAGGGCGCGCTCATCACCTCGTTGATGACCAGATTCACGCTGCTTTGGCCCGGAATCGGATCATCGGTCGGCTCGGACGTATTGTCCTGCCCTTTCGTTCCGGCTGCCATCGTGACCCATTGTGTGCCGCCGTCCGTAGCACGAGCCCATGTCTGCCCGTCTTCCAAAGCCGGAACCACGGTGGCGTCTATTTCCCGATAGGAAGCGTCGAGCAACTTGATTTCATCACCGTCGCCAGAAATGCCGAACGAGAAGTCAGCATCTTTCTCCAACACCAGATAACCATGGGCGGCAATCTTGGTGTCGGCAGGAAACACATACTCTTCCTCGGAACCTTTGCTGTCCTGCAAGTGGAAGCCGCCTAAAGAGACAGCCTCGTCGGAAGCGTTGTACAGCTCTATCCAATCCGTACCACTGGAACAAACTTCGTTGATAAAGACTCCGGCCACATCGGAAGGCCCCACATTCAAATCGTCTTCGGAGTCATCCTTGCACCCTGTGGTGCAAACCGTAGCGGCCAGCAATACGGCCGCCGTGCAAAAGAAACTTCTTTTCATATTCTCTGTTTAACGTGCATAAATATTTTCCTGTTCTCAGAACGAAAGCATCAGCCGCAGCTGCAGGATGTGGAAATCCAATCCCCCGGGCAACGCCTCGCTCAGCGTCTTGCCGTCCTTGGTGATATGCCCCTTGGCATCGGCATACTTGTCGTTGTCCATGAACGTATAGTTCAGGCCAAACATGACATTGGGCACAGGAAACCAATTCAGGTTGGCACTGTAAGCGTAGGCCGAACCGCCCGTGATGGGCGAAGAAATATCATGGAAATCATTCAGGTTCGTATGACTCACCCGCGCCGCCAGTTCCAGGCAACCTCCCTTGCGCCGTTGATACACCGGGGCGAACTCGGCATCGTCCGGCGCATAACGCCGCTGCTGCCCCAAAATCATATAGGAAGCCGCCGCATACCAACCGTTGAACTCCGCGTTCTTCAAGTCTATTTTCCGGTCGTTTTCCTTGCGGTAACGCGAAAGACTGGTGAACATGTATTCCCCGTAGGCCAGCAACTTGTCCCAACGCACGGCCGCCTCCACGCCATACGTGGCATAATGGTTCACGTTCGGGATTTCCGCCCGCACGAAACGCCGGCGGTCGGTGCGGCTCTCAGGGAAACTGCGGAAATCCACGATGCGGTCTTCCGTCCCGTTCGCGTCCGGGGTGCGGTAAGTGGCATAGCCGCCCACATGCACCGTCCACGTGTCGTTGTTCACTGGCGAAAGTCCGAGCCGCCCGGTGAAACCGTAACCGTCGCTCCCCCTGTTCCGCTCTTTTTGAATGATGTCCACCTGCTGGCCGAATGCCCCGCCGGAAAACCACCAATACTTGCCCCAGGCCGTCACGGCTGCGCCCAGACGACGCCCGCCGGAAAACACCTCTACCGGCATGGGGCGTTCATTAAACGAGAGGAAACGCGAGCTGGTCAGGCGTTCCATGCTCATCGGTTCCTTGAAATGTCCGGCTTGCACGGAGATGTGGTCATTGAACCGGTATCCCAGGTACATGTCCTTAATTTCAATTTCATTGTAAGCGAAATCTATGTCGAACTCCGCGAACCATTTCTCATACAGCGTGGCTTTCAGGGCGAACCGGGCACGTCGGATGCTCACCCCGTTGTTGAAGCGGAACTTGCCGTCATCCTCTTCCAGGTCGCCGTTGGCTTTTGAGCTGAAGCCGTCCACGGAAGTCGTGGGGATGTAATAGGAAAAATCCGTGTATATCCGATTGTCCAACTTCAGACGGAAGTTGTCGTTCTTCGTGGCAAAGTCCAATTTGCCTTCTTCAAAATAAATGTCCGCGCGCTCTTTCACCGCCTCGCCCTGCGCATCGGTTTGGGCAAACGCCCCTACGGCCCATCCACAGAAAAGCAAGGACATGATTTCTCTCTTTTTCAACATATCTATCAAATTTTGCTGCAAAAGTAAACCTGCCGTGTTTCCTTCGCGTGACAATCCCGTAAAAATTCGGCTACATGCCTTTTTCCTGCAGGAATATCCTTCTTGCATATGCAAAAAATTTCTGCAAACCACCCCTTCAACACCGTATTTTATCCCATAAACGTGGAAAAACGGCCAACGGCATCCCGTTTTTAAAGAAAAAGCTTATCTTTGTGGCACATTCATCAAACCATCCATGAATCATATACGAATCTTACTGCTTTGCTTATTGCTCTGCGGGTTCTGTCTTCCCTCCCAGGCCCAGGAACGGGCAAAACCGCGCAACGGCGAAGGCGTGTCCACTTTCCTGCAACGTTTCGGCTACACGTCGCGCGCGGCACAGCAGGAGTTTAAGGAACTCAACAAGGGAAAGTTCACGCGGGACGGCGGGCTGATTCTAGGACGGAGCTACCGCCTGCCCACCGGAAAGAAAGGCAAAAAGGCCGGACGTGGACGGACGAGCGTCACGGAACCGCTTTTCGGCCCCGCACTCCAAACGGTCAAAGTCCAATCGCGCGAACTGGATGGTGCATGCCTTTACCTGGTCAGCGGGCACGGCGGCCCCGACCCCGGTGCCATCGCCAAAGTAGGCGGACGGGAACTGCACGAAGACGAATACGCCTACGACATCATCCTGCGGCTCGCCCGCTCGCTGATGGCACACGGCGCAAAAGTACACATTATCATACAGGACAAGAAGGACGGCATCCGCGACGACCGCTACTTGGACAACAGCGAACGGGAAACCTGCATGGGCGACCCCATCCCCCTTGACCAGGTTGCCCGGCTCCAGCAACGCTGCGATGCCATCGACCGCCTCGCGCGGAAAGACAAGGAAAAGTACAAAAGGAGCATCTTCATCCACGTGGATAGCCGGGGGAAGAAAGACCAGGTCGATGTGTTCTTCTACCATTGCCCGGGAAGCAAGAACGGCAAACGGCTGGCCGAAAACATCCACCGCACCTTCGAACGGAAATATGACAAGCACCAGCCCAACCGGGGCTTCAGGGGGACGGTAAGCGAACGCAAGCTTTACGTGCTGGCCAACTCCAACCCGCCCGCCGCTTTCTTGGAACTGGGCAACCTGCAGAACGCCCGCGACCGGAAACGCCTCGTGCTCGCCTCCAACCGCCAGGCATTGGCCGACTGGATCTGCGAAGGCGTCGTGAAAGACTTCAAAAACAATTAAACCCCAATCGGTTATTAGACCGCACAAGGGGCATTTTTATTTGAAAAGCAAAGCTCTTCAGGCGTCTTACTCACTTTTGCCAGCATCTTGCTTCCTGCCCTGCTTCGACGTAGCCCGCTACGCCTTCAACAGAGCAGAAAACGATCTGCAAGACACAAGCGGGCAATCTGCCTAAAGTCTAATGACCGATTGAGGTTAAACCCTATGACTTCCGGAAGCCCGGATGCGCGTGGTGGACACGATGCTGCCACAGAGCGTGAACCCGCCGGCCAACATCATGGCCACATGGGGGGCATTGTCCCCATATCCGTAGAACAGCAAGGCCACCAAGGCCGCACCGAGCGTCTGCCCCGTCAGCCGCGCCGTGGACTGCATGCCGCTGGCTCCCCCGCTGCGATAGGAAGGGGCAGAGCTCAACAGTAAGTGGTTGTTGGGCGATTGGAACAGCCCGAAGCCGAAACCACACAACATCAGCCGCGCCACCAGCCCGCCATAGCCTTCCGACGCATCCACGTCCGACAAGAGGAAACACCCCATGCTCATCGTCAACAGCCCCACGCCGCCCAAAAGCCCCGGATGAATCCGGTTGACCAACGACCCGGCCAACGGGCCGGCCACGGTAATGACCAGAGGCCACGCCATCATCAGCATCCCCGTCTCGGCAGCGTTCATGCCAAACGTGAGATGGAACATGAACGGCAAAGCCACCATGGCCAACATCTGGGAGGAAAAAGACAAGACGCTGGTCAGCACAGACAAGGAAAACACGGGAATGCGCAACAAGTCGAAGGGCAAAATCGGATAGGCTTGCCGGAGCTGGCGACGCACAAACACCACGCCCACCACCGACAACACAGCCAGCCCGCACACGATCCAGTGCCAAGACACTTCGTGGGAGAAAGCCTCGAAACATCCGAAGAAAAGGCCGAACACCAGCGCGTTCAACACCGCCGAAGACACGTCGTAACGCCGCCCTTCCACCTGCGTCGGATTGCCCGGAAGAAATTTATAGCCCAAACAAAAAGCCAATATGCCCAAAGGAATGTTCACGGCAAACAGCCACGGCCAGGATGCCAAGGAAAGGATAAGGCCGGACAAGGCCGGTCCCGCCACCGAAGCCAATGCCACCACCGTGGCGTTCAGCCCCACGCCCTTGCCCAGATGACGGCGGGGATAAATCAGGCGTACCAAGGAACCGTTCACGCTCATCACCATCGCCGCCCCCACGCCTTGGAGCATGCGCGACAAGACCAGGGTGGAAAAGGTGCCCGACAAGGCGCAACACAACGAGCCGGCCGTGAACAACACCATCCCCAAAAGATACATGCGCCTGAAGCCGAACAGCTCGCCGGCCGCAGCACCAGGCAGAAGCGTCATGATAATGACCAGCTGGAACGCGTTGACAATCCAAATGGAATCGGACGAAGACACCTGCAACTGGTGGGCAATGGTCGGCAACGCCACGTTGCAAATCGTCCCGTCAATCACCGTCAGGAACAAACCGGACAGGATGGCGGCCATCGCATAATATATCCGGGGGCGGTGTAGCCCGTCCCACGCCAAGTCGCCCGTCACGCGGGCTTCTTTTTCCGTTGATGCCATAAATCTTTCATCCTTTAAAAAAAGCCGTTCCGCCAAACGGCGAAACGGCCTCACTGCTTTCACGTGGCTTATTTCTTCACTTGCACGATGTGCGTCGGCTCCTGTTCTGCGTTACGCCGGTCGGTCTCTTCCACCACGCGCCGGGCGAAATCCATGAAGGCCTGCCCCGTGGGGGCATTTTCGTCCAACGCCTCGGGCGTACCCTTGTCGCCGTTCTCGCAGATGCTCTGCACGATGGGAATCTGTCCCAGCAAGGGCACGTGCATCTCCTCTGCCAACCGCTTCACGCCCTCCTTGCCAAACAGGTAATACTTGTTCTGGGGCAATTCGGCAGGCGTGAACCATGCCATGTTTTCCACCAACCCCAGGATGGGCACGTTCACCTTCTCGTTCTGGTACATGTTGATGCCCTTGCGCGCGTCGGCCAAAGCCACTTTCTGGGGGGTGCTGACAATGACGGCACCCGTGATGGGGAGCGTCTGCACCAGCGTCAGATGGATGTCGCTCGTGCCCGGCGGCGTATCCAAGATGAAATAGTCCAATTCGCCCCAGTTGGCGTCGCCGATGAGCTGTTTCAGCGCGTTGCAAGCCATCGCCCCGCGCCACAACATGGCCTGGTCGGGATCCACGAAGAAACCGATGGACAGCATCTTGACCCCGTAGCTCTCCACCGGCACGATCAGGTCGCGCCCGTCCACCGGCTCGGCATACGGACGTGCCTCCTCGGCATGGAACATCTTGGGCATGCTCGGCCCGAAGATGTCGGCATCAAGCAACCCCACCTTGTAACCCAGCTTGGCCAAGGCCACCGCCAGGTTGGCCGCAATCGTGGACTTGCCCACGCCTCCCTTGCCGGACGACACGGCGATGATGTTTTTCACGCCCGGCAACAGCTGCCCCACTTCGGGGCGCGGAGCCTGCAGCGTCTTGCTCTTGATTTCCACTTCCACCTCCTTGCCCACGTAGGCATGGATGGCCGCCTCGGCGGCTTTCATGATGGATTTCAGGAAGGGGTTGGTCGGTTTGTCGAAAATCAGCGAGAAACTGACGTGCAGTCCGCTGATGCGCAGGTCGTCCTCCACCATGCCGGCCTCCACGATGTTCTTTCCCGTGCCCGGGTAGCGCACTGTCGCCAGCGCGTCCATAATCAATTTGGGATATATGTTCATGTGCTTTGTTTTTTTAAGTCTTTCCTATTTCGATGACGCCAGACTGCTCCGCTTGCTGCGGTTATAGCTGCGGTATTCGTCCATTTCTATCTCCACGTCCGGCTCTTCCAACATCCCCTCGCGGGGCAGGCGGAAGCGCATGTAGCGAATGGCCAGCCCGCGGTCTAGCCATTGCTGTTCATAATAAGTCTGGATGCCCAGGATGCGCGCCTCTTTCGTGTCGGGGTGTTCTGCCAGGACGCTATGGTACAAGTCCGTGGTGGAAAACTCCATTGGCAGACCGTTCTTCTCCACCATATACGTAGTGTAAGTAAAGAGAAAGTTGGAATCCGTCTTCAGGTGGATGCGCCCGCCATCCTGCAGGAAACGGCGGTAACGCTCCATGAAGAACGTGGAAGTCAGCCGCTTCGTCACCTTCTTCATCTGCGGGTCGCTGAACGTCAGCCAGATTTCGGCCACCTCGTCCGCCGCAAAGAAGCGGTCGATGATTTCGATGTTCGTGCGCAGGAAAGCCACGTTCGGCAATCCCTCGCGCAAAGCTTCCGTGGCCCCCGTCCACATGCGGGCACCCTTGATATCCACCCCGATGAAATTCTTTTCGGGATAAAGACGGGCCAGCTCCACGGTGTATTCCCCCCGGCCGCAGCCCAGCTCCAACACGATAGGGCGGTCATTGTGGAAAAAACGCGCCCCCCAGTGTCCTTTCATCTCGCAGGGTGTCTCGTCCATGGCCGAATAAGGATATTCGAACACGTGCGGATAACTTGCCATGTCGGCGAACTTTGCCAATTTTCCTTTTCCCATTTTCTTTCCCCGTACTTTTTACCCCGTCGCAACGGCTTTCCACTCATGGGGAAAACGCCTGCGACGCGCATGATTACACAAAAGTACGACAAAAAATCGTAGTACACAATAAAACGGAATCTTAAATTGAATATCCGCATTTCGCAGGCGGCAACGGCCATTCACGGGACGGCGGTCGTCAAAAGACGCGTCCTGTCTTCCCGAAAAAACGGGTCAGCGGAAAATCAATGCAGGAACGCATAAATCATAGAGAGTCTGCCACGTAGGCTTTGCAATCCCATACTACTGGGTATCTGGGTTTTCAACCCGAAAAGATTTCCCCTTCTTACATGAACTGGCATTTGTTATCTGTAAGGAGTCAGTTTGTATCTAATTCCGCAAACGGCCCAAAGTCCCTCCGTCGAGGGTGTATCAAAATTAAAATGTCGTCTTCTAAAAGTAACGGATTAGAGCCATGACATCTAAAAGGGTCGCATCAAACTCTGTTTTTGAGTGATGATGCGCCCCTTTACCAATCCTTTTAGGATGTTCAGATTTCAAATTAAAGTTCATCTTGCCACAAAATGGATTTTGATACACCCTCATCTGGAACAGCCCGCATTTTTTGGGATTTAACACCATCTGGAAAAACGAATTGAGGGAATTGAGTGATATGGAGTTCCTGCTTTTACAAACTTCTGAATGTCGGCAGTCGAAGCCGGCCGGAAAGAACTGTCCCGCCTTGCAGGGGGGTACGAGCCCCGAAGGGGCGGAGGGGGCTTACGCCCACGGGAACAGCCTTGGACGCATCCACGGACAACATAAACGAGTCGGGAAAAAGAGAGAAAAGTTACTCACGTGCATGGGAAACCTCTCCGGCCCTGCGGGCCACCTCCCCTGCAAGGCGGAGGAGTTTTGCCTCCGGACGGACAAACTCGCAAGGGCTTTCCGAAAAATTCCACAAACGGCGAATAGGAGATGCAGCATTCTTGCTGCACATACTATCCGATAAATTGTCATTTAGAAATGCACAAATTTATTCCGTGCTAAGTATAATTGTTAAATTCCCAAATTGGGAACAGTTCCCCTATCTTCGCCTTCCTTTTGCATGTGGTTTCAAAAGGGGGGCGAAGAAAGGCGGATCGTGTTTCAAACATCGGCTTCAGATGAACAGTTCCGGCTCGCGCCGTGCACTGAAATGTTGATGCAGTTTGGCGGTGTAGGGCGTGTCGAATGTGCGGGCATTTGCCGGGCAGAACTTGACGCAGGCGCAGCATTTGGTGCAAAGCGACACGTCGGTCGTGCTGCGTCCGTCCTGCAGGCTGATGGCTCCTGTCGGGCACCAATCCACGCATTCGCCGCAACCGTAGCAGTTTTCGTTCACCACGGGGGCCTGAGGGGTCGAGGGGCCGAGTGTCTTGTAGGGCACGTTGCCCTTCATCGGCGGGGTGGTGACGAGGCTTTCCAGCGGTGTGCTGTAGGTCAGGGCGAAGTCGCGTACCGTCGGGTCGGGTGTTTCCCCGATGCCCAGTTGGCGCAACAGGCTGGCGTAGGCTTGCTGTCCGAAAGTTTCGGCTTCCGCCCGGTCGGTGGCATCCGGTCGTCCTTCGGCGATGGGCATGCCGGGTCGGCTGTAGCTGTGTTCTCCCACGAAAGCCGCGCCGCAGAGCACGGTGAAGCCTTGTGCGCGGAGCAGGTCGCGCAGTTGCACCAGCGCATCTTCGTAATCGCGGTTGCCATAGACCACGATGGGCACGGCCACACTGTTTTCAGCCCGCAGGCGGCCGATGCGCCGCGCGGCCACGGGTGCGACAAGCCCGCCATAGACCGGGGCGGCCACGATGCAGATGCTGTCTTTCACCGCCACGGGACTTTCGTTCAGGTCGGTGGTCAGGTCGATTTCCTCGCGCCGGGCGATGCCGAAGCCGTCGGCTGCGGCGCGGGCCACGGTGCGGGAGGTGTGCGTGGGCGAATAGTAGGCCACGCAGAGTTTGTCCAGTTTCATCTTGGCTTCCTCCTTCTCTTTCGTTTTAAGCTTCCGTGATTTTGTAACCTTCCTCCTCCAACACGGCTTGCAGTTCTTCCACGGGCTTCACCGTCCCGTCAAATTCGATGACGGCGGCGGGCGGGTCGAGGGTTACGGTGGCGTGTACGCCTTCGATGCTGTTCAACGCCTTTTCCACGTGCATGCGGCAATGGTTGCACATCATGCCTTCCACTTTATATTCCTTTTTCATATCGGTATTGGGTTTTGAAGTTTGAATGTTTGCTTTTCCTTGCAAGCGTACCCGGCGCAGGCGCAGGCTGTTCGTCACCACGCTCACGCTGCTCATGGCCATGGCGGCTCCGCCAATCATCGGGTTGAGCAGGAAACCGCATACGGGATAGAGCACACCGGCGGCGACGGGCACTCCGATGGTGTTGTAGATGAAGGCCCAGAACAGGTTTTGCCGGATGGTGCGTACCGTGGCGGCGGAGAGCCGGATAGCTTCCGGAATCTTGCAGAGGTCGGACGAGATAATTGTTATTTGGGCCACGTCCATGGCGATGTCGCTACCCCGTCCCATGGCGATGCTGAGGTCGGCGCAGGCCAGGGCGGCACTGTCGTTGATGCCGTCGCCGGCCATGGCCACTTTGTGCCCTTCGCGTTGCAAGGATGCGATGAAGTCGGCTTTGTCGGCCGGCGACACCTCGGCGCGGTAGTGGCGGATGCCCGTCTCGGCGGCGACGCGCGCGGCGGTGGTGGCGTTGTCGCCCGTGAGCATGTACACTTCGATGCCCATATCTTGCAATTCTTTCACGGCTTGGCGCGAAGTGGCTTTCACACGGTCGGTGATGGCCACGGTTGCCAGGACATGGTTTTCGTCGGCAAAGAAGACCACGGTCTGTCCTGCAGCGGCCATCCGGTCGGCGGCGGTTTGGAATTTTTGCCCCATGGTGATGTGGTTTTCTTCCATCAATTTGCGGTTGCCCGCGTAATATACTTTATTATTATAGCGGCATTTTGTCCCTTTCCCGGTGAGGCTTTCAAAGTCGGCCACAGGCAATGCCTGTCCGTTGAGATGGGTGGATATGGCTTCGGCCAGTGGATGTTCGGACAGTGCTTCCAAACTGTAGAACACATCAGCTGCGTCGTTTGCGTCCTTGTCGTCCCATACGACTTCAGTCACCATGGGATGCCCTTCCGTCAGTGTGCCCGTCTTGTCCACCATGAGGATGTCTATCTTGCGGGCGGCCTCCAGGCTTTCCGCGTCCTTGATGAGGATGCCCCGTTCCGCACCTTTGCCGATGCCCACCATGATGGCCGTGGGCGTGGCCAGCCCGAGGGCGCAGGGACAGGCGATGATGAGTACCGTGACGAGGGCCAGCAGGCCGTGGGTGAAACCGTTTTCGGGCGCAAAGGCCCACCAGCAGGCGAACGAGAGCACGGCGATGGCGATGATGGTGGGCACAAATACCGCCGCGATTTTGTCCACGAGCCGTTGCACGGGGGCTTTGCTGCCTTGTGCGTCCTGCACGAGGCGAATGATGCGGGCCAAGGTGGTGTCCGCTCCCACTTTTTCGGCGCGGAAACGCAGGATGCCGCGCTGGTTGATGGTGCCGGCGAACACCTGTGATCCTTCTTTTTTGGCTACGGGGACGGGTTCACCGCTCAGCATGCTTTCGTCAATGTAAGAACTGCCGGAGACGACCGTACCGTCCACGGCTATGCGTTCGCCCGGCTTGGCCATCACGGTCTGCCCTTTCCGGATGTCCTTGATGGAAATCTCGGCGGTGTGTCCGTCTTCTCCGGTGACGATGGTGGCCGTCCGGGGTTGCAACCCCATCAGTTTCTTGATGGCGGCCGAGGTGTTTCCTTTGGCGCGTTCTTCCAGCAGGCATCCCAGCAGGATGAAGGCGATGATGACGCTGGCAGCCTCGAAATAGACGTGCGGTTCCACGCCTCGCCGCGTCCAGAATTCCGGGAAAAAGAGGTTGAAGACGCTGAACAGATAGGCCACGAGTGTGCTGTTGGACACCAATGTGTCCATGTTGGCCGACCCGTGGCGCAGTTGTTTCCAGGCATTGACGTGGAAATCGCATCCGAACCAAAAGACCACCGGCGTGGCCAACAGCCAGGACACCCACCCGGCATAAGCCCAGTCCATGAAGCCCATCCCGATGACGGCCACGGGCAGGGCCAGCGTGATGGCTCCGATCGTGCGTCGCTTCAGCCGGCGGTATTTTTCGTCGTGCGCCTGTTCCGCGCGGTCTTCCATCTGCCGGCGGTCGCCTTCGATGACCAGTCCGTATCCCGCTTCCTGCAATGCTTCTTGCAGCTGTTCCGGCGAGCACACCGCCGGGTCGTATTCCACGGTGGCGGTGGCCGCCGCATAGTTCACCGCCGCCGAGCAGACGCCCGGCTGTCGGTTGAGCGTCTTGTCCACCCGCACGGCGCAAGCGGCACAGCTCATGTCCAATACGGGGAAAGTCCGTTTCTCCATCTGTTTCTTTTCCGTAGCCATTGCTTTCCTTTCTTCTTTTTCCACTGCAAAGTTACGCTTTCCCCGCCGGATTTTCTTATAGAATTATGGCTCGTTTTTACATCTTTCTTGGGTTTCTGCCGCTTCGCGTTCTAATTACTGTTAATGATAGTAGTTCTACTAAATGTTTTAGTAGCTCGTTTGGAAAGTTTTTCTTAGCTTTGCGGAGTAAACAGATAAAAGGCATACGCGATATGAAAAGCTTGACATTGAAAGAAA
>CALUFQ010000003.1 GCA_944319925.1 uncultured Paraprevotella sp.
ACGTTTCCCGTGTCATTTTGTCGGCGGAATCCCCCGGCGGGCTTTCCCGCCGGTCGGGTTTCTGCGCCGGGAGTGCCCCGTGTTCCGTCAAAAGGGCAGGTTTGGAGGGGATTCCGCGACATTTTGATTTCCGCATGGCGCGTGTGGCTGCGTTTTTTTTCGCGCCGTCCCGGCCCGGCGGACGAATACGCGAATCTCAGACGGCGAAAATGAGCAAATTGTCAATGCACACCCGAAACTGTCATTCTGTCAATATAGGAGGTGCGGCATTCCTGCCGCACAATCGCAAGACAAGTCACTGACATACGCATAGTGCGAGTATGCGGGTGTATCAAAACCTGCGAGAAGGAACTGCTCCGCCTTGCAGGGGAGCTGGCCCAACGGGCCTGAGGGGTTTCACCCATAAAGTATGTCTTTGTGGACGTGAGACCCCTCCGTCGCTTCGCGCCACCTCCCCTACAAGGGAGGGCACTGAAAAAGTCCCCTCTCACGAAGATGTGCTATCGTAATGTAAATAAAAAGACGCATATTTGCTGTAAACGCAATGTTTTATACGCTATTTAGCTTGTTGCCGGTACTTTTACTTGCATTTTGTTAGTGGTATTTTCAAATAATGGACTTTTTCAGTGCCCTCCTACAAGGCGGAGGAGTTTATTTTGATACACCCTCCTCCTATTTTCTGCCGCGTGGGATAGGTGTTCTTTAAAGACATGCCCTCGCGGCTATGTGTCCCGGAATGCAGGCCGTTTCAAGGCGAAATCCTTTGGAACTAGATGTCCGGCGATATCCATTGCAGAAGGTGTCCTTTATTCCGCTGCGGTGATTCCCTTTGTGGGTACTCCGTTTTCCCATTTGCCGTTGAAGATTCTTGCGCCGCGCACGTAGCGGATGGCGATGCCGTGGGGTTTCCCGTCCACGAAGTCGCCTTTCACATAGTCGTTCGGCCCCTTGAAGTAATGGGCTTCCCCTGTACGTTTGTCGGCTTTCCATTCGCCTTTGTATTCGTCGCCGTTGGCGTATCTGATTTCGCCGTAACCTTCGCGCAACCCGTTGCGCCATTCGCCGACATACACGTCCCCGTTTTCGAACGTGGCTTGTGCTTTCCCTTCTGGTTTGCCGTTTACGAGCTTGCCCCGGTAGCGCACGATTTTCCGTCCGGAGGGGTCGGGTTGGGTGATGAATGCGTCTTTGGGGGTTGCGGCATCGGGTTTTGGCGTCTTGTGTGCGTCGGCCTGTTTTTCCTCGGCCTTCGGTGTTGGCCCGTTTGGAAGGAGGGTGCTGTCCGCTTCCTCGCGCAGGAGCCTTGCGGGTTCTTCCTGCGGGTTGGCCATGTTCCATTTCCGCACGGCCACGGTCTTGTTCTGCGCGTTGACCAGCCTGCCTTCCCCGTTGAAATTCCCGCTCTTGAACCATCCTTGGTAATACCCCCCGTCGGCATAGTAATAACGTCCGAAGCCGGTGGCCCGGTATTTGTTCTTGAACCAGCCCACGTAGCTGTTCTTGCGGGTCAGCTCCTTGTACGCCTTTCTTTGGTTGTGTTCGAACCGGGCATAGAGGCGTTGGCCGTCGGGGCCATAGCTGTAGCCCCATCCTTCTTTGCCTGCGTTGTTGAAATTCCCGTCGAAACAGCTGCCGTCGGGGTAGAAGTAGATGCCGCGTCCTGTGATTTGATATACGCTTGAGTCTTGGTCGTATTTGAAATCACCGAAGTAGGCACTTTCGTTTCCCGCCCAGATGTAAAGCCCCTGGGTGCGGTATCCTTCTTTCCACATGCCTATGTAATAGTCTCCGTTGTTCCAGCAGAAGTGCCCGAGTCCGTCACGTTTTCGTTCTTCTTCTTTTCTTCGTCCGCTACCGTAGGTGTAGATTCTGGTCATGCCTTCATAAAAGTTGCCATTCCTGTAACATTGGATGAGGTAGTCTTCAGGATGGTTCGGGGTCGGTTGCAGGATTTGCCATGAATCGTGGCGTACGCATTTGATTCCGGGTCTGTCTTCGGTGCATTCGACATACAGAATGCCGAAGAGCCCGATGACGCCGTTGATGAAGCAGAGAAGGGTCTTTGCGTCGCTCGTCTCCTCTGTGCTCGTTTCCCCTGCGCTCGTTTTCTCTGCATTCGTCTCTTCTTTGTGTCTGCCAAATAGCAGGCAGGCGGCCCCGGCATAGAAAAGGTACTGGTTCCAGCCGAGATAGATTGTCCGGTTGGCCTGCCCGTCGTGCAGGGTGTATATGAGTTGGAATATGTTGCCGATGAGGAGTGCCCAAAGGGCTCCCCGGAAAAAGCCTTTGCGTCGCATGGCGGTTGTTTTTCCATTGTTTTTGTAAAGATAGGGTATTTCCGGCGGACGGCAAAGAAAAACGGGTGTTTTTTCGGACACCCTACGGGCCGGAGGACATGAACGGGCATCCGCGTGGGGATAAACGTGGTGTCGCCCGGCCATATTTTGTGCGGCCAATGTTGGTATAATGGGCGAAAAGGTGTATATTTGCATGCAGGATTTATTAATCAAAAACAATTAACGCAATTATGAGTAACGAAGAAAACCAGCAGCGTGACAACAATATGCTGCAAATCGAGATTAGTCCGGAAGTGGCGCAAGGCACGTATGCCAATTTGGCGATGATTGCCCATTCGGCTTCAGAGGTGATTATTGACTTTGTATGTATGATGCCGGGAATGCCGAAAGCCAGTGTGAAGTCGCGGATTGTGATGGCTCCGGAACATGCCAAGCGTTTGCTTTTTGCCTTGCAGGACAATGTCAGCAAGTACGAGCACACGTTCGGTGAAATCAATTTGCAGAAAGGCGGCCCGCGGACGGTTGCCCCGTTTAAGATCAACAAGGGGGAGGCGTAAAAGTCCCTTTTTGGCCGATTTCACTGCCGCAGAGCTAATTTTGGTTAAAAATGAAGCTCTGCGGCGTTTTATTGCCGCATTAACCTATAAATAAGAGAAAAACACCTTGCGGAATGGAATAAAATTCGTAACTTTGCACCCTGAAATGGCCTATCATGGCCTTTTATGGATGGAATCATACGAAAAATAATAATATAACAAACTAAAAATCAAAGACAATGCCTACTATTCAACAATTGGTGAGAAAGGGTAGAAAAGTGTTGGTGGACAAGAGCAAGTCTCCCGCGCTGGACAGCTGTCCGCAGCGTCGCGGCGTGTGTGTGCGTGTTTATACCACCACGCCTAAGAAACCTAATTCGGCGATGCGTAAGGTCGCCCGTGTGCGTTTGACAAACATGAAAGAAGTGAACTCTTACATTCCGGGCGAAGGACACAACCTGCAGGAGCACTCCATCGTGCTGGTGCGTGGTGGACGTGTGAAAGACCTGCCGGGTGTGCGTTACCACATCGTGCGTGGCACTTTGGATACCGCCGGCGTGGCCAACCGCACACAACGCCGTTCAAAATATGGCGCGAAACGCCCGAAGGCCGGTAAGAAGTAAACCTTGTATATATAAATAGGGATATACATATTATTATTAGTTTTGGTTTGTTGAGCTAAAGGTTGAGTAAATCTTCCGGTGGGAGGGTTGAAGAATATCTACATGCAGCCAGACTGAAAAAAGCAATTAGAAAATGAGAAAAGCAAAACCAAAAAAACGTGTGGTCCTTCCAGACCCTGTCTTTAACGATGTTAAAGTTTCTAAGTTTGTGAACCATCTGATGTACGATGGCAAGAAGAGCCTTTCCTATTCTATTTTTTATGACGCATTGGAGCGCGTGAAGAATAAGATGGCTAATGAAGAGAAGAGCGCTTTGGAAATCTGGAAAACAGCATTGGACAATGTGACTCCCCAGGTGGAGGTGAAGTCCCGTCGTGTGGGCGGTGCCACATTCCAAGTGCCTACGGAAATCCGTCCTGAACGCAAGGAGTCGGTTTCCATGAAGAATCTGATTATCTATGCGCGTAAGCGTGGGGGCAAGTCGATGGCCGAGAAACTCGCGGCTGAAATCATGGATGCCTACAACCAGCAAGGCGGCGCTTTCAAGCGGAAGGAAGACATGCACCGCATGGCCGAGGCAAACCGTGCATTCGCTCACTTTAGATTCTAACCATCATAAGGAACTGAAACAAAATGGCAAAGCAAGATTTACATTTGACGCGCAACATCGGTATCATGGCTCATATCGATGCCGGTAAGACAACGACCTCCGAGCGCATCCTTTTCTACACCGGTTTGACGCACAAGATTGGTGAGGTGCATGATGGCGCTGCCACCATGGACTGGATGGCACAGGAGCAGGAGCGTGGTATCACGATTACTTCGGCCGCTACGACAACTTACTGGACTTGGGATGGTAAAAAGTATAAGATTAACTTGATTGACACTCCGGGACACGTGGACTTCACGGCTGAAGTGGAGCGTTCGTTGCGTGTGCTGGACGGTGCCGTGGCTACCTATTGTGCCGTGGGCGGTGTGGAACCGCAGTCTGAAACGGTGTGGCGTCAGGCCGACAAGTATAATGTTCCCCGTATCGGTTATGTGAACAAAATGGACCGTTCGGGTGCCGACTTCTTCGAAGTGGTTCGCCAGATGAAGGACGTGTTGGGCGCGAATCCGTGCCCGGTGGTGATTCCTATCGGTGCGGAAGAAAACTTCAAGGGGGTTGTCGATTTGATTAAGATGAAAGCCATCTTGTGGCATGACGAGACGATGGGTGCCGACTATGACGTGGAGGACATTCCCGCCAATTTGCAGGCTGAGGCTGAAGAATGGCGCGACAAGATGTTGGAGAAAGTGGCCGAGTTTGACGACGACCTGATGTCCAAATACTTCGATGATCCTTCTACCATCACGGAGGAGGAAATCCTGCGCGCCTTGCGTGCCGCTACGGTGAAGATGGAGGTGACCCCGATGCTTTGCGGCTCTTCGTTTAAGAACAAGGGTGTGCAGACGTTGCTGGACTATGTGTGCGCATTCCTGCCGTCTCCGTTGGACACGCCCAATGTCGTGGGTACGAATCCTGACACGGGCGAAGAGGAAGACCGCAAGCCCTCTGAAGACGACAAGACTGCAGCTTTGGCTTTCAAGATTGCGACCGACCCGTACGTTGGCCGTTTGACCTTTATCCGTGTGTATTCAGGTAAGGTGGAGGCTGGTTCATACATTTATAATTCCCGTTCAGGCAAGAAGGAACGTGTTTCTCGCCTGTTCCAAATGCACTCCAACCACCAAAATCCTGTAGAGGTAATCAGCGCGGGTGATATCGGTGCCGGCATCGGTTTCAAGGATATCCGCACAGGTGATACTTTGTGTGATGAGGATGCTCCGATCGTGTTGGAATCCATGGACTTCCCGGAACCCGTGATTGGTATTGCCGTGGAGCCGAAGACGCAGAAGGATTTGGACAAGCTGTCCAATGGCTTGGCCAAGTTGGCTGAAGAGGATCCGACGTTCACGGTAAGAACGGACGAGCAGACGGGCCAGACGGTGATTTCCGGTATGGGCGAGTTGCACTTGGACATCATTTTGGATCGTCTGAAGCGTGAGTTCAAGGTTGAATGCAATCAAGGCAAGCCCCAGGTGAACTACAAGGAGGCCATCACGAAGACGGTCAACTTGCGTGAGGTGTATAAGAAACAGTCTGGTGGTCGTGGTAAGTTTGCCGACATCATCGTGAATGTGGGTCCGGTGGACGAGGATTACAAGGAAGGCGGACTGCAGTTCGAGAATAAGGTGACTGGCGGTAACATTCCCAAGGAATTCATTCCTTCCGTGCAGAAGGGCTTTGAGAACGCCATGAAGAATGGTATCTTGGGCGGCTTCCCGATGGATAGCATGAAGGTGGAACTGTTGGACGGTTCTTTCCACCCGGTCGATTCCGACCAGCTGTCTTTCGAAATCTGCGCCATGCAGGCTTACCGTAACGCTTGTGCACAAGCTAAGCCGGTGTTGATGGAGCCGATCATGAAGCTGGAAGTAGTGACGCCGGAAGAGAACATGGGTGATGTCATTGGTGACTTGAACAAGCGTCGTGGACAAGTGGAAGGTATGGATACCAGCCGCAGCGGCGCACGCATCGTGAAAGCCATGGTGCCGTTGGCAGAGATGTTCGGTTATGTGACAGCCTTGCGTACGATTACTTCCGGACGTGCGACATCGTCCATGACGTACGACCATCACGCTCCGGTATCAAGCTCAATCGCAAAGGCCGTGCTTGAGGAAATCAAAGGCCGCACGGACTTGGTGTAATTGGACGGCAATAGAAATTGGGGGAGAGGGTATCGGTTAGCGAATGACTCTTAACCGATATACCTTCTTTCCTTTACATATTAATTCATCATCAAATTAATAAAAACAATGAGTCAGAAAATCAGAATCAAACTGAAATCTTACGACCACAACTTGGTGGACAAGTCGGCCGAAAAGATTGTGAAGACAGTGAAAGTGACGGGTGCGATTGTGAGCGGTCCCATTCCTCTCCCCACGCACAAGCGTATCTTTACGGTAAACCGTTCGACTTTCGTGAACAAGAAATCACGCGAACAGTTCCAGTTGGCTTCCTACAAGAGGCTGATTGACATCTACAGCTCAACGGCAAAGACCGTGGACGCGCTGATGAAGCTGGAACTGCCGAGCGGTGTAGAAGTGGAAATCAAAGTATAGTACTTATCTATTAAAATCAACTGAAATGCCAGGATTATTAGGAAAGAAAATCGGAATGACATCCGTATTCAGTGCCGATGGTAAGAATGTTCCATGCACTGTTATCGAAGCTGGTCCTTGTGTAGTTACTCAGGTTAAAAGTGTGGAAAAAGACGGTTATGCAGCAGTTCAGCTCGGCTTTGAAGAAGCCAAGGAGAAGAACACGTCGGCCGCTTTGAAAGGTCACTTCAAGAAAGCTGGTACTACCCCCAAGAGACACTTGGCCGAGTTCACAGATTTTGAGCAAGAATTGAATTTGGGCGACACCGTCACAGTGGATCTTTTTGAAGGCACGGGTTACGTGGACGTAATCGGGACTTCGAAAGGACGTGGCTTCCAAGGTGTAGTCAAGCGTCATGGTTTCGGCGGCGTAGGACAGACGACGCACGGTCAGCATAACCGTACCCGCAAACCGGGTTCTATCGGTGCTTGTTCATATCCCGCCAAGGTCTTCAAAGGCTTGCGCATGGGCGGGCAAATGGGCAATGAGCGTGTGACTACGCAAAACCTGCAAGTGTTAAAGGTGATTCCGGAACACAACCTGCTTCTTATCAAGGGATCGGTGCCGGGTTACAATGGTTCAATCGTTATAATTGAGAAGTAATAATGGAAGTCAGTGTATTAAATATCAAGGGTGAAGACACCGGGAGAAAGGCTCTTCTGAATGATGCCGTTTATAACATCGAGCCTAATGACCATGTCATTTATCTTGCCGTGAAGCAGTATATGGCCAACCAACGCCAAGGTACGGCAAAGGCTAAGGAAAGAAGCGAAGTGAGCGGTTCCACCCGCAAGTTGGGTCGCCAAAAAGGTGGTGGTGGTGCCCGTCGCGGTGACATCAATTCACCTGTGTTGGTCGGTGGTGGCCGCGTTTTTGGCCCGAAACCGCGTGATTATAGCTTCAAGTTGAACAAGAAGGTCAAGGTCTTGGCACGTAAGTCGGCGTTGAGCTATAAGGCAAAAGAGAATGCGATTTTGGTTTTGGAAGACTTCACGATGGAGGCTCCGAAGACAAAAGAGTTTGTAGGAATATTAAACAATCTTAAAGTTTCGGGAAAGAAGGCATTGTTCGTTTTGCCGGGAACGGATAAAAACGTATATTTGTCGGCTCGAAACATCCAGCGAGTGGATGTGATGAATGCTGCCGAGTTGAACACTTATAAGGTGTTGGACGCGGATGTGATGGTTGTAACCGAAAAATCGCTCAAGATTGTGGATGAAATCTTAACCAAATAAGGAAGAGAACCATTATGGGATATATTATTAAACCGTTGGTCACTGAGAAGATGACCTCGATTACGGAGAAGTTTAACAATAAATACGGCTTCATCGTCCGTCCTGATGCAAACAAATACGACATCAAGAAGGAGGTTGAGGCTTTGTATAATGTGAAAGTAGAAGGCGTGAATACTTGCCGCTATTCCGGCAAGCGGAAAAGCCGTTACACGAAATCCGGCCTTATCCAGGGTCGCACGAATGCTTATAAGAAAGCTATTGTGACGCTGAAGGAAGGCGAAACGATTGATTTTTACAGCAATATTTGATAAAAGATGGCAGTACGTAAATTTAAGCCCACAACACCGGGGCAGAGACATAAGATTATTGGTACTTTTGAAGAGATTACTGCATCTGTACCAGAAAAGTCTCTTGTATATGGTAAACGTTCAACAGGTGGCCGTAACAACGTCGGGAAGATGACTATGCGCTACATTGGCGGCGGTCACAAGAGAAAATATCGTATCATAGATTTCAAGAGAGAAAAAGATGGTGTTCCCGCAGTCGTGAAGACAATCGAGTATGATCCGAACCGTTCGGCTCGTATCGCTTTGTTGTTTTACGCAGACGGTGAAAAAAGATATATTATTGCTCCTAATGGCTTGCAAGTAGGTAGCACGGTGATGTCGGGAAAGGACGCCGCCCCAGAGATTGGCAACGCGCTTCCTTTGGAGTACATCCCGGTCGGTACGGTGATTCACAACATCGAGTTGCGTCCCGGCCAAGGTGCACAGCTTGTTCGCTCTGCCGGTAATTTCGCGCAGCTGACTTCCCGTGAGGGACGTTATTGCGTCATCAAGTTGCCTTCGGGAGAGATTCGCAAGATTCTTTGCGCATGCAAGGCCACTGTCGGCAGCGTAGGTAACTCAGATCATGCGTTGGAAAGCTCGGGTAAGGCCGGACGTTCCCGTTGGTTGGGACGTCGTCCTCACAACCGTGGTGTTGTGATGAACCCGCACGACCATCCGATGGGCGGTGGTGAAGGCCGTCAGTCCGGTGGACATCCGCGTTCACGCAAAGGATTGTATGCTAAGGGCTTGAAGACAAGGTCTCCGAAGAAGCATTCCAACAAGTATATTATCGAAAGAGCTAATAAGAAGTAACAAGTAATCTGAGTAAATTATGAGTCGTTCTTTAAAAAAAGGTCCATACATCGAAGTGAAGCTCGAAAAGAAAGTGCTCGCCATGAATGAAAGCGGGAAGAAGAGCGTGGTGAAAACATGGGCCAGAGCTTCAATGATATCGCCCGACTTCGTGGGGCATACTATTGCGGTTCACAATGGAAATAAATTTATTCCTGTTTATATTACCGAGAACATGGTAGGCCACAAGCTGGGGGAATTTGCCCTCACGCGTAAGTTCGGTGGCCATGCTGGTAATAAGAAGAAATAAGCAGGTGGGTTATTGAAATATAAAGAAAACAGATATAATGGGAGCAAGAAAGAAAATTGCGGCTGAAAAAAGAAAAGAAGCCCGGAAGACCCAGTATTATGCAAAATTGAAGGATGTGCCTTCTTCGCCGCGCAAGATGAGATATGTGGTGGACATGATTCGCGGCGTGGAAGTCAATAGGGCACTTGGTATCTTGAGATTTTCTACCAAGGCCGCTTCTGTGCAGGTTGAGAAATTGTTGCGTTCTGCCATTGCAAACTGGGAGCAGAAGAACGAGCGCAAGGCCGAAGACGGCGAGCTGTTCGTGACAAAAGTATTTGTTGATTGTGGTGCCACCCTGAAAAGGATGCGTCCGGCCCCGCAAGGACGCGGTTACCGGATTCGCAAGCGTTCGAATCACGTGACATTGTTCGTAGGCACTAAAACTAATGATTAAGAAGGAAAAGTATGGGACAGAAAGTTAATCCGATAAGCAACCGATTAGGGATTATTAGAGGTTGGGATTCTAACTGGTACGGTGGAAAGGACTTCGGAGATTCCTTGCTGGAAGACAGCAAAATCCGCAAGTACTTGAATGCGCGTTTGGCGCAGGCTAGCGTATCAAGAATTGTGATTGAACGTACTTTGAAACTCGTGACGATTACGATTTGCACGTCTCGTCCGGGCTTGATCATTGGCAAGGGTGGCCAGGAAGTGGATAAGTTGAAAGAGGAGTTGAAGAAAATCACGGATAAGGACATCCAAATCAATATCTTTGAGATAAAAAGGCCGGAATTGGACGCTGTGATTGTGGCCAACAACATTGCCCGCCAGGTAGAGGGGAAAATCGCTTACCGCCGTGCCATCAAGATGGCTATCGCCAACACGATGAGAAGCGGTGCGGAAGGCATCAAGGTGTTGATTTCTGGCCGTTTGAACGGTGCGGAAATCGCGCGTTCCGAAATGTATAAGGAGGGGCGTACGCCGTTGCATACTTTCCGTGCGGACATCGACTATTGCAAGACTGAGGCTCTGACCAAGGTCGGCTTGCTGGGCATCAAAGTGTGGATTTGCCGGGGTGAGGTGTATGGCAAGCGTGACTTGGCACCCAATTTCGTGCAGGCAAAAGAAAACGGCCGTCCGGGTAATGGCGGTGGCAGAAACTTCCGTAAGAAGAAGAACATTAATCGTTAATTTTGAATTTTAGGAATTATGTTACAACCGAAAAGAACAAAATATAGAAGACCACAAAAAGGGCGTTGTAAAGGCAATGCCCATCGTGGTAACCAATTGGCTTTTGGTACGTTCGGTATAAAGTCTCTTGAGACGCACTGGATTACCAGCCGCCAAATTGAGGCTGCCCGTATTGCGGTGACGCGTTACATGCAGCGTGAAGGTCAGATTTGGATTCGTATCTTCCCCGACAAGCCTGTCACGAAGAAGCCGGCAGACGTACGTATGGGTAAAGGTAAGGGTGACCCCGTGGGCTATGTATTCCCGATAACTCCGGGGCGTATCATTTTCGAGGTTGAAGGTGTGTCATACGAAATCGCAAAAGAGGCTTTGCGCCTTGCCGCCCAAAAGCTTCCGGTGACCACTAAATTTATTGTTAGACGTGATTACGATAAAAACGCTTGATTATGAAAGTTGCAGAGATTAGAGAAATGTCAACCAACGATTTGGTTGAGCGCATTCAAGCAGAAAAGGCGAAATATACGCAAATGTTGTTGAACCATGCTGTTTCTCCGCTGGAGAATCCTGCACAAATCAAACAGGCGCGTAAAACTATCGCTCGCATGTTGACCGTGTTGCGTCAGAGAGAACTTAACAAACAATAAGAGGGCTCGCAATGGAAGAAAGAAATTTAAGAAAGACAAGAACAGGTGTTGTGATCAGCGACAAGATGGAGAAAACCGTTGTGGTAGCTGCTAAGTTCAAAGAGAAACACCCGATTTATGGTAAGTTCGTTTCGAAAACGAAGAAATACCATGTTCATGACGAGAAGAATGATTGCCACGTAGGTGATACGGTGTTAATCATGGAAACTCGTCCGTTGAGCAAAACAAAGAGGTGGAGAGTTGTACAAATCGTAGAAAGAGCTAAGTAATTATGATACAGGCAGAATCTAGATTAGTTGTGGCAGATAATAGCGGTGCCCGCGAGGCTCTTTGCATCCGTGTCTTGGGCGGAACAAGAAGACGTTATGCTTCTGTCGGGGATGTGATTGTCGTTTCTGTAAAGAGCGTCATTCCGTCGAGTGATATTAAAAAGGGTGCGGTATCGAAGGCTTTGATTGTGCGCACGAAGAAGGAAATCCGCCGTGCGGACGGGTCTTATATCCGTTTTGATGACAATGCTTGCGTGTTGTTGAACAATGCAGGCGAACTGAGGGGAAGCCGTATTTTCGGCCCTGTGGCCCGTGAACTGCGTGCGAAAAACATGAAAGTCGTTTCTTTGGCACCTGAAGTACTTTAATTTCCAAAAAAGGTAAAGTAATGAGTAAGTTACATATAAAGAAAGGTGATACAGTCTATGTGAACGCCGGCGAGGATAAGGGCAAGACTGGAAAGGTGTTGAAAGTGCTTGTCAAAGAGCAGCGGGCTATCGTAGAAGGCGTGAGGATCGTGACGAAGAGCCAAAAGCCGAGCGCAAAACATCCGCAAGGCGGGTTCGTGAAGCAGGAAGCTCCAATTCACATCTCAAATTTGAATGTGGTTGACCCGAAGAGCGGCAAACCGACACGCATCGGTAGAAGATTGAACGAAGACGGAAAGTTGGTCCGTTATGCTAAAAAATCAGGAGAGGAGATTAAGTAATGGGAAATACTGCTAGCCTTAAGAAAGAATATGCGGAGCGCATCGCGCCTGCATTGATGAAGCAATTCAATTACACTTCACCCATGCAGATTCCTGTGCTCAAGAAGATTGTGATTAATCAGGGCTTGGGCATGGCGACTGCGGACAAGAAAATCATTGATGTGGCCATCAATGAGATTACGGCTATCACGGGACAGAAGGCCGTGGCAACGCTTTCTAAGAAAGACGTTTCAAATTTCAAGTTGCGTAAGAAGATGCCTATTGGGGTGATGGTGACTTTGCGTCGCGAGAGAATGTACGAGTTCTTGGAGAAGCTGATTCGTGTGGCTTTGCCCCGTATCCGTGACTTCAAGGGCATCGAGAGCAAATTCGATGGCCGCGGGAATTATACGCTGGGCATTGATGAGCAAATCATCTTTCCGGAAATCAACATTGATGCGATTGACCGGATTTTGGGTATGAACATTACGTTCGTGACAACGGCAAAGACGGACGAAGAAGGCTATGCCCTCCTCAAGGAGTTCGGTTTGCCTTTTAAAAATGCTAAAGCTTAAGAATACGATATGGCAAAAGAATCAATGAAGGCTCGCGAAGTGAAAAGAGCCAAACTGGTAGCTAAGTATGCCGAGAAACGTGCCGCTTTGAAGAAAATCGTGAAGACGGGCGATCCTGCTGAAGCTTATGAGGCTGCTCGCAAGTTGCAGCGGATTCCGAAAAATGCAAATCCCATCCGTTTGCACAACCGTTGCAAGCTGACGGGGCGTCCGAAAGGATACATGCGTCAGTTCGGGATTTCGAGAATCCAGTTCCGCGAAATGGCATCAAGTGGTTTGATTCCGGGAGTGAAGAAAGCAAGCTGGTAAGAGAGTATTTTAATATTGTCGGGAGAGTCCCGATTAATTAATATTTATATAAAATGACAGATCCAATAGCAGATTATTTGACGCGGTTGCGGAATGCCATCATGGCAAAACACCGGGTGGTGGAAATTCCTGCGTCGAATTTGAAAAAGGAAATCACGAAAATCCTTTTTGACAAGGGGTATATCCTGAACTACAAGTTCGTGGAGGACGGCCCCCAGGGTACAATTAAAGTGGCTTTGAAGTATGACACCGTGAACAAGGTCAACGCGATTAAGAAGTTGATCCGCATCTCCAAGCCTGGTATGCGTAAGTACACGGGTTACAAAGACATGCCGAGTGTGATTAACGGATTAGGTATTGCTATCATATCTACATCCAAAGGTGTAATGACAGACAAGGAGGCTTCTGCGCTTAAAATCGGCGGTGAGGTTCTTTGCTACGTTTATTAATTGGAGGATATCAGAATGTCTAGAATAGGTAAATTGCCGATTCACCTTCCTGCAGGTGTGACTGTGTCAGTGAATGGAGAGAATGTGGTTACTGTGAAAGGACCCAAGGGCGAATTGAGCCAGGCTGTGCATCCTTCAATTAAGGTGAATGTAGCTGATTCCGAAGTGACTTTTGAAATCGACGAGCAGAATGATACCGTCGAGATGAAGCAGAAGCAGGCTTTTCATGGCTTGTACCGTGCATTGGTACACAATATGGTCGTGGGCGTGTCTGAAGGCTATGTGAAGAAGTTGGAACTTGTGGGTGTGGGTTACCGTGCAAGCAACCAAGGCAACCTGCTTGAACTTTCGTTGGGATACACCCATAACATTTTCATCCAATTGCCGAAGGAAATCAAGGTGGAGACGAAGTCCGAAAGGAATCAAAATCCCCTTATCATATTGGAGTCGTACGACAAGCAGTTGTTGGGACAAGTGTGCGCGAAAATTCGTTCTTTCCGTATGCCTGAACCTTATAAGGGTAAGGGTATTTTGTTCGTTGGCGAACAGATTCGCAGAAAATCTGGTAAGTCGGCTGGTGCTAAGTAATTTTAAAATTGCAAGATTATGAAAACGAAGATAGAAAGACGGATTAAAATCAAGTATAGAATACGCAAGAAGGTTTCAGGGACTGCTGAACGTCCGCGTATGTCAGTGTTTAGAAGTAACAAGCAGATTTATGTGCAGGTTATTGATGATACAAAAGGAAAAACCTTAGTCGCTGCTTCATCAAGAGGTTTGGATGCCATGCCTAAGAAAGAGCAGGCGGCGAAAGTGGGCGAGTTGGTTGCCAAGAAAGCATTGGAGGCAGGTATCACTACTGTGGTTTTTGACCGTAATGGTTATTTGTATCACGGGAGAGTGAAAGAACTTGCAGATGCTGCACGTAACGGTGGACTTAAATTTTAAAAGATTATGGCAATTAACAGAGTAAAGATAAGCAGTGATATCGAATTGAAGGACAGGTTGGTGGCTATCAACCGTGTCACGAAGGTGACAAAGGGTGGCCGCACCTTTACTTTCGCTGCCATCGTCGTGGTTGGTAATGGTGACGGTATCATTGGTTGGGGACTTGGAAAAGCCGGTGAAGTGACAGCTGCCATCGCCAAGGGTGTGGAAGCTGCCAAGAAAAACTTGGTAAAGGTTCCTGTGTTGAATGGTACTGTTCCTCACGAACAAGAGGCAAAATTTGGCGGTGCCAGAGTGTTGATTCGTCCGGCTTCTACCGGTACGGGCGTGGTGGCAGGCGGTGCCATGCGTGCCGTTTGCGAGAGCGTGGGCATCAAGGACTGTTTGGCAAAATCGAAAGGTTCTTCTAACCCCCACAACTTGGTGAAGGCTACGATTTTGGCTCTCTCGGAAATGCGTGATGCGAAGACCATCGCCCAAAACCGTGGAGTAAGTTTGGAAAAAGTATTTAGAGGATAAGGAGGGTGCTATGGCAACTATGAAAGTTAAACAAGTCAAGAGTCGGATTGGTGCTCCCAAAGACCAGAAGAGAACGCTTGATTCCCTCGGATTGAGGAAAATCAACCAGGTAGTTGAAGTGGAGGACACTCCTTCTGCACGGGGAATGGTGCGCAAGGTGCGCCATTTGGTGGTCGTTGAAGATTAATTATTCACACTTAAACACAGAATTGAAATGAAATTAAATACGTTGAAACCTGCTGCAGGTTCCGTGAAGACGCGCAGAAGACTTGGTCGGGGTGCTGGTTCCGGTTTGGGTGGGACTTCTACTCGCGGTCATAAAGGTGCCAAGGCGCGTTCCGGTTATAAGAGGAAGATCGGGTTTGAAGGCGGCCAGATGCCTTTGCAGCGTCGTGTGCCGAAGTTCGGCTTCAAGAACATCAACCGCGTGGAATACAAGGCTGTCAACTTGGGTGACATCCAAGCCTTGGCCGAAGCGAAGAGTTTGGAGAAGATCGGAGTTGCCGACTTGGTGGCTGCCGGTTTGGCTTCCAAAAAAGACCTTGTCAAGGTCTTAGGTAACGGGACGCTTACTTCCAAGGTCGATGTGGAGGCACATGCTTTCTCTAAGAGTGCCGAAGCGGCTATCGAGGCTGCAGGTGGTAATGTGACAAAACTCTGACTCAATGAAAAAGTTAGTCGAAACCCTTAAGAACATATGGTTGATTGAGGATCTCCGCCAAAGGATCCTCATCACCATCCTGTTTATTGCAATCTATCGGCTGGGGTCGTTTGTGGTTCTGCCCGGAATAGACCCGTCACAGCTGACGGCGTTGCGTACGCAGACAGAGGCTGGCCTAATGTCTTTGTTGAATATGTTCTCAGGAGGTGCGTTTTCCAATGCCTCGATTTTCGCGTTGGGGATTATGCCGTATATCTCCGCTTCCATCGTGGTGCAATTGCTAGGCATTGCAGTGCCTGCTTTCCAAAAGATGCAGCGCGAAGGGGAGAGTGGCAGGCGCAAGATGAATCAGTACACGCGTTATTTGACCATCCTGATTTTGTTGGTTCAGGCTCCCGCTTATTTGATGAATTTGAAAATGCAGTCTGCCGGGGCCTTGAGTCCGGCCATCAGTTGGACGTATTTCATGATTACTTCCACGATTATCCTTGCGGCCGGCAGTATGTTCATCCTTTGGTTGGGTGAACGTATTACGGACAGGGGTATCGGCAATGGCGTGTCGCTGATTATCATGATTGGCATCATCGCGCGTTTGCCTGAAGCTTTCGGACAGGAGTTTGTCGCCCGCCTGAACAATTTGAGCGGTGGCGGCTTGCTGATGTTCATCGTGGAGATGGTCATCCTGTTGCTGGTTGTTTGCGCGGCCATCTTGTTGGTGCAAGGGACGAGACGGATACCGGTGCAGTATGCCAAACGTGTGGTGGGCGGACAGCAATATGGCGGTGCCCGTCAATACATTCCGCTGAAGCTTTTTGCGGCCAATGTGATGCCCATCATTTTTGCCCAGGCGTTGATGTTTATCCCAATTACGTTGATGGGATTTACGTCAGGTAATGAGGTGACCCCGTTCATGCAGATGCTGGCCGACCATACCAGCGTGGCATATAACCTGATTTTTGCTGTGTTGATTATTGCTTTCACGTATTTCTACACGGCAATCACGTTAAATCCAGTGCAGATGGCGGAAGACATGAAGCGGAACAACGGGTTCATTCCTGGTATCAAGCCAGGAAAGCCTACGGCGGAGTTCATTGACCAAATTATGTCGCGCATCACGTTGCCAGGTTCGTTGGCATTGGCCTTTATCGCCTGCATGCCTGCTTTTGCCGGCTTGCTCAACGTGAAGGCTGAGTTTGCGCAGTTCTTCGGTGGTACGTCATTGCTCATCTTGATTGGTGTGGTGTTGGATACGTTGCAGCAGATTGAAAGCCATCTGTTGATGCGGCATTACGACGGTCTTTTGAGTTCGGGAAGGATTCATGGGCGTTCCGGCTATTAAGGCTATCCGATATGATATTCCTTAAGACGGAGGACGAAATAGAACTGATGCGGGCTGCGAACCTGCTGGTGGCATCCACTTTGGCGGAGATTGCCAAAAACATCCGCGAGGGGGTGACTACAAGGCAATTGGACAGCTTGGCAGAGGAGTTTATCAGGGATCATGGCGCGGTGCCTACCTTTAAGGGGTTTCCCAACCCTTTTGGTGCCCCGTTTCCTGCATCCATTTGCGCCTCGGTGAACGACGAAGTCGTCCACGGCATCCCCAATGACAGGCCATTGCGGAATGGCGATATCGTTTCGGTGGATTGCGGAGCGCGGCTGGGCGGTTACAATGGCGATTCGTGCTACACTTTTTGTGTGGGCAATGTGAGCGAGAAAGCCAAATTTCTCCTGCGCACGACGAAAGAAGCTTTGTATCGCGGTATTGATGCGGCATTGGCCGGCAAGCGGATTGGTGACATCAGTCATGCCGTGCAGCATCATTGTGAAGCGAAAGGCTTGGGTGTGGTGAAGGAGTTTGTGGGCCACGGCATAGGAAAGGACATGCATGAGGAGCCTCAGGTGCCCAATTACGGGAGAAAAGGCGAGGGGCCGCTTATTGAGAATGGGTTGTGCATAGCCATTGAGCCGATGATAACGCTGGGGTCTCCCAAAATCGGGATGATGCCGGACAAATGGACGGTCAAGACGCTTGATGGAAAGTATGCGGCGCATTTTGAACATACGGTGGCCGTGCATCATGGGAAAGCTGATATTTTGTCCTCGTTTGAGGAGATTGAGAAAATTGAAGGTATATTATATTAAGTATGGCGAAACAGTCGGCGATAGAACAAGATGGTGTGATTGTGGAGGCTCTCTCTAACGCAATGTTCCGGGTGGAGCTGGAAAACGGTCACGAGATAACAGCGCATATCTCTGGGAAGATGAGGATGCATTACATTAAAATCCTTCCTGGTGACAAAGTGAGGGTTGCAATGAGTCCTTACGACCTTTCCAAGGGACGTATCGTATTTAGATATAAATAAAAAAACGGAAATATGAAAACAAGAGCATCTTTGAAAAAGCGCACTCCGGACTGCAAAATTGTACGTCGTAAGGGGCGTTTGTACGTAATTAACAAAAAGAACCCTAAGTATAAAATGCGCCAGGGTTAATGGTTTTATAGCAAAAAAGAAGATTAAATATGGCAATAAGAATTGTAGGTGTAGATTTGCCTCAGAACAAGAGAGGCGAGATTGCTTTGACCTATATTTTTGGCATAGGTCGTAGTAGTGCGTTGAAAATCCTGGAAAAGGCTGGTGTGGACAAAGGCATCAAGGTGAAGGATTGGACCGACGAACAAGCCGGAAGCATCCGCGCCGTGGTGGCTGCGGATTACAAGGTTGAAGGCGACCTCCGTTCTGAAATCCAGCTGAACATCAAGCGTCTTATGGATATCGGTTGCTACCGTGGAATCCGTCACCGTTTGGGGCTTCCCGTGCGTGGGCAGAGCACGAAAAACAATGCTCGTACGCGTAAGGGTAAGAAGAAGACAGTTGCAAACAAGAAAAAAGCTACTAAATAATCGTTAGGATATGGCAAAGAAAACAGTCGCAGCTAAGAAAAGAAATGTGAAGGTTGACGCTATGGGGCAGTTGCATGTGCATAGCTCGTTCAACAACATTATTGTGTCTTTGGCAAACAGCGAAGGCCAGGTCATTTCTTGGTCTTCCGCAGGTAAGATGGGATTCCGCGGTTCCAAGAAGAACACTCCGTATGCAGCGCAGATGGCTGCACAGGATTGTGCGAAAGTCGCATACGATCTTGGCTTGAGGAAAGTGAAGGCATACGTGAAAGGACCGGGTAACGGGCGCGAGTCGGCTATCCGCACCGTGCATGGCGCGGGTATTGAAGTGACGGAGATTGTTGATGTGACACCTCTGCCCCATAACGGTTGTCGTCCTCCTAAGAGAAGAAGAGTTTAATATTTATATTGCAGGATTCAACGATTTTTATGGGCTTCATTTCCTTTCTGTAGTCGCGGCTGCAATGACTTGAATCTTGCGCGGTTTTTTAAAATTAAAGAAAAGATGGCTAGATATATTGGACCAAAATCAAAAATCGCCCGTCGTTTTGGTGACGCTATTTTCGGTGCTGACAAAGTTCTGTCGAAGAAGAATTACCCTCCCGGCCAGCATGGCAATAATCGGCGGAGGAAAACTTCTGAATATGGCATCATGTTGGCGGAGAAGCAAAAGGCCAAATACACTTACGGTGTGTTGGAGAAACAGTTCCGCAACATGTTCGAAAAGGCTGCCCGTACGAACGGTATTACCGGTGAAGTGCTGCTGCAGAACTTGGAATGCCGCTTGGACAACATCGTTTTCCGTTTGGGTATCGCCCCCACGCGTGCTGCAGCCCGTCAGCTGGTAAGCCACCGCCACATTGTGGTCGATGGGGCTGTCGTAGGCATCCCTTCCTATTCCGTGAAGCCGGGGCAAATCGTCGGTGTACGCGAAAAATCCAAGTCGTTGGAGGTGATCGCTGATGCTTTGGCTGGTTTTAACCACAGCAAATATCCTTGGTTGGAGTGGGATGAAAACACGAAGGCTGGCAAGTTGCTGCATAAGCCGGAACGTGCGGACATTCCCGAGAATATTAAGGAGCAGTTGATCGTTGAGTTGTACTCTAAATAATAATTAAAATAATGGCGATATTAGCATTTCAAAAACCTGATAAAGTATTAATGTTGGAAGCGGATGACAAATACGGCAAGTTCGAATTTCGTCCGTTGGAGCCCGGTTTCGGTATTACTGTTGGTAATGCTTTGCGCCGAATCCTCCTTTCTTCCCTCGAAGGTTATGCCATCAACACGATGCGTATTGCCGGCGTGGAGCATGAATTTGCTTCCGTTCCGGGGGTCAAAGAAGATGTCACCAACATTATCTTGAATCTCAAGCAAGTGAGGTTCAAGAAAATAGTAGAAGAGTTCGAGACTGAGAAAGTAAGCATCACTGTGGAGAACACGACCGAGTTCAAAGCTGGTGATATTAACAAGTATCTGACTGGATTTGAAGTGTTAAATCCTGAATTGGTGATTTGCCATTTGGATGCCAAGGCAACCATGCAGATTGAATTGTCCATCAACAAGGGCAGGGGCTATGTGCCGGCGGAAGAGAACCGTGAGTTCTGTACCGATGTGAACGTGCTCCCCATCGATTCAATTTACACTCCAATTAGAAATGTTAAGTACGCTGTTGAAAATTACCGTGTAGAGCAGAAAACTGACTACGAGAAGCTCGTTCTTGAAATTTCTACCGATGGTTCCATCCACCCGAAGGACGCTCTCAAGGAGGCTGCGAAAATTCTCATTTATCACTTCATGTTGTTCTCTGACGAGAAGATAACGTTGGAAAATTCCGATGGTGAGGGCAACGAGGAGTTCGATGAGGAGGTTCTGCACATGCGTCAGCTTCTGAAAACCAAGTTGGTTGACATGGATCTTTCCGTCCGTGCGTTGAACTGTTTGAAAGCTGCCGATGTGGAAACATTGGGCGACTTGGTGCAGTTTAACAAGACCGACCTTTTGAAATTCAGAAACTTCGGTAAGAAATCGCTCACGGAGCTTGATGATTTGCTCGAGAGTCTGAATCTGTCGTTTGGAACCGATATTTCCAAGTATAAATTAGACAAAGATTAAAAAACAATGAGACATAATAAGAAATTCAACCATTTGAGTCGTACTGCATCCCACAGACAAGCCATGCTGGCTAACATGGCCATCTCTCTGATCATGCACAAAAGAATCACTACGACTCTTGCAAAGGCCAAGGCGTTGAAGAAATACGTTGAGCCTTTGATCACCCGCTCGAAGGACGATACTACTAATTCTCGTCGTGTCGTCTTCCGTTATTTGCAGAACAAGTACGCCGTGACGGAATTGTTCCAGGAAATCTCCGTGAAGGTGGGCGACCGTCCGGGCGGATACACCCGCATCATCAAGACCGGTTTCCGTGCAAGCGATGCCGCGCAAATGTGTTTCATCGAGCTGGTTGACTATGATGAGAACATGGCTAAGCAGCCTGTGAAGAAGACGCGCACACGTCGTTCTAAGAAGGCTGCGGCAAAAGCCGAAGAAGCAGCAGCTCCTGTGGCAGCAGAAACGGCAACGGAGGCAGTTGCCGATGCAGCTCCGGAAGCTGGGCAGAAGGAAGCTGAAAAGGCCGAATAAGAAAAATTCTTTATTGCTATTGATAGGAGCGAGCGGACGATTTGATGTTCCGCTCGCTTTTTTTTGGGGGCTAACGTGAATAGATGTTATTATGTGTGGCGCGGGGCTTGGAATCTCAATGAATTTGCCTAAGTTTGTATCCGCAAAAAAATACGAAGATTTATATGGGACGTTTTTTCCTTTTCATAATGGTCTTGTTGGTGGGGCATACGGCCATGGCGCAGAGGATGCGCGATGTGTTTGCGGCGATGCCCGACAGCATTCTGGAGGTGATGACCAAAAACAACCGTTTGGATTGCATTGATTTCATAGAGCATGGCATGGAGGCAAGGGTGCGCAACCGTTTCGATGGTTTTACGCAACTGAAAGCCATGACGTTGGATTATTTGGACTTGCAGCTGACTGCGCAGTGCCGGGTGGAAATGAAGCTTCTTCCGGCCAAGGATTCGCTGAATTACGTCTGCATGGTGCGCACGTATGCGGGGCCTGTGCGCGAAAGCGTGGTGTCGCTTTATACCTCGGAATGGCAGCGTATGCCGGCGCAGGCGTGGTTGGCTCCGATTCCCGACTATACTGGTTTTTGGATGGAGAATGATACCGTTGATGCCAAGGAGATTGCCCGTCTTCAGCATTTGCAAGACATGCGTTTCGTGACGGCTGAATTGCAGCCTGATGACATGCGCCTGACGTTCGCCTTGCAGCCTGGCGAGGTGGAACGGGAGGATTCCATTCGTATTGCGGCTGTGGTTCGTCCGTTGGTCTATGAATGGGTAGGCGACCGTTTTGAGCCGGTAAGGGGGGAGTGATGGGGTGTTCGTCTCTTGCATGGCAAACGGGAGGACATGGCAAAACTCCTCCGCCTTGTAGGGGAGGTGGCCCGCAGGGCCGGAGGGGATTCCATGCACAAGAGTGACTTTTTCCCTTTTTCCGGTGCAGTAGAAATTTTATGGGGATTTATAGTCAAAGAGAAATGGTTTGCGAATTGCACAAACGGAATTTGAGAAGTTAGAAGTGACTCCAACCCTTCTTTTTGTGTGGCTTTTGGGAATAATGTCTAAAGATGAATGTTTCAAGCACTTGAAACGGGGCGTTCCTGGCTTTGAAACTAGGTGTTTCAGGCTCTGAAACTTTCATGCTGTGAGGCGGGGGATGTCTTTTCGGAACAGCCCGCATTCTTGGTGATTTAACACCATCTGGAAAAAACGAATTGAAGGAATTGAGTGATACATAGTTCCTGCTTTTACAAACTTCTGAATGCCGGCAGTCGAAGCCGGCAGGAATGAACTGTCCCCCTGCGAGGCGGGACAGTTTTGCCATCCGCATGGGTACAAAAGTCGTGGCATACAAAAAAGGGACATGCGTTGAGCATGCCCCTTGTGTGGGTTGTTGTGGCGTTGTTTTATTTGCGAACCTTGCCGTAGCGGTTCATGAACTTGTCCACGCGACCGGCAGTGTCCACCAGCTTGCTCTTGCCCGTGTAGAACGGGTGGGAAGAGCTGGAGATTTCCAGTTTCACTACGGGGTAGGTCTCGCCTTCAAATTCCACCGTGTCGTTCGTCTTGCAGGTGGAACGGGAAAGGAACATGTCACCGTTGCTCATGTCCTTGAATACAACGGGACGGTAATTTTCGGGATGAATATCTTTCTTCATTGTCTTATAAAATTATTGTCTATTGGCTATGCTCATGAAGAGCCGTGTACAATGGAACTGATTTTACGGAGTGCAAAGTTACGCCTTTTCCGCAGAACTACCAAATTTCCAGCCGGATATTTTTCTTTTGCGCGTCACAGGCCCGTCCAGTTCCCGGGGTTGCAGGTTTGTTCCACGGGGATTTCCACGCGGTCGGGCAGGTTGCAGAAGAAATCTATGCCCGTCTTCTCCTCCAATTCGTCGATGCTCACGGCCCAGCTGCGCAGGTCGGCGTTGCCGCCGTAGGACTTGTGTTCCACCCAAAATCCGATGGCCTGGTAGGTGTTCTGTCCGCTGCTGTATTTCTTGCAGAGCAGGGCCATGAAGTAGTATTTGGGCACGGCCACGCCGCTGCCGATGGTCCCCAGGGTCTGTCCCTCGGCTATCGTGCCGCCTTTCACCACGAAAAGCGTGTCGCGGAATGAGCTGTTGCGTCCCCAGTTACGCACTTGGTTTTCCAGGTCGCCCCAATCGTCCACATTGAACGGTCCCGTTTGCGGGCTCATGTTGGAGAGGTAGAAAGTCTGTCCGTTGGCATCTTTCGAGAAGAGCCGGTCGGCTGAGGCGCAGAGATGGCCGCGCTGGTAACCACTCCCCCGGAAGTCGCTCAGCTCGGAGCGTTGGCCTGCCGGGATGTCGGGGTCGGGCTGGAACGGGTCGCCGTTCCACACCTGTCCTTCCCATTCCGCGCCCTTCCAGTTGTCACGGTTCCAGTTGGTGGCAGCCGTGGTGTTGGTGAAGATGAAGGCCACCCACCGGGAATGCTTCTTCTCCGGACACCATTCCAGAGTGTAGTTCAGCGTCCGCGTGCCCCGTGCGTCCGTGGCGTAATGGGCGTAGAAATCCCCCGCTTGTCCGTCGAGGCGCGGCATTTCGAGGTTGAGGGCCTCGGGGATGACGGACGGGTTGGCGTTCGCGTTGTCTTGGTTGGCTGCGGTGTTTTCGTCTTCGTCGCAGGAGGCGAGGAGGACGAGGCCGGAAAAAATCAAAGCAAAATGTTTGAAGTTCATGTCGTGTGATTTAAAAAACGGGGAAAAGTCTTATGCCCTTCCCTTGGCTGGAGAGGACATAAGGCTTTTCCTTAGAAATAGGTCGTGCCGGAGCGTTAATCCATCTTGAACAGGCAGGGCGCAATGCCGCGCTCGTCGGGATAGATGCCATAGCTGTTGTATTCTTCGCTAAATTGCATCCACTTGCCCATTTCGATGTTGGTGATGGTGAAACTGCCGTCGGCGTTGCGCTCGATGTTCCAATACTGTCCGGAAGTCGGAGCGGCGTCCATGTTGCAGCTGTTGAAGTTGCCGGTCATGTACATAAACCGTCCGCTTTCGTCCTGGATAGTGTAGCCGTCAGCCGTAGAAGTGAGGGTGAAGGTCATGCCTTCGGGCGCGATGGAGATGACGTTGCCGGTGGCCGTGGCTTCCTTGCCATTCAGATAGCCGTAGTTGCCGCTCACGTTTTGAGCCACCATATAGGTGCCGCCTACATTGGCGGCGAAGATATACGTGCCGTCGGTCACCGTGGTGACTTTGGTGAAGGTGGACTGTTCTTCCGGTTCGTCGGGTGTGTCGCCGCCTTCTGTGATGCCACCATCCGACGTGACAAGCGACACCTCATCGATCAGGATGCTCTGTCCCGGATTCCGGCCCACCATGACTACCAGGTTGAGGCGGGTGTCTGCCTCCAACGTAAACTGATAGGTGGCTTCCTTCCATCCGTCCGTAGTGATGTCATTGACATAGTCTCCATAGATGTAGCTGTCGCCACCGCTAATGCTGCCGTCGGCTTCATTGATGGCATATCCCAGACGGATGCTGGCTTCGGCCTCCACCGCCTTCACATTGACCGTGAAGGCATAAGTGCCGGCCTTCAACGTCATTTCCGAGCTTCCGAGCCGTTTGTTTTGCTCGGCGGAACCTTCCACCATTGCCGAATAGCTGCCGGCCTTGGCATCGCTGGATTGGGTCACGTTGGTGTTGCAAGCCGTGTTGGAAGGCGTCCAACCCGCAGCTTCACCGTTGTTCCAGGTCTCAAATCCGCCGTTCGAAAGCAGGTTTTCGCCGGTGATGGGAGTGTCGGGATTCGGATCCTCTCCCGCGTCGGGTTTGCCGGCCATCACGCTCAGGCTCTTCACTTCCCAAGTAGAAGAATAAGTTTCCGTGCATGTATGGCGCAAAGCGATGGTCACGTTGCCGCCCATGAATTCGGCAGGGATGTTCATTTCTTTCTCCCGGAACGTAAAGCTGGAATTCAGGCCGTCCGCGTTGTATGTCAGCTGCGTCCAGGTCGCGCTGTTTGCGTCGCCTGTATAGTTCTTGCTGATGAGGACGGCGTTGTTCGTGTTGATGTCGGCGCGTTCAAAGTTGATGGCCATATTGATAGAGATGTATGCTTCCGTGATTTGCGACAGGTCGATGCTTGGGCTGACAAGGTAGGTCACGCCGGCTTGGTTCTCTTTTTGTCCGTCTCCGTTGAAATCCTGGAAGCCGGTCACCATGGCACTGGAATAATCGTTGTACCAAGAGAGGCTGCCTGATGTGGCCACGGAAGTGAATCCGCTGAGCGAGCTGCTGAAGTCGGCGCTGAAGATGGCCTCTGCCGGTTCTTCCGGCATGTCGCCGATTTCCTGTCCGTCAAGGATGGCCGCTGTCACGCTTTTCACTCCTGATCCGCCGTAGTAGCGTTCCATCGTGCCATAGAGCATGATTTCCTTGCCGATGTTCTCAGGATGGTCGGCCAGGTTGAGTGCGGAGCGCACGTCTCCGCTGGGCAATTGCACGGCCATGCAGTTGTTGATGTCTTTCTCGTTAGGATTGTCAGCGATGACAATGTTCGTGGCCGGTGCTCCGTCCGTGCTGAACATCACGTCGGAGATGGTGTAGCTGGGGCCGTCGTCTCCCGTTGACTGGGGGATGTAGCCCACGATGTAGGCTTTCACCCAGGCGAGCCCGCCGTTCTGGTTCAGGGCCGCGCCGCGCACGGTGTAGGGCGTTTCCAAGGTTCCCGTTCCATATATGCCGTTGGCATCCCCTGTGGGAATGTCGTAGGGTGCCGGCACGTCGCTACATGCCTGGAACAGGCACAAGCCGGTGGTCAGGCACAATAAACCGAAAATGTGTTTGATATTCATATTGTTTCGTTTTTAATGATTGCTTTTGGATTATTCTATGTCTCGGATGGTGCGGGCCATGATTTGCCAGTCGCCGTTGTATTGGGTGAGCAGGCCCGTCACATCGACTTCTCCCGTCTTCATGTAGTCTGTGGCGAAGTTGGCGTAGGTGCTGGTGCGGAAGACGACGCTCGTGCCGCCGATTTTCAGGGTGCGGTTAATGCCGTTTCCGCCGTCGGCAAGGCTTTCGGGGGCCGCGTATTGGGTCAGCCCGTCGGCCTCCTCAAAGGTCGCGCCTTTCACTTTGACGAAGAAAGGGGCTTCGGCCTGGTCGGCGGAGGAGAGCCAGCTCTCGTCGATTTCCATCGGGGTCAGCTCGGGGTAGGACAGACTGGGTTCGCCGACGGTCTTCACGTGGTCTTTCCACAGGTATTCCGACATGCGCCCGATGCCGCCTTGATAGAGTCCGCCGAGCTGGAGCATCGTGCCGTAGCCGCCCACGTAAAGCCCCTTGCAGTCAATGGCGATTTTCTGTCCTACCGGCAGGTTGGCATACAGTCCCGTGCTGTTGATGCCGATGACAAGTGTCCCGGTGCCGTCGTTGAGGTAAAGGTTCTTGTAGATGTTGCCCGACTCGTCGTCGCCGACAATCACGCCCGAGATGGTGATGTCGTCCGTGACTTCTTCCACACCGTCGGCGGCCGCCACGCTTTTGTATTTGGTTTTCAGGTCGGCGATGGTGGTGTTGGCTTCGCCCACAGCCGGGTTGCCGTAGGTGTAGCCCGCCGGGTCGTCATGGTGGTCCATGCAGCCGGAAAAGACGGCGGTCAGCAGGACGGCAAGCAATAACTTTATCTTTTTCATAATTCCTGTTCTTTTTTGAGGTTGTGGGTTAGAATCTGAAGTTCACGTTGAGGAAGCCGTTGAGCCCTTGCGCGTAGTAGTATTTGGAATGGCGCGAGAACTGGTAGGGGCGTTCGCGGCCGTCGTCGTAGGCGTCGTCGCGGTTCTGCTCGTATCCACCGGTCTTCATGTTCGTGTTGTTCGTCACGTTGTTCAGCGTCAGGTTAACGCTCATGCTGCGGCCTTTGGCCAGCCGGATGTACTTGCCGATGGAGAGGTCGAGCATGAAACCTCCGTCGAACTCTTCCTGTTCCGGAATGGCCACGCCGACCGTCTGCCCATCCTCACCGACGATGCCGCTGCCGGTTTCCGACACACCCAGCACATTGCCGAGGCGGCGGTAGGTGGAGAAGTCGATGAAGCCGCGATGGTAGTAGTTCCCGTTGATGCTGAAGAACCAGCCGCTGACGTTGTAGTCCAGCCCGAGGCTGTAGGCCGAGAGCGGGGTGCCGCTTTCCTTCATGCCGTTAATGTAAACCTTGTCGGTGTTGCTTTCGCTTTCGTTTTCATACGTCAGCACGGCGTCGGGGTTGTTCACGTATTCCGCGTTGCTGTAGGTGGCCAGGGCTTTCAGCGTGAGGTTGGACGTGAGCTTCACGCTGGCGGCCAGTTCCACGCCCATGTATTCCTTTTCCACTCCCGTCATGGAGAGGTAGGTGTAGCGCGATTCCTGGTCGTTGTAGAACTGGTCCAGTTCCGTCACGTCGTTGAAGCGCGTGTAGTAGGCGTTCACCTTGGCGGCGAAGATGGGGCCGTTGTAGGCGTAGGAGAACTCGGTCGTGAGCACCTCTTCGTTCCTCAGCCCTTTGGCGAAGTCGTTTTTCAGGCGCGGGGCGATGAAGGCGTTGTAAGCCAGCGGGGCGTTCTCCTCATAACCCAGGCCGAGATTGAACACGTGCTTGCCGCCGACGCGGAAGGTGGCTCCTGCCTTGGCTCCGCTTTCGAGGAACTTGGCCGTGCCGCTGCTGCCCTTGGAGTTGTTGGCCGCGCGGCCGTTGCGCATCAGGCCTTCGCGCTCGATGGTGGTGCCGCCCAACCGTGCGGCGAAGAACAGGCTGTAGAAGTCCTTGGAGTATTGGTAGTTGGCCCAGGCATGCGCCTTGTTGACAAAGACGTTGTAGTCGTAGCCGAACTTGTCGCCTTCGCCGATGACGCGGTTCGGGTTGTCCAGGTCGTTCTGTATCATGCTGGAGTGAAGCCCGTAGTCGCGCACGGAGAACTTATCGACATCCGTGAAGCGGTCGGCGCCCAGCAAGTCCTTCATCGTCTTGTAGTGCATGCCCTTGGTGGTGCCGAGGTTGATGCCGGCGGTGATGTGGCCGTGTTCTTTCATGTCGCGTTTGAGCGTGGAAGCCAGATTGAACGCCAGCTGGTCGTTGTGGCGTTTTTCCACGTAGTAGAGAGCTTCGCCGCCCAGGGCTTTCTGTTGCGCGTTGGCGAAATAGAGTGCGTCCCAGTCGATTTGGCGGTGCGCCTTGGAGCTGGTCCAGTAGTCGTAGGCGTTTTGCCAGGTCTGCACGTCTTCGTCGCTGAGCGGCTGGTTGAACACGTTGCCGCTGATTTGTCCGCTCGGCAGTTTCTTGTAGTAGTCCGGGCGCGGGTCGGCGGCGTTGCCGCTCCAGCCCAATGCGCTGCTGGCATACAGGCTGTATTTTCCGGAGAAGGAGGTGGAGAGTTTCGTGCGCTCGTCGATGTCGAAGTCCCACGTCAGGATGGCGGTCGGCTCGTAGGAGTTCACGATACGCGCGTTCCTTTTCTCTCCGTTTTGGTAACCCCAGTTCGGGTTATAGTAGTGGTCGTTGGCCAGCCAGTAGGCTTCTTCGGTGGACGAACCCTGTTGGGCGCGTTCCGTGGGCGAGCCATAGGTGGTGAAGCTCAGGCTGTGGCGGTCGCCGATCAGCTTTTGGAAGCCCAGCAAGTAGGCCAGCGAGTTGTAGAACGTGCCTTCCACGAAACCTTCGTTGGCCCAGCGGTAGCCGACGGAACCGGTGAAGGCCCAGCCTTTCTTCGTGAACCCCGAAGAGTAGGTGTACATGGCGCGGGCGCGATAGTTGCGGTTGGTGCCCGAGAGGGTGATTTTGTGCCCCGCTGCATATTGTCCGGCTCGGAGGTTGATGTTGTCGGCTCCGCCAATGGCCGTGTAGCCGAATTGGTTCATCATGAAAAAGGGCGAACCTTCGCGGTTGCGCGTCACGTCGTTCAGGCCGCCGATGGAACTGTAGTTGAACACGCCGCGTTCCGCGTCTTTGAACGGTATCCCGTTGACAAACATGTCGTTGCTGGTGTTCCGGTAGGCCCTCAGGCGGAAGCGCATCGGGCTGAACAGATAGCCGACTTCCGAGAGGTAGAGGTCGTTGTTCACACCCGTGATGGCCGACACGGTCTGCCCGGCATCGTCATCCTCGTCCAGTTGCGACTCCGTGAACGAGAAATCGGCGTTTTCGTCCTGCGCCCTTTGCTGGACGATGGCCAGCGTGTCCACTTGCTGCTGCGCGTGGAGCAGGGCCGGAGCGAAAAAGGCCGAGAGAATCAAAGTCTTCTTTATACCCATTTCCGTTAGTTTTATGATATTGATGTTACAAAGGAACACATTATTTTCAAATCTGAGGGGGTTGTGCTCCACTTTTTCGCGGTTTTTTTTGGCTTGCCCGCCGAAAAAGGCCATATTTGTAACATGGAATTCATAAAAACAGGAATTATGAGCATGAAAAGACTGTGGATGGCCGCCGTTGCCTGCTTGGTGTGGGTGATGGCCGTGTCGGCCCAAGAAAAGAGATTCGGGATGTACGCCGTGGGGTTCTACAATCAGGAAAACCTTTTCGACACCATCCATGACGAGGGAAAGAACGATTATGAATATCTTCCCGAAGGCGCGATGAAATGGAACGGCATGAAGTATTTTGCCAAGTTGAAGAACATGTCCACCGTGTTGGCCGAGATGGGGACAGACCGCCTGCCGGGCGTGGGGGCAGCGGTCATCGGCGTGTCTGAAGTGGAGAACAGCCGTGTGCTGGCCGACCTCGTGGCGCAGCCCAAGCTGAAGGAGCGGGGCATGAAGTTCGTGCACATCGAGGGGCCGGACTTGCGCGGCGTGGACTGCGCCTTGCTTTATAACCCGCGCTTCTTCACGCCGGAGAAGTCGTTCCTCCAGCCTTATATATATGAGGAGAAAGACAGCGCGCGGCGCACCCGTGGTTTCCTCGCCGTGCAGGGCAAGCTGGCGGGCGACGACGTGACGTTTGTCGTGTGCCACTGGCCCAGCCGCGCCGCCGTGTCCTACTACCGCGAGCGGGCGGGAGAGCAGGTGCGCGCCCTGACGGACAGCATCCGCAAGGCCAGCCCGGGGATGAAAATCATCGTGATGGGCGACATGAACGATGACCCGTTCAATCCCAGCATGGCCAAGGCCCTCGGCGCCAAGCGCAAGATGGCCGACGTGGGCAAGGGTGATTTCTATAATCCTTGGTGGGACATTCTGGCCGGGAAAGGACAGGGGACGCTGATGTATGACGGGAAATGGAACCTGTTCGACCAAATCGTGATGTCGGCTGACTTGCTGAACCGTGACGGGAAAAAGGATTATTCTTCCCTGAAGTATTTCAAGAACGAGATATTCATGCGCAATTACCTCTTCCAGACGGAAGGACGATACAAGGGGAACACCAAGCGCACCCATGCCAGCGGGACGTGGCTGAACGGCTACAGCGACCACTTGCCCGTGCTGGTCTATCTGGTGAAGGAACTGAAATGACCCCTACGGATAAAAAAACAGGGGACAGGAGCATGGATTTGCAGAAAAATTCCTATCTTTGTCCTATCAAAAACGAAGAGAATATTCGTTCTATTTAAATTATAAAGATATGGTTAGTTACAAAGAATTAGGTTTGGTGAACACCCGTGAGATGTTCAAGAAAGCCATCAATGGCGGTTATGCCATCCCTGCATTCAACTTCAACAACATGGAACAGATGCAGGCCATTATCCAAGCTGCCGTGGAGACCAAGTCCCCGGTGATTCTTCAGGTGTCTAAGGGTGCCCGCAACTATGCCAACGCCACGCTGTTGCGTTACATGGCCCAGGGCGCTGTGGAATATGCCAAGGAATTGGGTTGCCCCAATCCGCAAATCGTGCTCCATCTCGACCACGGTGACAGCTTCGAACTGTGCAAGGACTGCGTTGACATGGGCTTCTCTTCGGTGATGATCGACGGTTCACATCTGCCCTACGATGAGAATGTCGCCCTGACGAAGAAGGTCGTTGACTATGCACACCAATATGATGTGACGGTGGAAGGTGAACTCGGCGTGTTGGCCGGCGTGGAAGACGAGGTTGTCGCTGAACACCACACCTACACCCGTCCCGAAGAAGTGGTTGACTTCGTGACCAAGACCGGTTGCGATTCTTTGGCCATCTCCATCGGTACGTCTCACGGTGCTTTCAAGTTCAAGCCCGAACAGTGCCATGTGGATCCCGCTACGGGTCGCTTGGTGCCGCCTCCTTTGGCATTCGACGTGCTGGACGGCGTGATGAAGGAGCTTCCCGGCTTCCCCATCGTGCTCCACGGTTCTTCTTCCGTGCCTCAGGAAGAGGTGGACACCATCAACCAGTATGGTGGCAAGCTGGAAGCAGCCATCGGTATTCCCGAAGACGAGTTGCGCAAGGCTGCCAAGAGCGCGGTTTGCAAGATCAACATCGACTCCGACTCCCGTCTGGCCATGACGGCTGCCGTGCGCAAGGTGCTGGCCGAGAAGCCGGCTGAGTTCGACCCGCGCAAGTATCTGGGTCCGGCTCGCGACAACATGAAGAAGCTCTACGAGCACAAGATTATCAACGTGCTGGGTTCCAACGACAAGTTGTAATCCTTAGTCGTATATCGTAAAAGGGGGGGCGGAATCGTGCCGTGTGTGGCACGTTCCGCCCCCCTTACATTTGTATATCTCTGGAAATGGGGGGGAGAAAGTGGGGGCAGTAGAAATCTCTGCCGAGGGTGTATCAAAATAAACTCCTCCGCCTTGTAGGGGAGGTGGCGCGAAGCGCCGGAGGGGTCTCACGTCCACAAAGACATACTTTATGTGTGTGTCCGTGAGTGTGAAACCCCTCAGGCCCGTTGGGCCAGCTCCCCTACAAGGCGGAGCAGTTGTTTCTCGCTGGTTTTGCTACACCCTCAATGGAGTATCAGGATTTCCCTTTGCTGCGCCGGATTTCAAATTCCACGCGGCAGCGGACGGTTTCTTATTTTCCCATACATGTTGGTGGGGGATATGAAAAGAAGGCCACCTCCTCACGGAGACAACCTTCTACCAACCTATTGTTTCGTCCCATAACTCGCTTCAAAACATGAATGGAGAGTTGATTATGGGAAGGAAACACCCCTATGAGCTATTTTAATTGAGGGTGGTATATTGTTTGGGATAAAATTTGATGCTCTTTTAACCAAACGGGGGCGTACCGTTTGCATTTTGATACGCCCCCCCCTTCAAAGTTTGAGTTGTTTGAAAAGATTCTTCTCTCAATTACTCTTGGGTGTAAGTGCCGGCCGGAATGGTCACGGTGATGTATTTTGTGCTCTCATTGTAGCCCTCGATTGCACCCCAGCGGCTTTCCAAGGTCACTTTCACAGTGATTGTCCAATCGCTCTGGAAGTAGTTCTCGGTGTTGTCCGTGAACTTCAACGTCTTTCCGTCGTTGGCGATTTCAACATATTGGGTCTTTCCGCTCTCAATCGTGAAGGTCGGTGCTGCCAAACCGTATGCGCCTAACGTTTTGTTTTCGCCATCCTTCCACATCGTGCTGCCGTCCTTGGCCTTCCATTCGAAGCCCTGTGCCAGGTTAACGCCGGTTGCAGAGTTCAAGGTGCGTTCCAAGCTACCCTCGCTCACAACCCATGAGCCGCTCAGGTTTTCAACAAATACGTCGCCTCCGTCAAGCTTGGTTTCATAAGTTCCGAAGACAGCGACAAGTTCAAACCGCAGCTTCTGGTTTGCATTGTAGTTGTCCGCAGTAACCTTCAACGTCGTCTTGGGGTCAGCTGGAGCTGCACCGACCAGATAGCTATTATTAAGTCTGTCGTTGACATAGACATTGAACTTCAAGCTGCCACCTTGATTCGTAGCCGTGCTTGCCACTTCGTCGTAGTTGGTAAATACGGTGGTCAAATCACGCGAGAGCGAAACCGGGTTGGTAGATGTGTTCGGCAACAATCCGATGGTGTTGCCATCCCATCCGGCTTGCGATTCGCGGTTGATGGACAACTCCGGATATTGCGTCATCTTTTGGATTTCCGCTTTCAAGGTGAAGATTCGACCTGTTTCTGCCGTCTCGAACTTGAATTCAAGTGTGCCGCCGGCGATGTTTGTTGTTGCCTCCTGATAGATTTCAATCTTCTTGTTGGCTTTGTCTATCTTGAAGTACATGCCGTTCACGCCGCTTGACTGGCCGTTTTCGATGGCATCCCAGAATGCCGTCTGCGTCATGCCTGAGCGTGACATGATCTTAGTCACTTCGGATTCAGGAACAGTGAATACCAGCTTGTCGGTGCCCACGAACCAGCCCAATGTCGGCACACCTTCAATATTGTATTCGGGAGCAACTTCCACAATCTCTATGCTGCAAATGTTCGTGGTGTAATTTATTCCATTTACATTGACTGTGGCGGTCACTGTCGTTGTCTGGCCAATGGCACTTTGGTTCACGTCGTTTGTCAGTGTGAGTACATTGTCCGCGAGGTTGAAGTAATAGGAATTCCCGTTTTGCGAATATTCAGCCTTCACCTGGAAGCTCGGGTATTCGGTTGCGAGGTTTACTTCCTCTTGGGACGTGGTTACGCCAATGAATTTTTCGTTGGCCGCCACGTTATACGAAGGCCGGTCTTCGAACTTCACGTCGTAGTGTTTCGCAACTCCATTCGGATTCTCGTCTGTCAACACCTTGATGCTTTGTACGCGGTCCACGCTGTTGTCCACCACGAAGTAGTCCGAGAAGATGTCCGTGAATTGTTCATTGCCTTCCACGCCCGTTTTCGGCGTAATGCGGGCGGACAAAGCCCACGCGCGATATTCCTCACCGTTCTTCACTGTTTCTCCGGAAGTGACTTTGAGGGTCAGCAAACCATTCTCGAGGCTTTCCACGGTGACGTTGGTCAGCACGTTGTCTTGCAAGCTGCGTTTCACTTCCTTGCCATAGAAGCTGATGTCATAGCGTTCCTCGAACTCCTCCTTGATGAGGTTGGCGGGCGAGATGCGGAACTGCATGAACCGTTCCTTGCTTTCGGCCATGGTCTTCCAAGTGTAGTTCAACCCAGACGGTTGCTGCATCTGCAACGTCTTGAACGAAACTCGCTTGTCGTAAACCACGGTCCCATTGTTGTCAAATGCGAAGTTGGGCACGAAGACGATGCTTTGAATCATCTTGGCCATCAATCCGAGTCTTTCCAATTCGCTTTCCAGTGTGTTCAGTTGCGTGGCGATTCCGCTCAAGTCAACTGTTTCGCCTTCGCCGGCCATGGCATTCAGGGCGTTTTCCAAGTCAATCACCTTGTTCAGGACGGAGACGATGGAGCCGTTCTGATTGCTATCCCAGTTGGCAATGTCGCTCAACGCGGCCACTTGTGCTTGGGTCAGTTTGGTTTGCATGTTTGCCACGCTGCTGTTCAGCTTTTCATATTCTGTCCGGAGGGCCTCCAGTGCGCTAATCTTGCTGTCCGTGTCGCCCTGCCAGTCCTTAAGGTTGTCGATGTCGCTCGTCAGACCTATGATTTTGCCCAGCACGTCGTCGGATACCGTGCTGTCCAAATCATCAAGCAAATCTTCCAGCCCGTCAATTTTCAGGGTCAAGCTTGCAATGGCTTCTCCGTTGTTTTTGGCCATCTCTTCCACTTCCTGCAGGCGGGTCTCGTGGTCGGCGATGTCAGCCGTGATTTCTCCCAGCCGTTTCTCGATTTCTTCTTTGTAGGCGGCATAAACGTCATAGCTGACCAGGTCGCCCAAGGCCTCGATTTTCGTGTCTATCTCGGCGGCTACGTCAGCGTTGGTCGGACGTTCTGCCAGTTGTCCTGTCAGGGACTTGATTTGTTCTTGCAGGTCGTTCACCACCGTGATGTCCACGAAGTCGATGACATCTGCTTCAATCGTTTCAAGTCTCTTGTTCAAGTCTTCGACACTTTCCTTGGAGGCTTTCTCTGCCAATTGTGAACTGATTGTGGCGTAATCCTCAATCAGCTTGTTGACACTCTCCGTCAGGTTGCTTGTGCTTTCATCCCCTTTGAGCGCGGCTAGGTCGTCCAAGGCTTTCTGCAGGTTTCCTTGGATTTCCTTCAATTCGGCAGACAATTTTTCAACTTCTTCCGATGTGGCCTTTTGGGCGATGGCTTCGTCCAACAGCTTGTCGGCTTCTTCGTATTCTTTACGCAGTCCGTCCAGGCCGTTTTCCAAATCTTTTTGCATTTGGCTCAACGAAGTATCCTCGATTTTGTTCACCCTCTCAATCAGGCTTTGCACTTGGGCTACCAGTCCCACAACCGTTTGGTCGTCGGAGTTGCCATTCAAAGCATCGCTCAACTCTGCGACTTTGTCCATCAAGGTCTGTACGTCGGCATTGTTTGCCTTGTCGCCAATGGCTGCGTCCAAGTCGCTTTTCAGGGCGGCCACTGCCTCGTCGATGGCCGCGCGGGCTTGATCGGCTGTAATCTTGCCGCCTTTCAACTCGTCAACCTGTGATTGAAGATTGGCAATGTCGTCGTCATAGTCCGAGCAGCTAACCCAAACGGGTGCGCTTGCGGTTAGTGCCAAGAACATTGCAACACTAATAAACTTTTTCTTCATAATAAAATAAAATTAGTTAAAATGTATAAGTTTCTACTCCCCACTGCCCCACCTTTTTGTACTTCTCTACGCAAGAGGTGGATAAGTATTAGGTATTCCGGCTTTATATATAATAGGTGTGGGGTGTTTTTCTGTGTTTCTTGGAGCGCGGCATCCTGTTTTCTCTGCCTGCGGCTTCATTTTTTTCCAAAAAAAGAGGCGAATTATTTTGTTTGTTTAAGGATTATATCTACATTTGCATCGAATTTATCCACCTCTTGCGTAGAGGTGGAATGGAATGGCATGGGGAAAGTGGTTGAATAAAAGAAAGATATATTTTCGTAATGTTCGTTTTCTCTAATTCCTTTTGTTTTTATTCTTTTGTGTATCGTGTCAATAATCTTTTTTGCGGCTGAATCTAAATCCCGGTGGTCAATAGCCGTGAGGTAAATGGACGTTGTCCGTTCGCTTGAGTGTCCCATGGACTCACTGATGACGCGGGTGGGGACATGAAGCCTCAGGGCTTCCGAGGCCCATGAGTGGCGGGGTGTGTAGGATGTCAGTATGATGTCATGCCCGATTTCCCGTGCCAATCTTTTCAGGCGGTAGTTGTAGGCTCTCAATGCGCTCCAGTAGGACGTGGGGGTGAAGGTGTCGTTTTTCAGGATAGGAAAAAGGTGCTGCGTTTCCTTGTGTTCGTATTTGCGGAGGATGGCGCGCGTGGCCTTTTCCAATTTGACGGAAAGGAGCTGGCCGGTTTTGCTGCGACGGTAAACCAGCCTGCCGTTGACGAGGTTGTCTTTCTTGAGTTTCGCAAGGTCTATGAAGGCGATGCCCCGTGCGAAAAAGCTGAAGACAAACAAGTCGCGGCAAAACTCCATTTTCTGGTCTGTGCCCGAGTATTGGACAATCTTGACGATGGCGTTGAGGCTGATGGCGCGTTTGTCGGTCTTGTCCACTCCGGTATAGACATGGGTGAACGGGTCGGCCTGTTTCAGTCCCAATGTGGCGACACCTTTGTTGTACACGCTGTGGAGCACCCGCATGTAGAAGGAGCTGCTGTTTCGTGTGATGCTTCTTTCATGGAGCAAATAGGATTCATAGTCTTCGAGCAGTTTGCAGTCCAATTGGTCGAAGGTGAGCCGGGCCTCGTGTCCTTGGGTCTGGAGGAAACGGTTGAGCGAGCGGAATGCCGAGCGGTAGTTGGCTGAGGTCTTTGTTTTGCCGCATGATGTTTTTTCCCGGATTTGCCATCGCATGAAAGCCAGGAAGTCTTCTTTGTTTTTGTCTTTGATGTTTGTTGTCATGTTGTTATGTTTATGGTAAAATGGTCTGACGTTTGGTTTAGGAAGGGTGTCGTAGCGGGTCTTGGGCAGGTATGTGAGGCGGGTCTTGATGCGATTCCCGGCTTGCAGTGAAGGTGGCTTCCCTGTGTCGTGTTGAAAACTTCATGCGGGCTGTGAAAGTTGTATCTGCAGCCTAAAGATACATATCTGCGGCCTAAAGATGAAGTTTTTGTCGGTCGGGATTTGTCTTCGCATGGAATTTGTAAATCCCACGCGGCAGACTCTCTATGATTTATGCGTATCCACATTAATCTTCCGCTGCCCCCGGGGGCTTCCCCGGAGTGTGCCCCCGGCAATGGCGGTGTCATGAAAAAAATTGCGCCGGATGAGGCATCCGGCGCAATTGGAGAGGAAATCCTTGTAGGAAGGGTGGATTCGTGTGTCAGAACAGTTTTTCGGGATATTCGCCTGCAGCCACCAATGCGGCGATTTTTTCCACCGTGGCCTCGCGGTCTGCGGCGTATGTCACGCCAAACCATTTGCTTGTCGTGTCAAGCACTTCCACGGTAGCCGTGCCGTCGTTGATAAGCTTGTTGACCATGAGCGGGATGAAGAACTCGGCTTTCGGGTTGGCCATGTTTTTCGGGTCGCTCAGGAATGTTTTGAAATATTCTTCACTGTATTGGAAGTAGTCTGGCGTGAATCCCCACATGTTCATGCTCACGGGCACGTTTTCTTCGAGCGGGATCCACTTGCCCTCTTCGTCTTTGTAACAGATGGGGCCGTCCACGCGCATGATTTCCGTGCGTTCTACCACGTCGGTCAGGTGGTGGTTGTTGTCATATACACATACACCGCGCGCCACAGAGCCGTTTTCACTCAGCGTGTTGCAGCATCGGAAGCCCACCATGGCATAGGTGTTCTTGCTTCCCTCGGGCAGTTCTGAGAGGAACTTGCCGATGGTAGCGAAAGCATCGCGGCCGTAGAAATCATCGCAGTTGATGACGCAGAAGGGTTCCTTGATGACATCCTTGCCCATGAGCACGGCGTGGTTCGTGCCCCACGGTTTCACGCGGCCTTCGGGGCAAGAGAAGCCTGCGGGCAGCGAGTCGAGGCTTTGGAATACCAGTTCGGCAGGGATTTTCCCTTCGTACTTTGACAGGATTTGCGAACGGAATTGGTCTTCGAAGTCCTTGCGGATGACGAATACGATTTTTCCGAAACCGGCGCGGATGGCATCATAAATAGAATAATCCATGATGGTTTCTCCGTTGGGGCCGAGGCCGTCCAGTTGCTTCAGGCCTCCGTAGCGGCTGCCCATGCCGGCAGCCAACAAGAACAATGTAGGTTTCATATTTGTTTGTTTTATAAAGAAAGATTTAAGTTCTTTGCCTACAAAGATAATATAAACCGTGCGTAGGACAAAATAAATTCATTGGTTTTTCATGCAGGCCCGCTGCGGCAGATGGCAAAAAAAACTGTCCCGTCAGAAACGGGGATGATTCGCGGAGCGGCGGGTGGGGAGTCCGCACCCACGGGGTCGTAACGCCCCTTTTGTCTGCCATGCGGATGTGAAAATGCACGTGCCCCCCCTCCGGTCCTCCGGGACACCTCTCCACAAGGCGGGGGAGTTTTTCCACACTGCAAGGAGCGGCCATTATGGCCGATTTGTTCGCCAATCAGAAAGGATAGCCCACGGCGAAGTGGTATCCCAGGCTGTCTTTGAACCGGGGCATGTTGTAGTAACCGCTTTTCCCTGTGTCGTAGGGGGCGTGGATACCCACGCCGATGTCGAAGCGCAGCACGAGGAAGTCAAGGTCGCATCGGAGGCCGAAGCCGGTGCCGAGGGCCAGCTCCTGGCCGATGCGCGAGATGTCGAAAGTGCCGCCTCGCCGGTTGGCATCGGCGTCGAGCAGCCACACGTTGCCCGCGTCGAGGAACACGGCACCTGCGAGGATGGACACGATGGGGAAGCGGTATTCCGCGTTCAGCTCAATCTTGAAGTCGCCCATCTGGTCGATGTAAGAGTATTCCGACGCGCCGGGCACATAGCTTCCGGGGCCGACCCCGCGGACGGTGAAGGCGCGGATGCTGTTGGCACCGCCCACGCTGAACTGGTCGTTGTAAGGCGCGGCGGTGGAGTTGCCATAGCTGAAAATCACGCCGGTGCCCACGCGGGTGGCGATGCTGGTGCGCGGCGTGAGGCGGAACTCTTCCCGGTATTCGGCCATGAGGCGGACATATTGCGCGAAAGGCACGTTGAACAGTTTCTTGTCTTTTTGGTTGAAAGGCTTGCCGAAGGCGGCGTAGATTCCAGATGTCACGTTGCCGCTTTCCTTGATTTCGAAGATGAAGGTGCGGGGGTTGCGGGCGCGGCGGGGGCTGGAGTAGGTGAAGGTGTAGCGCATGGACGGCACAAACTGGTCGCGCATGCTGACATAGAGTGCCTGGTTGACACGCATGATGGAGTCGAACGTGGCCGTGGTGCTCAGCAGCTCGTCGTAGTCGAGGCGGAAGGGGACGAACTCATGTTTGATGGTGGGGCGCGCCTGATAGGTGTAGGCCATACGTGCGCTCAGCGACACCATGCCGAAGTAGTTGGCGCGGTTCATCCATGTGGCGTCCAGCACGAACGAGGTGCTGGTCCGTGCCCGCCGGGAGAATTTGTGTGCACCGGGGAAGATGAGGCGCGGGTAGTCGAGCGAGAGCGACGTGCCGTATTCGTAGGAATTGATGACGGAGCTGCGTCCCTTCACGGTGGAGTTGGTTTGCCATTCGTAGGAGCCGTGGACTTCGAATTTCAGTTTCTCCGCTCCCCGGAAGGCGTTGCGCTTGGACATGCTGAACGACAGCCCCGGCCCTATCTGGCCATTGCTTTTCGAGGTTACTTTGGTGGTGAACTCTCCGTCATAGGGCTTGTCCAATACGCCGGTGATTTCCACGTCAAGGGTGTCGTTGAGCGCGGTGGTGTCGCGTGGCACGTAGCGCAGGTTGACCGTGCTGAACACGTCCATGCCGGACAATTGCTGTTGCACGAAACTCATCACGTCTTGCCGGTAGAGCATGCCTTTGCGGTAGAACATGTTACGCCTGAGCGCCCCGAAGCGCAGGGGAATCTTCCCTTTTTTCCCGCCATTGTAATATATGGTGTAGTCGCGTAGCCGCAACGTGTCGGTCAGACCTGGTGATTCGTTGCCGAACAGGCTGATGGTTGTCCGCCCCAGACGGTATCTTTTGTTGGCGGCGGCAGGAATGCCCTCGGCCGGGACTACCTGTAGTTGCACGAATCCCGGGCGTTGTATCGTGTCGGCCCGGAAAGTGACGTATTCCGGCTTATAGTAATAATAGCCCGCATTGCGGAAAAGATTGTAGATGCGGGTGCGTTCGGTGTCAAGGTTGATGACGTTGAACGGGTCTCCGCTGAAGAGGGCGCGTTGGCGGAAAGTGCGCCTGAGCAAGCTGTCTCCCATGGCAGGGAATTTCAGGTAGGCGATGGAGTCAAGGCGGAAGAGGTTGCGCGGTTTCACGGTGTAGCTGATTTTTGCCTTGCGTGGGTTTTTCTCGGGCAGGATTTCGTAGTCCACCGTGCCGTTGAAGTAACCATAGTTGCGCAACGTGTTTTGCGCCACGAGCGCACGCGTCTTGGGGTTCACGGTGCTGATGTAAACCGGCGTGGCGGCAAAAGTGTCGAAAATCCATTTGGCAAATCTGGATTTCTTGCCAACCGTGGCATTGTACACCCACAGGCCGGTGGGAAAAGGAATGCGGTACTTGGAGCTGCCGAAGAAGGAGTTGTTGGGCGCATAGGCTAAGGCGGCGTCAACTTCTGTCTTGGCCGCTTCGTAGGCTTCTTCCTCAATGCGTTCCACCTCCTCGATGGAGTCCTGCTGCGCTTGGGTGAGTTCTTTTTTCAAAGCCGAGAGGTCTTTGCGGGTGAATGCGTCGTCCACGGCTTTGTAAGCTTCGGCCAAGGAGGTGATGACACCTTCTTCGTTGTCCTGTGGCTTCTTTCCTTTCTTGTGTTTTTGGCCGTAGTCAATTTCTTTGATGCCCGTATAGAGTACTTCCTCTTCCGGCAGGTTCTTTGTCGTGGAGCAGCCGGCGAACAGGACGGTGCATAATAAGGCTATCAGCCAGTCGTATGATTTGCTTCTATTTTTCATTTTCCTTCTTGGTTTACAGGTTGGGACGTGTCTTTCTTCCTGTTCTTGAAAATGAACAGTTCGCCCAGGCGTGTCATTTTCCGGCGCAGGACGAGACCGGCACCCATTTCTGTGATTTCGCCTTCCAGCAGCGATTCGTAGCTTTTGTCGTAGAAGAGCGTGATGTAGCGTGTCGCGCTTTTGTCCAGCCGGTATTCCAACGAGATGTTGTCGATGAGCGACTGTCCCGTGTTTTCCACGTTCTCGCCGGTGGACACCTTGCCGCCCACGATGATGCTCACCCGGTTGCCCCAGAACCGTTTGGCGAAGCGGAAGGAATAGTCCGTGCGCGAGGTGCCTTCGGCGGTGGTCTCTTGGTCCACGCCGAGGCTCAGGTCGATGGTTTCGAGCGCCTTGCCCGCGATGTTGTTGATTTCGCTTTGCAGCAAGGCGTTCAGGGCGTTGGTGGTGGAGAAGCCGGTGCCTTCCGTGCCTCCGGCCAAGTACATGCCCGTGGCCAGCATGGTGATGGCCACTTTCCCCCGTTCCTCGGTGGACATGGCCGCGAGCTGGTTCTGCACGGTCATGTCTTCGGGTGCGTTGATGGTGAATTCCAGCCCCATGTCGGAGAGGGTGCGGGTGATGGACAGCCCCACATCGAAGGCCACGGTGCGAGGCACGTCGTTTTCGGTCACGGTGGCCCGCATGCGCTCCGAAGCCGAGATGTTCAGCGTCGGGTTCAGGATGGGGCCGTTGAAGTCCACATAACTGCCCGAAGCGATGGTGAACGTCTTGAGCGGGATGACCGGCAGGGAGTATTTCATCTCGCCGTTGAGCACGGTGTAGCGTCCCGTCAGGGTCAGTTCGCCTTGTGGGGTGTAGTTCATCGTGAGTTCCCCGCCTCCTTCGAGGTCAACGTATTTCGAGCGGTCCTCGCTGAGCAGGCAGTGCACCTGTGCGCCTTGGTCGATGCTGACTTGCATCATCACGTTCATGTTCATCGGCTGTGCGTGTTCTTTGGTTTCCACGGTGGTGGTGTCGCTGAAGTCCACGAAAGTCACCAGCCCGCTCAACCGGTCTTCCGACGACAGGGGCGAGTCTTTGAGCACGTAAGTCACGTCGGTGCTGCCCAACAACCCGAGCCGTCCGCCGATGTTGATGTAATTCAAGTTGCCCGACATGCGGGCGTTGACATCGACATATACTTTTCCGTAGGCCGAGGCTTGCTGGGTGCGCTTGGCGTTGATAAGCTCGAAGTTGGAAGCGTTGACCTGCAGGTTGAGCCGTATGTCATTGAAGTCGGAAAAATTGACCGTACCATCGAATACCAGCGGGTTGCGGCCGAATGAGTACACGTTCAGTTCGTCCAGGCTCAACATGTTTTGTGCCACCCGGATGGTGTCGTCGGCCAAACGCAAGGCCAGACTGTATTCGGCCGAGTTGATTTTCAGCCCTTTTGTGGCCAGCCAGCCTTCCACGTCCGGCCGGTCGGGCGAGCCGTCCAATTGCAGGCAACCGTTGGCCAGGCCTTCCAAGGTAGCCAGATGGTCGGGGATAAACCCGTTGGCCATGGCCAACGGGAAGTCCATCAGGTCCAGGTCGGCTTGGAGTTGTCGGGCGTCCTCAGCTTCCTTGTATGCTCCGGAGAGGCTCAGCACTTCCGCATCGTTGCGCGCGATGCGTGCGTCCACGAAGTGGGTGCCGTCTTCATTAGGCAGATACACGGCCGTCATTCCGATATTGCCCAACGGGGCATCCTCATAGGCCATGTTTTCCACTTGCAAGTCGGCCACGACGGACAAGTCTTCTTCCGTTTGAATCAGGTGGGCGTCGGCTGCCAGCATACCGGTGATGCGCGGGGCGTAAGGGATGACCGACATCAGTTCGCCCACGTTGAAGTGGTAGAGGTTGACCGACAAGTCCTGCAAGGCTTCGGGGTTCGGGGTCGAATACACCCGTGCTCCGGTGCCGTCGTCGGCTTGCATCTTGATGTCGGCTTCCACTCGCCGGTCGTTGCCGAGGAAGACGTAGTTGTTTTCGTTGATGTCGAACCGCCTGTAGGCAATGATGGGATGTGCCTGTGAGAACACCAGCCTGATGCCTTCTTCTTCCACGTCGGCCCGCAATCCTAAATCCACTCCGGTCTTGCCGTCCTCGTCCACGTAGGTCAGGTTGGCCCCCGCGCCCACGGCATGCAAATAGGCGTTGAGCTTGGATTCAAAAACGAATTGTTTGTTTTGCGGCCCGTTGCGCACCCTTCCGTCCATTTTCACGCCTGTGGAGTCTTGGAATATGTGCATCTGAATGGTGTCCAGCAGGATGTTGCCCACAGTCAGCGCATAGGCATGTCCGCCGCCGTTCAGCCCCCTTCCGGGGTCGGCATCCAAGGCCAGGCGCAAGTCCTCGAATTTGTATCCGGCGGTGGCGAGATAGTTATAAATGGGATTATCCTTGCCCGATACGACGCTGAGTGTGGCACTTGGGAGGAACAAGCGGAGCGAATCCTGGTCTAGATGCCTGCGTTTCAGTTGCTGGTTGGCCACGGTGATGAATTCCTGGCTTCTTTTCATTAACGTTTCGTATCCGTTCCGTCCGTTCAGCCGCAGTTTGAAGTCGCCGGCCGAGATGTCGGCATAGGTCGTGTCGGGCGTGGCCAGCAAGTTCATGTCCAGGTTTTTGGGGTGGAACACGGTGTCTTGCACGAAAAGGGCGATGTCCGAGATGTTGGCATGCAGGCTGTGGGCGTTTTTCAGGTTTGTCCCGCCTTCAATGTCCAGCCGCAGGCCTGTTTCGAATGGTTGTTTGGACACGCCCAGGGCGTAGAGGTCGATGTTTTTCATGTCCAGTACCATGTCCAGGGCGGTGTGGCGGCGGCCGATGGAGACGTTGGCTTGCGAGGCCATGCGCAGCAGCGGGTTGTTGCTTGTGAGGTTGATTTGTCCTTTCCCGTTTTCCAGGTTGGCGGCGAGACGGATGCCGGATAGGCTAAGATGCCCGTAGCGCAGGCTTTCCAGGGCCACGTCGGCCCTGAGCCGTGTGAGCCGGTTCAGGAAATCAGTGCCACGTCCTTCGGCCTTGGCCGTGAGCGAAAGGTGGTAGAGGGAATCATTGGGCAGGAAATGGTGCAGTTGCAGGCTGTCAATGTCCATCCGTGCTTCGTAGGCCGTCCGTGCGGCATCGAAGGAGGCGTTCATCCGTGCCGTGCCTTTTCCTTCGCGCAACTGGAGGTCGGCGGTGTAGCGTTGCCCTTGGAAACCGGCGGTGCCATTGATGCGCATGTGCGGAATGGCGATGTCCTGCATGTTTTCAGTTCCGGCCAGTGTTTTCACGAAATTGAGGTTGCGTGTCTGCAGGTCGAGCCCGATGTCTGCACCCATGTGGATGGAGTCGGCCAAATGCCGCAGTTCGCCGTCGGCTTTCAGGGTGAAAGCATCGGCCAGCCTGGCTTCCAGGGTGTGGAGGGCGATTTTGTCCATGTTGCCGTCGGCTGCGACGCGCAACACGACCGGCGCATTCGGGTAAGCCCGGACAAAGGTCGGGGGGAGACCGCCTGCGAAAAGCAGGATGTCCTGTTTGCCCAGTTCGCCCATGACGCGGGCGGAGAAATTCCCTTCAGGCTGTGCCGAGACGGCGGAAAAGTCCATGTCGGCCTGTGCCCGCAGGTAAGAATCAGGGGTGCGTAGGATGAGGGCGGGCACATGCAACGAGGTGGAGTCCATGCGGAACGTGCCGGTCAGCGAGGTGACTTCCAACCCGCTTTTTTCTTTCATGCGCATTTCGCGAAGATTGAGCGAAAGGGCCATGGAGCGTCCGTCGAAGCGGACGGAGTCCAGCCCGATGCCCACGTCGCGCAGGGCGATGTGGTTCACGTCCAATCCTTCTGCCGGTTTTTCGTGGGGCAAGTCGTAGCGCACGGAGTCGGCCTGCAGGCCGAAAGTCTTGGCGGTATAGACAGAAGTCCCCAAGTCGATAAGCCCATGGCGCAGTGCGGCTTCCGCGATGCCGGCTTCCACGCGCATGCTGTCGCCCGGCATGCTCAGGCGGAGCCGTGTGCGGGTGAGGTCCACTTTGGGCAGGATGATTTTCCAGTTTACTGCGGACGAAGTCGTGTCCGTGGATTCGGAATGCCCCAAGGCGATATCCACATCTGCATCCGAGAGCGAGGCCGTGCTTACGGTGACGGTTTCCTGCGGGAGCTTGATGCCGTGGGAGTCCACGTAGAAATGGCCGATGTGCCCGCGTATGGCCACACTCTTGATAAGCGACTTGGTATCGACCGATGCTTGGGTGAGTTCAATGCCTTCCACGTCTATTTCACCGTGGAGGATGGACGAGAAGCTCAAGTCCACGGTCAGTTGTTCCACGTCGAGCAAAATGTCTTTTGGGTCGGATACCTGCACGTTTTGCAGGGATATGTCGAACAGGAATGTGAGCCGCAACTGTCCGATATGCACGTTCATCCCGGTAGCTTCCGAGGCGTATGCCGTGGCTTTGCGCACAGTGAAGTCTTGAATGGCTGGAATGTAAAGCAATGCGGCCAATATAAAGAATAGGACAATTGGGGCCAGCAAAATGCCTACCGTCCATTTGAGGATTCTTTTTTTCATAATTCGGGTAATAGCACGATACAAAGGAATAACTTTTTTTTGAGAAAAGGCAGACTTTTCAGGGAAAATGCGGCAAGATTACGCCGAAATGCCTATTTTTGCAGGACGGAATCCCAAATCCGCAGCAGTATGAAAATTCAGCATCTTGTTTATGCCGCCTGTTGCGTCGCTTTGATGGCTTGCGGCTCCCAAAAGAAAAAGGCAATGGAAGAAACGGAAGTATTGATTGAGACGTCCATGGGCGACATGAAGGTGAAACTTTATAACGACACGCCCAAGCACCGCGACAATTTCATCAAGTTGGCCAAAGCGGGGGCGTATGACAACATGTTGTTCCACCGCGTGGTGCGCGGCTTTATGATTCAGACGGGCGACCCGGCTCTCAAACCCGCCGGTGTCCCGCTCACGGTGGACACGTCGGACTATCGTTACACGATTCCGGCAGAAATCCGCTATCCGCGCCATTTCCATAAGAAGGGGGCGTTGGCGGCCGCGCGCATGGGCGATTATGTGAATCCGGAAAAGGCTTCCAGCGGCACCCAGTTCTATATCGTGACGGGCGACACTTATACGATTACCACCCTCATGGAGTTGTATTCGGCAATTTACCAAAGCCGGGTGGACACGCTTTATGAGGAATTGTCGCGCGGGCGGATGAAAGACCTGTATCTGTTGCGGCGCAAGGGAGATGAGGAAGGCTTGCAAGCCTTGAAAGACTCTTTGCTGCACGAGGCGGAAATGAAGGTGGCCAACCATCCGCCTTTGCCTTTCAACGAAGTACAGAAACAGGCTTATACGACCGTGGGCGGCGCACCGCACTTGGACGGGGAATACACTGTGTTCGGCGAGGTGGTGGAAGGCATCGGGGTGGCCGAGGCCATTGGAAATGTGCCGACGGCAAAGGAACGTCCGCTGAAAGAAGTGGTGGTGAAGAAAGTCACGGTGCTGGAGTGACGGGGGCAGTAGAAATTTAGTGGGGATTTGATAAACTCTGTGCAGGACGTAACGCCCCTTCTGTTCTCCATGCGACGGGGGTCGTAACGACCCTTTTTTCACCATACGGATGGCAAAACTGTCCCACCTCCCCTACAAGGCGGAGGAGTTTTCCTGCGGACGGACAAATTCTTTGCTGCGATGGATTTGAAATCATAGATGGTTGAAAGATTTTTTTTCGGATGTACTTTGCATAATCAGAGTCTTGAAGAGGCTCTGGCAATACGTGACCGCTGGTGAGCGAAGCGAACCTGCGGGCGATCGGACACTTTACTTATCGGCTTCGAAGAAGTTGAATAACGTTTCGGATTGCGGTTGGACTTCTTCGAAGCCTGGATTTGAGGGACTTGAATTTCCGCAGGTTCGCTTCACTCACCAGGCAGTTTCACCGCCTTTGGCAGGATGTCATGAAATGCTTGTGAAAACAGACAATTTGTTCCGTTTTGGCTGATTTTCGTGACGTGACTTTTGCGCAATCCGGCCCAAATAGCAGGCTTTTGCGCGATTTTTTTGCACAAAGCGGGGCTTCTGTGCAATGTTTTGTCAGAGACATTTACTTTTTGGAGCAGTCTGACGAGAAATTTCGGGGCCGGAACGCGAAATTCCGAGCCCCGGAATTCTTTTTTCGGGGCTTGGAATTTTTATTTCGGGGCTCGGACGAAAAAATCCCGGTACAGAAACTTTTTCGCGGCGACTCCGAGGGCGTTTTTCCTTCCCGTTGGAACTTTTTCCCGGACACGTTTCCCGTGTCATTTTGTCGGCGGAATCCTCCGGCGGGCTTTCCCGACAGCCGGGCTTCCGCGCCGGGAGTGTCCCGTGTCCCGTCAAAAGGGCAGGTTTTGAGGGGATTCCGCGACATTTTGATTCCCGCATGGCGCGTGTGGCTGCGTTCTTTCCGCGCCGTCCTGTCCCGGCGGCCGAATACGCGAATCCCAGGAGGTGAAAATGAGCAAATTGTCAATGCGCACCCGAAAGTGTCATTCTGCCAATGGAAGGATGTGCGCAGGGGGTGCGTTTCCTTTCGCGCCGAAATCCGGATAATGTCCCTTTCAGGGGGCATTGTCATTACTGCGGATTTGGGCCGTTTGCGGCATATTTCAAAAATCCCAGTCGCGTGTATTTCACACCGCGGCTTTCGTAGTGCCCCATGACCTTGGCCGATTCCAACGTGATTTCCATGCCTGGCGAGAAGGCGCGGCTGAAGCAGCTCAGGGCTTTCGGGGTTTGGCTTCGTCCCGCAGCTTTTTCCGTGAACGTGTAGCGGTTGCCCAAGCGGTCGGCGGCAATCACGCGCTGGTCGATGTAGAAGTCCGGTTTGTAAGTATCTACCTGTTGTTTTACATATAGCACCTTGAGTGTCATGCGTGGCAATCTTGTTCCTTTGGTGCCTACAAACTGGCTGGGCGAATGATAGGTTGCGCGGCGCGGGGGAGAAAGCTCGGCATGGATAGACGCAAAGCTACAGGCCGTGGCTTTGAGCTTTAAAAGCTTTTTTTTCTCCGGTTCGAACTTGTTGGCGAGCCAAAGCACGTAACCGGGGTCTATGTAATAGACTTCCGCAATGCGCTTCCCTTGGTATTTGCCGAAGGGGAGCGTGTCGTAGGTCTGTTCATAAAAAGGCGTGAAAGTCTCGTTGTCTTTCCATTCCAGGCGGACTGCGCAATGCTTCAGCACTTCCATGGCTTTGCCCAAGGCCATGGTCGCCGTTTCGGCTAATGTGCGGATGAACAAAGGCGTTCTCCCGTCTTCGAAAATGCGCCATAAGGCATAATATCGCCGGAAAGGGGTGGCAATGCTGATGGCATAGTGTCCGTTTATGTCTTTTCGCGTGGCGTTGAAACGGCCTGTCGTTTCCGCGATGTGTTCCTTTTCGGTTTCCCGAAGGGGTTCGTGAAATTTAAGGTTGTCCTTGATGTCTCCTTTCTACGGATTAATGCCCGTATGCAAAAATACGGAAAATTTGTGAGAAAAGCGAAAAAAATGACGGTAAAATGTGTGGTTGGCGTGGCGGGGGAGGCTGGAACAGTGCATGGCTGCGTTGGCCCGTTTGCAGGATGAGGGCGTAGATGTCTCGAAAATGCAGGGGCGAGCGGCATTTTCGAGGTGTCTCCGTGCCGTACATGTCTGTCCGATAAGGTGAAATGGGACATGGGGGCAAAAAAAAGAAGTTTTTTCCTTTTGTCTTGACGGAAAAACGCTTATCTTTGCCCCCGTTATTCTTTAATATATTAGAGAACCGCGCGGGAAATGCGCCGGACGGGACAGGTTTATGAACAAGAAACATATCACGATTGCAGTAGCCGTAGGGGTAATATTGTGTGCCGGATTAGGATTTTTAATCTATTCCCTGTGGCAGGAAAAGGCGGAAAAGGAAGAATTGTTGATGTTGGCAGAGATGGACAAGCGCGAGATGGAGAACGAATATGCCAGCTTTGCCAAGCAGTATAGCGAGATGAAGACGCAAATCAACAACGATTCGCTGATTGCCCAACTGGACAAGGAACAGCAGCGCACGGAGGCATTGCTGGAGGAATTGCGGCAGGTGAAGGCTACCGATGCCGCAGAAATCCGGCGGCTGAAAAAGGAATTAGCCACTTTGCGCCAGATACTCCGCAGTTATGTGCACGAGATTGATTCGTTGAACCGCGTCAACGAGCAATTGCGCAACGAGAACCAACAGGTGAAGGCGCAATACACGCAGGCTACGCAGACCATCACCAACCTTTCCACGGAGAAAGAGACGCTGAGCGAAAAGGTGGCCATTGCTTCCCAGCTGGATGCCACGGGCATCACGATGGTGGGACAGAACAAGCGGGGCAAGAAGGCCCGGAAGATAAAGGATGTGAAGAAATTTGTGGTGAGTTTCGTCATCTCGCGGAACATTACGGCACAGGCTGGCAACCGCAGCATTTATGTCCGCATCACAAAGCCCAACAATGAAGTGTTGACCAATGGCGGGACATTTGCTTACGAAAACAGGAATTTGGAATATTCGGCCAAACGGGATATCGAATATACCGGAGAGGCCACCAAGGTGACGGTGTATTGGGATGTCAACGAGTTCCTAAGTAAAGGCACTTACCGCGTGGCTATCTTTGCCGACGGGCACAACATCGGAAACGCCAGCTTCAATTACGAGAAGTAAGAAACGGAAACTGTTTGTAGGAAGTCAAAACAGTTCCTGAAATGTAGCCGACATGCAATTTGTATAAAAATAGGTTAAACTTTGACGGGTTTGACCTATTTTGTTATATCTTTGTTCCGTTGCCTATGCAATTATCGGGCAACGGGAGAACGAATTAAAAGATTAAGCCAATGAAAAGACTTGTCGGACTTTTGATACTGATGGTCGTGACCGGCGGATTGCGGGCGCAACGGGTGCTGAACCTGGACAGTTGCCGGAGCTTGGCCATTGCGAACAACAAGAGCCTGCTCATGGCCAAGGAAAAAATGGAAAAAGCGTGTTACGACCGCAAGGCGGCGTTTACGAATTTCCTTCCGGACTTCTCGGCAACGGGCGGCTACATGTTTTTTAGTGAAGAGATTTCCTTGTTGGACGATGGGCAGAAGGCCAGGTTGAGTGGCCTGGGGACGCATTTTCAGCAAGGTTTTGTGCAGGCGGCTACTCCCCTTATCCAGCAGATCGCGCAGGCCAATCCGCAATTGGCCGCTTCCATGCAGCAAGCCATGCAGGGCGGTGCCTTGAACGGGCTGACAGGGGCGTTGAATCAATTGGGGGACGAACTGACCGACGCGTTCCGCACGGATACCCGCAATGTGTGGGTCGGAGCCGTTACGGTGTCCCAACCTTTATATATGGGAGGTAAAATCCGTGCTTATCACCGTATCATGAAGACTTCCGAGGCGTTGGCGCGTTCGCAGCACGACACGCAGTTGCAGGAAGTGATATACCAGACGGACGATGCTTATTGGACGGCTGTCTCGTTGAGCTATAAGAGAAAGATGGCGGAGAGCTTCCTCGCATTGGTCAAGCGGCTCGACAGCGACGTGGAAAAGATGATTCGCGAGGGGGTGGCGACCAAGGCCGACGGCCTGACCGTGAGGGTGAAACTGAACGAGGCTGAAATGTTGTTGACCAAAGTGGAGAACGGGCTGGCCTTGTCGAAGATGCTGGTGTGCCAGTTGTGCGGGTTGGATTTGGACACCCCGCTCATGTTGGCCGACGAAGGCCGTGCGGACTGGACGTGGGAAATTGCGGAAGAAGTGCCTGGGGCGCAGGAGGCCGTGGGACGTGCGTTTGCAAACCGCCCGGAGTTGCAGAGCTTGGATCTTGCCCGCAGAATATATGAGGACAAGGTGCGCGTGGCGCGCTCTGAGATGTTGCCTTCGTTGGCGTTGACGGGAGGATACATGGTGTCAAATCCCGCCTTGTTGAATGGCTTCGAAAACAGGTTCCGGGGAATGTGGAACGTGGGAGTCTTGCTTTCCGTGCCCATTTTCCATTGGAACGAAGGAGTTTACAAGGTGCGTTCGGCACGGAGCGAAGCGCGCATCGCAGGCTTGCAGCGGAGCGAGGCGCAGGAGAAAATCACTCTCCAGGTCAACCAAGGCATCTTCAAGCAAACCGAGGCGAAGAAGCGGCTGGACATGTCGTTGAAAAACATGGAAAAGGCGGAGGAAAATCTCCGGTATGCCGAAAAAGGTTTCAAGGAAGGGGTGATTCCCGTGTCGAATGTGATGGAGGCTCAGGCGGCCTGGCTTTCGGCGCAGTCGGAACAGATTGACGCGCAGATTGACATGAGGCTGGCACACGCTTATCTGCAAAAGGCGATGGGCACGTTGGGTGCTTGGAAATAAATAATCCCAGCATATAAAAAACAGAAAGACTATGGAAAAAAGTAGAGAATATAAGAGCGTGACGTGGGCGTTGGTTGCCCTCGTGGTGGTGGTCATTGTCGTGGCGGTGGCCGGAATGTGTTTGTTGGGGCGCGATGATGAGGTCATACAAGGACAGATTGAGGCATCTGAATATCGGGTGTCGAGCAAAGTCCCATCGCGCATCTTGCACTTTTACGTGCAGGAGGGCGACCATGTGAAGGCCGGCGATACGCTGGTCGTGTTGGAGGCGCCTGATGTGATGGCCAAGCTTTCGCAGGCCGAGGCGGTGGAACGGGCGGCCGAGGCCGTGAAGCAAAAGGCCGACCGGGGCACACGGGCCGAACTGCTGCAGGGTGCTTACGAGATGTGGCAGAAGGCGAAGGCAGGACTGGACATCGCGGAGAAATCCTATGGGCGCGTCAACCGCCTGTATGAGGAAGGGGTGATGAGTGCGCAGAAACGCGACGAGGCGTATGCGAACTACCAGGCCATGGCAGCTACGGAGAAGGCCGCGCGGTCGCAATATGAAATGGCGCGCAACGGGGCGCAGCGCGAGGACAAAGAAGCTGCTGCTGCCAAAGTGGCACAGGCCCAAGGGGCGGTGGCCGAAGTGGACGCTTACGTGAAAGAGACCGTGTTGTGCGCACAGATGGATGGTGAGGTGTCCGAGATATTCCCCGAGGTCGGCGAACTGGTGGGCAGTGGCGCGCCCATCATGAACGTGACGATGCTTGACGACCGTTGGGCGACATTCAACGTGAGGGAGGACTTGTTGCAAGGACTTGCCGTGGGGCAGGAGATTACGGCTTATGTTCCTGCATTTGGAAAAGACATCAAGTTGAAAGTCACTTACCTGAAAGACCGCGGGACTTATGCGGCATGGAAAGCCACGAAGACACGGGGGCAGTTCGACTTGAAGACATTCGAGGTGCGCGCTGTGCCGCAGGGTGTGGAAGATGTTTTGCGCCCGGGCATGTCGGTGGTTATTGAACGTTGAGCATTTCCTTTCCATGCGTTTCTTTCAAGGCATAGTGAATATCGCTTCGCGCGAGTTGCGGCGGCTGGTAGCCCGGCCGCTCTATCTCTTTTGCATGGTGGTGGCACCCGTGGCATGCCTGTTGTTCTTCACGACGTTGATGTATGAGGGGTTGCCTTCCGATATGCCGGTTGGCGTGGTGGATGAAGACAATACGTCCGTTACGCGGAATCTTTTGCGGAATTTGGATGCATTCAGCCAAACACGTTTGACAGAAACCTATCCGTCGGTTACGGAGGCGCGGAGGGCGATGCAGCGGGGAGAAATTTATGCTTTTTATTATATTCCCGAAGGCACGACGCGGGAATTATTGGCCAGCCGACAGCCAAAGGTCTCTTTTTACACCAACAACAGCTTGCTCATTGCCGGCTCTTTGCTTTATCGGGATTTGCGCACCATGTCGGTGCTGGCCAACGCGTCGGTCGGGTTGCAGGTGTTGCAGGCCAAGGGCGTGGACGAACGCATGGCGATGGCTTTCCTGCAGCCGATAGTGATAGACACGCATCCGCTGTCTAATCCATGGTTGAACTATTCGGTATATCTGAACAACACGATTTTGCCCGGCATACTGATGCTGTTGATTTTCATGGTGACGGTGTTTTCCATCGGCGTGGAAATCAAGGATGGCACATCACGGCAGTGGATGGCCATGGCGGGCGATGATGTGTTTTGCGCGTTAATGGGAAAATTGTTGCCCCACACGTTGATATTCTTTGCTGTGGCTGCGGCATACGATGTGTTTCTTTATGGCGTGTTGGGCTTCCCGTGCCATAGCGGCATCGGGCCGCTCCTGTTGGCCACGTTGTTGTGGGTGGTGGCCTCGCAGGCTTTCGGTGTGTTTCTCATTGCCGTGTTGCCCACGTTGCGGCTGGCTCTGAGTGCCTGCTCCCTGTGGGGCGTGGTGTCTTTTTCCATTTCCGGTTTCTCGTTTCCGGTGATGGCGATGCATCCGGCATTGCAAGCTTTGAGCAACTTGTTCCCTTTACGGCATTATTTCCTGATTTATGTCAGCCAGACGCTGAACGGTTACCCGATGGCGTATGTTTGGCGGTCTTATTTTGCACTGTTGCTGTTTGTGTTGCTTCCCATGTTGTTTCTCAGACGGCTAAAAACAGTGCTGTTGGAGTATGATTATATACCTTGATGTAGGATGAAAAAGATGAAAGATTTGCGTATTTTGTTCCGTGAAGCCGCAGGCGATGTGTTTGCCGTGTGGCGCAAAGAGGTGCGCCGCGTCGTACACGACCAAGGGGCATTGATCTTTTTCATTCTTGTGCCGCTGTTTTATCCTTTGCTCTATGCGCTCATCTATACGGGCGAGGTGGTGAGGGAAGTGCCCGTGGTGGTAGTCGATGACGGGGAGACGGCCATGAGCCGCGAGTTTGTCCGCCGGGTGGATGCCACGCCGGACGTGCGGGTGGTGGCCCGCACGGGGAACATGGGGGAGGCCAGGGAGATGTTGCGTCGCGCGGAGGTTTATGGCATTATCCGTGTGCCGGAGAATTTCAGCCGCGAGGTGAACCGTGGCGGGCAGGCTCATGTCAGCCTGTATTGCGACATGAGCGGTTTGCTCTACTACAAGGCGTTGCTGCTGTCTTGCACTGAAGTGTCACTGGACATGGGTGCGGAGGTGCAGGTGCACAGGCTTGGCAATACCACTGCGCGGCAGGACGAAGTCTCCACGTCTCCTTTGGCATACGAGGATGTGGCGTTGTTCAATCCGGCCAGCGGTTTTGCCAGTTTCCTGATACCGGCCGTGTTGATGCTTGTGATTCAGCAGACCCTGTTGCTGGGCATTGGCATGATCAACGGGACGGCGCGCGAGCTGGGTATGTTCCATACGCAATTGGAGCATGGCGGAGGCCGCGGCACGGTGCGCCTGGTGGCGGGAAAGGCTCTTTGCTACCTCATGCTGTATGTTTTGGTCTGCGTGTGGGTGCTGTTGGTGGTGCCCCGGTTGTTCAGCCTTGTACAGATACCACAGGCTGCCGACTTGTTTGCTTTCCTGTTGCCTTATCTGCTGGCTTGCATCTTTTTCTCCATGACGCTTTCCCTGCTGGTCGTCCAGCGGGAGACGTGCATGCTGGTGTTTGTGTTCACTTCCTTGCCCTTGCTGTTCATCTCGGGCATTTCGTGGCCGGGCGTGGCGGTGCCCGATTTTTGGCGTTATGTGTCGTGGCTTGCCCCGTCCACGTTCGGCATCAACGGTTTCGTGCGGCTCAATACGATGGGGGCTTTGCTGGAGGACGTGAAATTCGAGTTCATGGGATTGTGGATTCAAACGGGCGTGTATTTCCTGACGGCGTGTGCGGCTTATTATTATATGATTAATGAGAGCAAAAAGCGCGCGGCATAGGACAAAAGACTTTTTATCGTACGGGGCGGGGTTATTTGCGGGTGCTTGTGGTTTTGTCTCTTGGAATTTGTTTTGTCCCAAACCATTTCTTCATGTCGTGAAGTTTGGCTAATTTTGCGGCAAAAATAGCAGACCATTGATTTCGATAGACAATTTAAAAGTAGAGTTCGGGGTCACGCCGCTGTTCCATGACGTGTCCTATGTCATTAACGACAAAGACCGCATTGCCCTTGTGGGGAAGAATGGGGCGGGCAAATCGACGATGCTGAAAATCATCGCCGGGTTGCAACAGCCCACCTCCGGCACGGTTTCCGTTTCGGGTGGCACGACCATTGGTTATTTGCCGCAGGTGATGGTGTTGAGCGACTGCCACACGGTGCGCGAGGAGGCCGAACAGGCTTTCGCCCATATCAGCCAAATGCAGGAGCAGTTGGAGAGGTTGAATAATGAATTGGCCGAACGGACGGACTATGAAAGTGAGGGTTACATGGCCCTTGTGGAGAAATTCACGCGGGAGAGCGAGCGTTACCAGATGATGGGCGGGTTGAACTACCATGCGGAGCTGGAGCGCACGTTGCTGGGGCTTGGTTTCGTGCGCGAGGATTTCGAACGTCCCACGAGCGAGTTCAGTGGAGGCTGGCGCATGCGCATCGAGCTGGCCAAGCTGTTGTTGCGCCATCCCGACGTGCTTTTGCTCGACGAGCCGACCAACCATTTGGACATTGAGAGCATCCAGTGGCTCGAAAATTTCCTGGCCACGAAAGCCAACGCCGTGGTGCTGGTGAGCCACGACCGCGCATTCATCAACAATGTGACAAACCGTACGTTGGAGATTTCCTGCGGGCGCGTCTATGACTACAAGGTGAAGTATGATGAATACGTGCGCTTAAGGGCCGAGCGTAGGGAACAGCAACTCAGGGCCTACGAGAACCAGCAGAAAGAAATTGCTGACATCAAGGACTTTATCGAGCGTTTCCGTTACAAACCCACCAAGGCCGTGCAGGTGCAAAGCCGCATCAAGCAGTTGGAGAAAATCGTGCCGGTGGAGGTGGACGAGGTGGATACGTCCGCGTTGAGGCTGAAATTTCCGCCGGCACCGAGGAGCGGCGATTATCCGCTTATTTGCGAGGGCGTACGGAAGGCATACGGCGACCATGTGGTGTTCCACGATGTGGATCTCACCTTGAAACGAGGCGAGAAAGTGGCATTCGTGGGCAAGAACGGAGAAGGGAAATCCACGCTCGTCAAGTGCATCATGGGCGAAATCCCGTTTGACGGGCATCTGAAGATAGGGCACAACGTGCAAATCGGCTATTTTGCGCAGAACCAGGCGCAGCTGTTGGATGGCGAGCTGACGGTGTTCGACACGATAGACCGTGTGGCCAAGGGCGACGTGCGACTGAAAATCCGCGACATCTTGGGTGCTTTCATGTTTGGCGGCGAGGCGTCCGACAAGAAAGTCAAGGTGCTTTCCGGCGGGGAGCGTAGCCGTCTGGCGATGATCAAGTTGTTGCTGGAACCGGTGAACTTCCTGATTCTCGACGAACCGACGAACCATCTTGATATGCGTTCGAAAGACGTGTTGAAGGATGCCATCCGCGATTTTGACGGCACGGTTGTCGTGGTGAGCCACGACCGTGAGTTCCTTGACGGGCTAGTTTCGAAAGTGTATGAGTTTGGCGGTGGCTTGGTGAAAGAGCACTTGGGCGGCATTTACGATTTCCTGCAAAAGAAGAACATCGCGTCCTTGAACGAACTGCAGAAACCGTCGCTTTCTGTTTCATCCGGCACGGGGCAGGCTGCGGAAGAAAAGACCGTCAGCCAAAACAGGCTGACGTATGAACAGCAGAAGGAACGCCAACGCAAAATCCGCAAATTGGAGAAAGCGGTGGAGCAATGCGAAGCCCAAATCGGCGAATTGGAAGCAGCCGTGAAAATCCTGGAAGACCAAATGGCCACGCCGGAAGGGGCGGCAGACACGACATTGTATAGCCGCCACGGCGCGTTGAAAAAGCAGTTGGACGAGGTGGTGAACGAGTGGGAAGCGGCTTCGTTGGCACTAGAGGAGGCGCAAGCCGGATAATTTTGGGAAATAATCTTAAAATATAAAATAGGATGAAGTTGAGACATTTTTTATCATTCATGGCGTTGGCGTCCCTTGCCGTGGGATGTGAGACGCAGACCGGCTTGAAGACCGGCATCGACCCGAAAAACATGGATTTGACGGTCAAGCCGGGCGACAATTTTTACGACTATGCCTGTGGCGGGTGGCGGAAGGCCAATCCCCTCTCGGCGGAATATTCCCGTTTCGGCACGTTCGAGCAGCTGATTGAGAACAACAACAAGCAATTGCGCGGACTGATTGAGGAACTGGCTGCGGGGAAGCAGGCCGATGGGTCGTTGGCGCAGAAAATTGGTGACTTGTACAACATCGTGATGGACAGCGTGAAGCAGAACAACGACGGGTTCGCGCCTATCCAGGCCGATTTGCAGGCCATTGAGGCCATTGGCGACCGCAAGAACGTGTTTCCCATGATGGCCGGCATGATGCGCAAAGGCATCGCGGGGTATTTTGGTTTCTATATCGACGCGGATTTCAAGAACAGCGACATGAACCTGTTGCAAATCGTGCAGGGTGGCCTGGGATTGCCTGAAAAGGAATATTACTTGGACAACGATTCGGCCACGGTGCACATCCGTGAAGCTTACAAGGCATATATGGAGAAAATGTTTGGTTTGTGTGGCTTTGCACCGGAAGTGGCTAAACAGAAGATGGAAGCCGTCATGGCCATTGAGACCCGCATCGCCGGGCCGACTTACACGGCCACGCAACAGCGCGACCCGGAGGCCAACTACCACAAGATGTCATACGCCGACTTGCTGAAGGATTATGCAGGCATTGATTGGAAACTGTTGTTTGACACGTTGGGCATGAAAGACGTGAAGGAAGTCAGCGTGGCGCAACCCGAGCCTATCCACGAAGTGGAGAAGATATTGGCCGATGCTCCGGTCGAAGCCCAAAAGGCTTACCTGCAATGGAGGCTGGCCAACGCGGCGGCATCTTATTTGAGCGACGAGGCCCGTGCCTGCCGTTTCGACTTCTATGGCCGTGTGATGAGTGGGAAACAGCAAGACCAACCCCGTTGGAAGAAAGCCGTGGGCACGGTGGACGGCGTTTTGGGCGAAGGGCTCGGGCAACTCTACGTGGAGAAGTATTTCCCGGCTGCGGCCAAGGAGCGCATGGTCAAGCTCGTGGAGCACTTGCAGCAGTCGTTGGCCGTCCGCATCCAGGCGCAGGACTGGATGAGCGAGGAAACCAAGAAGGTCGCTTTGGAAAAACTGGATGCTTTTACCGTCAAGGTGGGGTATCCCGACAAGTGGCGCGATTATTCAGACTTGGAAATCAAGAATGACAGCTATTGGGCGAATATCGTGCGCAGCAATGAGTTTGACTTGGCTTATCTCATTGACCGCAAGTTGAACAAACCGGTAGATCGCTCCGAGTGGTACATGACACCGCAGACCGTGAACGCTTATTATAACCCGACGACCAACGAAATCTGTTTCCCCGCAGGTATCCTGCAGCCGCCTTTCTTCAACATGGAGGCTGACGATGCTTGCAACTATGGGGCCATCGGCGTGGTAATCGGCCATGAAATGACGCACGGATTCGATGACCAAGGCCGCCAGTTTGACAAGAACGGCAACCTGACCGACTGGTGGGCACCGGGCGACGCAGAGCGTTTCGAGGCACGGGCGAAGGTGATGAAGGATTTCTTTGACAACATCGAAGTATTGCCGGGCTTGCATGCCAATGGCGCGTTGACCTTGGGCGAGAACCTGGCCGACCACGGCGGTTTGATGGTGGCCTACAATGCCTTGCAGGAAGCCATGAAGGAGAATCCGTTGCAAGAAGCCGATGGCTTCACTCCCGAACAGCGGTTCTTCCTTTCCTACGCATACGTGTGGGCCGATAACATCCGCGACGAGGAAATCCGTTCGCGCACCAAGAGCGACCCGCATGCGTTGGGTCGTTGGCGGGTGAATGGCGCGTTGCCTCACATCGACGCTTGGTATGAGGCTTTCGGCATCAAGGAAGGCGACAAGATGTTCGTCCCGAAAGCCGAGCGCGTTGCCATTTGGTAAGTCTTGTCCATAAGGATAAAGTGTTTTTCACACGCGGAACGATAAAGATTCTAAATCGTTCCGCGTGTTGCGTTAAAAACGCGGGCTTTTCGGCGGGATTTTAGTAACTTTGCAAGAACAGATTAGAAAAACGTACAGAAATATGCCATTAAATTTACCGGATAAGCTTCCCGCCATTGAGCTGTTGAAAAAGGAAAATATCTTTGTCATAGACAATTCGCGGGCTTCCGCGCAGGACATACGTCCGTTGCGCATCGTTATCCTGAATCTGATGCCGTTGAAGATTACGACTGAAACAGACCTGATTCGCCTGCTTTCCAATACGCCGTTGCAGATTGAAATCGCTTTCATGAAGGTGAAGGGGCACACTTCCAAGAATACGCCCATTGAGCACATGAAAGCCTTTTACCGGGACTTTGAGTTGATGAAGGATGAAAAGTTCGATGGCATGATTATCACGGGGGCGCCTGTGGAACATTTGGAATACGAAGAGGTGAACTACTGGACTGAAATCACGGAGATTTTCGATTGGGCGCGGACGCATGTCACCTCTACCCTCTATATTTGCTGGGCGGCGCAGGCCGGGCTTTACCATTACTACGGCATTCCCAAATATAAATTGGACAAAAAAATGTTCGGCATCTTCAAGCAATACCCGCTCATGCCCACGTTGCCCATTTTCAGGGGTTTCGACGACGAGTTCTACATGCCGCACAGCCGCCATACGGAGATTCGCCGCGAGGACGTGGTGAATGTGCCGGGGCTGGAAGTCATTGCCGAGTCGCCGCAGTCGGGGGTCTGCATGGTCATGGCGCGTGGCGGTCGAGAGTTCTATGTGACAGGACATGCGGAATATTCTCCTTACACCCTTGATACGGAGTTCCGCCGCGACTTGGAGAAGGGGTTGCCGATTGATATGCCGGTGAATTACTATTGTCACAACGACCCCGCCGAAGGGCCGCTGGTGACATGGCGGGCACATGGCAACCTGTTGTTCTCCAACTGGCTGAACTATTACGTTTACCAGGAAACTCCTTACGACATTAACAATATCCGATGACTGCGCGGCGACCAGTGGAGCTTTTGGCTCCGGCACGTGATATGGAGTGTGCCATGGCGGCTATTGACCATGGCGCGGATGCCGTCTATATCGGCGCGGCGCGTTTCGGCGCGAGGGCTTCGGCTGGCAATCCGGTGGAAGACATTGCCCGGGTGGTGGACTATGCCCATCTTTTCCGCGTGAAAGTATATGTGACGGTCAACACTATATTGAAAGACGAGGAACTGGCCGAGACGGAACGCCTCGTGTGGGAACTCTACCGGGCAGGTGTTGATGCGCTTATCGTGCAGGACATGGCACTCTTGGAGATGTCGTTGCCGCCAATTCCCCTGCATGCCAGTACGCAGATGGACAACCGGACGCCGGAAAAGGCCAGGTTCCTGCAGGAGTTGGGCTTCAGCCAGGTGGTGTTGGCACGTGAACTTTCGTTAGAAGAGATACGCGCGGTGCACGAGGCTTGCGACGTGGCGTTGGAGGTGTTTGTCCACGGGGCGTTGTGCGTGAGCTACAGCGGGCAGTGCTACGTGTCGCAGCATTGTTTCGGGCGCAGCGCGAACAGGGGGGAGTGTGCGCAGTTTTGCCGTTTGAAGTTTGACATTACGGATAGGGACGGCCGTGTGATAGAACGGGGGAAACATCTGCTTTCGTTGAAGGACATGAACCGCAGCGGTGACTTGGAACGTTTGTTGGACGCAGGCGTGTCTTCATTGAAAATCGAGGGACGATTGAAGGATGCGGCCTACGTGAAGAACGTGACGGCATGGTATCGCAACCGGTTGGATGAAATTTTCAAGCGCAGGCCGGAATACCGGCGGGCTTCTTCGGGGCATGTCGCGTTGAAGTTCACGCCCCAATTGGACAAAAGTTTCAATCGCGGTTTTACCCGTTATTTTCTGGATGGCCGCACTCCGGACATCTTTTCGTTCCATACGCCCAAGGCGGTCGGAGAAGAAGTGGGAACGGTGAAGGCCGTGCAGGGCAACCATATCGTGGTGGCGGGTGTCAAGCCGTTTGCCAACGGCGACGGGCTTTGTTTCTTGGATGCGCAGGGAAATCTCCAAGGTTTCCGCGTGAATCGGGTGGAAGACAATAAGATTTATCCTGCCGAGATGCCGCGTATCCGTCCCCATGTCCGACTTTACCGGAACTTTGACAAGGCTTTCTCGGATGTGCTCGCCCGTCCTTCTGCCGTGCGGAAAATCGCAGTTTGGTGGACGGTGGGCGAGTTTCGTGGTGGCTTCCGTTTGGATTTGCAAGACGAGGACGAAGTGGCAGTTTCCGTGGCTTTCCCTTATCCGAAAGAACAGGCTCGCAGCGGGCAGGCGGAAAATGTCAGGGCGCAGTTGTCCAAGCTGGGTAACACACCGTTTGAGGCTGCCGGGGTGGGTTTCCTCCTGACGGGCGACTGGTTTGTCCCTTCTTCCGTGTGGGCGGAATGGCGGCGCACGGTAGTGGAACGGCTCTTGTCGGTTCGCCGGATGAACTATCCGCGTCCGGTGCGCTTGTTGCCCACGGCTTATACCCGTGCGGAAGAGGTGCGGCGGGGGAGAGCGCCGATGCCGTTTGTGCCGCGCGAATTGACTTATTTGGCCAATGTGATGAACCGCGAAGCTGCAAACTTTTACCACAGTCAAGGCGCGGAACGCATCGAACCGGCCTTCGAACAACGCGAACCTGCCGGGGCGGCTTTGATGTTCTGCCGCCATTGCCTGCGTTACAGCATGGGATGGTGTCCGCGCCATGGCGGCACGGAATCTCCGTTTAAGGAACCTTATTACTTGTCGCTTCCTGATGGCCGCCGTTTCAGGCTGGCTTTCGACTGCAAGCACTGCCAAATGATTGTGTATGCCGATGAGAAATAGCATTTTGGGATGGTTGTTCGTGTGGTGCGGGTGCGTGGTTTTGCTTTCGGCTTGTTATTACCAAAAGCCCGACTATTCCGACGAGTGGGACTTGACGGAGAGTCGGAAAGACTCGTTGGATTTTGAGGCGACGCACCACTATACGGAGAACTTCAATTTTCTGTTGGTGGGCGACAGCCTTTGCCTGCAATCTTCCCATCCTTATCACAATCCGGGACGGGCGGATGCGGGTGCCGATAGTGTGACGGTGTTCGGAGACGACCGGTTGGTGGTGGCCGACATCATGATTGTGCCGGAAGATTCGGTGGATTCGGTGTGGGTGAAGGTGGCACGCGACCAATACACGATGGGCTGGGTGCGTGAGTCGGATTTGCTGTCGGAGGCCATTCCCGATGATTCCATCTCTTATTTTATCCATACGTTCAGCGACACCCATCTGATTTGGTTTATAGCCCTTTTGGCGGCCTTGTCGGTGGTTTATTTGGTGCGTCGCATGCGACGGAAACGTTTCCATGTCGTGCATTTCGATGATGTGGGAAGCTGCTATCCCACGTTGCTTTGCCTCACGCTTTCCGGTGCGGCAACGCTTTATGCCAGTATGCAGAATTTTGTGCCGGACACATGGATGGAGTTTTATTACCATCCGACGTTGAATCCGTTTGGTTTGCCGTTCATCCTTGGGCTTTTTGTGGCTTCCGTGTGGCTGATTGTCATTTTGGCCATTGCTTCGGTGGAAGATGTGTGCCGCCAGTTGCCTTTGTCGGAGGCTTTGCTTTATTTGTTCTCCTTGTTGGGCGTTTGTGTGGTGTGCTACCTGTTCTTTTCCTTTGCCACATTATGTTATGTGGGCTATCCCTGCCTGTTGGTTTACGCGTGGTGGGCCTTGTGGCGTTATTTCCGCTATGCCCGTTGCCCATACGTGTGCGGTCGTTGCGGGGCGAAGCTCCGTGCCAAGGGGCGTTGTCCGCGTTGCGGGGCATGGAACGAATAGCCGTCCTTTTTCTGGCTTTTATGCTTTGCACGGAGTGAATTTGTATAAAATGTGTAGATGATATCCACGTTGATTACCGCCAATGAAGTGGTGGTGAGGGGGTGTTAGCCAGTCCTTTGCGGCGGTTATTCACAAATTGCTGGTGAAGAATGAAACTTTTAGCCTTGCTGGGTTGTACGTCTTTTGGAATGGTTTTGAAAAACAGATTTCTATGTTTCTATGGCAAGGTTCTCAGGAAACTTCTTGTTCCTTCCGTTGGTCATCAAAAAGGTAATCCGTAATCGTTTGGAAAGTCTTCGCAAACGATCTGCCGAGATGGTATATAAGCCATATCTTTGATTTTTCCGCAATATGTCGTTCGCAAGTCGCTATCATTGATTTCCTCTCTGCGTGCTTTGCTTAGAGCCAAGAAGTCACCATCTTGTTCAATACCCAGAAAACGTCTCCCTGTCAGTGAGGCGGCAATCCCCGTTGTGCTACTCCCTGCAAATGGATCAAGTATCCATGAATTAGGTTCAGTCGATGCAAGGATTATCCGGACTAACAGACTTAGTGGCTTTTGTGTAGGATGCTTTCCGCAAGACTTTTCCCAACGGGCGATAGCCGGCAATTGCCATACATCCGTCATCTGTTTTCCTCCATTGATGAGTTTCATCAATTCGTAATTGTAATAGTGGGGCTTAGTTTTGCATTTCCTCGCCCAAATTACGAACTCCGTGCTGTATGTGAAAAAACGGCAAGATATATTTGGCGGAGGATTGGTTTTTGCCCATGTGATGACATTAAGAATCCTGAAGCCCAACTGTTGCAAGGCGTTGGCTACGGAAAAGATGTTGTGATATGTACCGCTTATCCATATTGTTCCATTCTCCTTTAGCTTTTCCCTGCATAGGGAAATCCACTGTAAATTGAATGCATTTACAGAATCTATGGTTCCACCTTTGTCCCATTCACCTTTATTCACACTGACGATTTTACCGCTTTGAACGCTGATGCCATTATTACTTAGAAAATAAGGTGGGTCTGCAAATATCATGTCAAACTTGAAGCTGAAAAGGGGAAGCAATTTAATGCAATCCCCTTCTAGCAGAGTAAAATCTCGATTAGTAGATTTATAATAAGGGGAAATCATCCTTGACTTTGAGTTTCTTGTTTGATTATTGCGATAAAGTCTTTAAGACTGGTCAGGTTGTATATCTTAGGTATGGTATAAAACGCTTCTTCCAATTTGTTTTTCGCAGCATTCCACCCTATACCATCTGTAATCCATACAAATTCATACCCCTCTATGCTGTTCACCTTTGGACCAACTTCTGCATAAGAGCGAGCCACTTCATTCAGTTTAGAACCACCGCCACTGTAAAAGTTCACTTCCATAAGGTAAGTCTTTACCGGCGTGTGTATGACAAAATCAAAAACTTTCTGGTCTTTCCCTAACACCTTGGAAACTTTGTTGAATTTGTAAGATGACACTTGTGTCTGATATTTGATACCTGCTTTTGACAATATGTTTGCAACCAAACTTTCTGTAATCTCCCCGCTTCGATTTTTACGGGCATTCGTATCCAGCCCAGTCTCCACTCCGAACACATAATCCACCAAATCTTTTATCTCTGAGTTCTGAAAAACAGCAGCCAGTCCTGTACCCTCTAAAAATTCCATTACGCCATCAATGCTTTGAAATAATGAGTGTACTAAGCGAAAGTCTCCATTCTCATCAAAGAACTTCTTTTTATCTTTCTTTCTGGTTGCTATCAGTATATCCATCACGTCAAATACTTGTGGATCTCTTTTCCACAAAGATTCCACGGCTTCCCGCAAATTCTCTTTTCCCAACAGAAAGTTGAGCATGTTCAAACTGATTGCAATGTCATCAACATTTTTTGCTATTTTCTTGAAATCTGAATAGAAAGCCAATGTAGCGTTTGTTTCTTTCAGTTGAGACATAAAAGCCTCAAAATCTTTTTTAGGATGTGCAGTCATAATGCTAATTTCAATTGATTGTTAATATTAGGAAGATTTGTTCGGGTGCAATTTGCCAACGCATAATTACGCACTAATATTTCCGTAAGTTTTCCACGTTTGGTGCCATTTGCATTTACACTTCTTGAAGCCCACACCCTGTCTATGTTATAGTCTTTGTATAAATCATCGAAAAAACGGTCTGTTCCGTTTTTCCCAAAACAATCCGAATTGCTAAGCATAAACGGGATTTTTACAGTTTGAAGGCGATCGCAGAAATGTTTGAGCCGTATCTGTGCCGCATCATTGAAAGACTCTTTTGCATAATCGTTGAAACTGGATGTATTGCTTAATGGGCGGTAAGGAGGGTCGAAATAAAAAAATGTATTACCGTTGATATATTCAAAAGTCTGCTCAAAGTCTCCTGTTAAGATTGTTGCATGTTGTAAAAGCTGACTGTCGGCGTGGATTGTGTCGGCATCACAAATGAGCGGCCGTTCATAGCGTCCGCAAGGTACATTAAACTTACCTGCTTTGTTCACTCGATATAGTCCGTTGAAACAAGTACGATTAAGAAAGAAGAAAAGTGTGGTGTTTTCTATCGGATCGACAGGTTTTGCATTGAAACGGTCACGCATACGGAGGTAATACGCTTTCTTTGCTTCTTCAGCCTTAACTGAATAGTAATCCTCTTGTATGAAAGCAAGAGAACGGATAAGTTCATTTGGCTGATCGCGGACTGTCTTGTAACAGGTTATCAAATCTGGATTTATATCATTGATAACAGCGTGTTTGATATTCTTGTGAGCTTGAAGCATATGGAATAACATGGCTCCACCACCCACAAACGGTTCGATGTAGGTGATATCTTCCTTTTTGTCAAAGTCTGCTGGAAGCCGGGTTTCGAGTTGTTCGATGAGCTGGCTTTTTCCACCAACCCACTTAATGAAAGGTTTCGCTTTAGCCATTGCATTTTCAACTATTTATATGCAAATGTACAAATAATATTTTAATAAACAGCAAACATCAAAATGAGCGGATTGCTTATTGACGCAGGATTTTCAAACCGTCAATTCGGAAATCGCTCATTTTGATATCGCTTAAAGAATAGGGCGCAAGCCAAGTTCTCAGAAGTGGATGTCCACGTCCACGCCAAACTGCAGCGGGTTGCCGCGTTGGGCAAACTTGAGGTCGCGCGTCGTGGCTGCCGACGTGAAGAAGAAGGCATCGTAGTCCGTGTCGGTCAGGTTCTTTCCCCACACGTCAATGCGTACCATGCCGAAGTCAATGCCCGCGTGGGCGTTCAGCAGGGCATAGAAAGGCTGGCGGAAGGCGTTGTCTTCGCTCCAGTAGATTTTTCCAGCTCCGGTGGTATTCACCCCGAAGAAGTACCCTTTCAGCTTTTCCGTTCGTGCGGGTTGGTAAAATTCCATTCCGGCGGCCATGGTGTGCATGGGGGCGAACGGGACGAAGTTGCCATCGTAGCGCACGGCTTCTTGTGTGCCGTCGGCTTCTTGTGCCTCATAGCGTTTGAAGGTGGAGTGCGTGTAGCCGTAGGATGCATGCCATGTCAGGCGGTTGTCCAGCCATCCGCCGCGCAGGGCGGCTTCCACCCCATAGCTCTGTCCGCGTCCGGCATTTACCATCGCGCGTCCCAGTCCACTGCCGACGAACTTGGAAATTTGTTGGTCATAGATGTCCATGTAGAACAAGGCGGCATCCATCTGTATCTTTCCTCCGGCGAGCGAGAAGTGTCCACCTATTTCATAATTGTAGCTGTATTCCGGTTTGAAGCGCGTCTGTGCGGGCGTACCGTTGAAGGCTTCTTGCGGGATTTGGCTTATAATCATCTGGCGCACGGCTTCCGGCATGCGGTCGAAAGGAGGGGCGGAGAGGGTTGCCTCCGTCGCATTGCGCACGGTGCCCATCATTCGGCTTTTCAGGTCGCCTTGCACGAGGTCGCTGAACATCTGCACGTTGTAGCCTCCGCTGCGGTAACCTTTGCTCCAGCTGGCATACACGTTGTTTTGCGCGTTGAAATGGTATTGCAGGGCCACTTTGGGCAACCATTGCACGTAGTCGTGCGACAGGTTGCCACGGAAACGGCTTTCGTCGGCCAGTCCTTCGAGTGTGAGCGGCATCATGGGCGAGGTTACATCGACCCCGTACTCCAATCGTCCGCCGTAGTCGTAGTCCTGTTTCATTTTTTCGTATTCTATGCGCAGTCCCACCGTGAAGCTCAATCCTTTGGCTCCGAAGAGGTCGTTAAACGTGCTTTGGTGGAAGGCGGCCAGGTCGGTAGTCGGCGTGTCAAAAGCCCCGTCGGCCACAAAGGGTGAGACGGGCATGTCGAGGCCGATGCCCATCCCCATGGGCTGCATGGCCGCATTGGCTTGGTCGAACACCGTGTGCATGAACTCACGGGTGAGGGCCACGGGGCTTTTCGTGCGCAGCGTCTGCCGCATGGCGTAAAGTCCGCTCGTCCACTCATGCCGTTTGCCGGAAAGGCTCCTGAAGGTCAGTTCCTCGCTCCAGGAGTTGATGCGTTGTTTCTGGGTCAGGGTAAAAAAGTCTTCGGCCGTGAAATCCTGGTCAAGCGTCATGTTGTCGTTCAGGTTTTGGTAGGCCGTGACGGACGAGAGGATGAACCTTGGGGCGGTGTATTGCGCGTTCAGGCTGCTGTTCAACAGGCTGCGGCGGTAGAATGACGGGCGGTTGTAGGCGATGCGCCCCACGTATTCCGGCATTTCTTCTTCCGCAGCGTCCACTGCGCCGAGGTAGCGGTAGGGATATTCGCGGTCTTCCCTGTAAGAATAATCCGTGGCAAAGTCTATTTTCCACCGTTCGGCGGGAAGGTAGATCACGCGGACACGTCCGCCCCCTGTTTCTTTGCCTCCGGCGGGTTCATGGCGCACCACATTGTCGAAGAACCCTTCGGTGTGTTTGTAGAAACCGTTCAGTGCAAAAGCCACTCTTCGGCTGGCTTTTTGGTAGTGCGAGGCCGACACTTGGTATCCTTTGTCCTTTACCGAGGTGCCCAAATGGACATCCGTCCCTTGGTAGCGGAACGGGTTGCGGGTGAACACGCGCAGGATGCCCCCCATGGCATTCCGGCCGTAGAGGGTGGCTTGCGGCCCGCGCAACACGTCGATGCGCTCCACGTCGAGCAACTCGATGTCGTAGGCACTCTTGTCGGCATATCCCACGTTGTCCACATACAGTCCCACGGCAGGCGTGTTGATGCGCGAGCCCACGCCGCGGATGTAGGCCGCCGAGGTCAGGCTGCTGCCATAGTCAGGCATGTAGAAGTTGGGCACGTGAGCCGACATTTCCTTGAGCGACTGGGTGTGCCGGGCCGTGAGGTCGGCTTGGTCGAAGAGCGACACGGCAGTCGGCTGGCTGCGCAGTTTGCCTGTCTCCTTTGGTGATGACACGATGACCACCTCTTCAATGTCTTTCACCCGTGTGCTGTCTTCTGCGGCTTCTTCTGTGGAACGTGCGTGGGCCGGGAATGCCGGCATGACGGCCAGTGCCGCGAGTATGATTGTCTTGTCCATGCTTAGTGCTTGTTTCGGGTTGCAAAGTTACGGCGAAAGGCTGTGTGGTGCAATCCTTATTAATTAGGATTTTGGGTCGATTTTCCGGACTTTTTTGCTTTTGAACTTGGGAATATGCCTTGTTGCGCTTCCGTTTCTTCAGATGCGGTCGGCTTCGATGTAGCCGTTCATCACGGCATAGATGGCCAGCGCGGAGACGGAGCGGACGTGGAGCTTTTCCGTGATGTTCTTGCGGTGGGAAATGACGGTGGTAGTGCCGATGCAGAGGCGGTCGGCAATTTCCTTGTTGGTCAAGCCCTTGGCGATGAGCACGAGCACTTCTATCTCGCGGTGGGAAAGTCCGTTGGGGTCGGTGTCTTGCGATTGCGCGGCCTGCATGTCGGCGGGGAGCCTTTTTCCGTGTGCGTGTGCGCTTTGTTGCAGTTGGAGAAGTGCGCGCACGAGGTGTTCTTCGTCTTGGTAGATGTTCAGCGTGTGGAAGTGGGAGAGTTGCGGGGTGCCTGCTGCGCCGTTGGCCAACACGATGGTTTTGGCTTTTCTTTCGATGAAGAAGGCACTGTGTTCCAGCAGGATTTGGGAGGAGATGAAATAGTGGACATACATGTCCGGCGTGTCGCGAACGAACTGCCCGAAACTGTTGAACGGGCGCACCACGGCCATGGGCATCATCCGTTCGATGAGTTCCCTCAGTCCGATGCAGGTCAGCGTGTTGGCATCGATAATGGCGATTTCTGGTGTCGGTTGCATGGCGTGGCGCATGGTTTCTCCCGGCAAAGTTACTGAATAGTTTCGGGATAAAAAAGAAATAAGGGCTTCTCTCGCGAGGAGCCCTTACGCTATGCAATAATTAAATTGGTTTTCAAACGAAGGTGCGTCGCCTTTTTAGCAAGCCGCACCGGCATTCAGGTTCTGGTTTCCGAAGAACATGGAGGTGCTCGAACTCATCGGCGTACCGCCGTTCCTCTTTGAACCTCTTGCAACCGCCATAGCTACTATGGCAATCGCGCACAATGTTAATCCTGTCATAATCTTCTTACCTTTCTTCTTTTTAATCAAACAATCTTTTTTACCTTTTTCCGCTCCTCACGGAGCACTAACACCTATTGTCTTTCTAATGTCTTTTCTTCTGATTGACACTGCAAAGTTAATGCCATTGCTCCGGTTTGCCAAGCATTGGCAGGTTTTGTTGCGCCAGGACGGCCTTTTTCTTGATATAAATCAAAAAAAGGTTGGGCGGAACGGGATTTTTTTAATACCTTTGCAACGTTTTGTTCTGCCAGCCCCATGGGAAGACCCTTCCGGGGCGGCGGATGAAAAGGGAATCGGGTGGAAATCCCGGACAGTCCCGCTGCTGTAAGCTCATTTTGCGGCCTGTTTAATTACCTCATGCCACTTCCTTATATTATATAATAAGGTGGGAAGGCGAACAGGCCGGAGTAAGTCAGAAGACCTGCAAAACGTGAAGTCATGCTTCGTTCCCTCGTGGGATAGGGTGCGGAGGTCGTGCAAAGAGGATTTTAGAAACATTTTCTATGGTGAAAAGAAGGACGGACTCCTGCCGGCGGCGGGTTCCTATGTGTCTTGTGGCTATGTGTGGCAGCCTTTTGGCCATTGCGCAGGTTCCGGCAGATTCAGTGAACGGGAAACCGCACGAGATGTCGGGCGTGACGGTGACGGAACGCCGCCTGCCGGTGTCGTTGACCGCCGGGGCTCCCGTGCAACGCATGGAAAAGGCTGAATTGGAACGGATGGGCGCATTGGACGTGTCGGATGCCGTGCGCCATTTTTCCGGTGTGAGCGTGAAGGACTATGGAGGCATCGGCGGGATGAAGACCGTGTCGGTGCGCAGCTTGGGCGCGCAACACACGGCGGTGAGCTATGATGGCGTGGCCGTGGGCGATTGCCAGTCGGGACAGGTTGATATCTCGCGCTTTTCCTTGGACAACGTGTCGGCGCTGACCTTGACCATCGGGCAGGGCGACGACATTTTCCAACCGGCCAAAGCGTTGGCTTCGGCCGGTGTGCTGAGCATTGAGACGGGGAAGCCCGATTTCGGGGCGGCATCTTTCCGGCTGGCGGCGCGGGTGAAGTCCGGCTCTTTCGGGTTGGCCAACCCTTCGCTTTTCTGGGCTGTCCGGTTGGGCGGCAAGGCGGGTCTGTCGTTTTATGGCGATTACTTGCGGGCGGACGGGATTTATCCGTTTGAATACGTGAACGGCACACGGCGGATAAAAGCCAAGCGAAACAATAGCGACATACAGGCTTACCGGGGTGAGGCCAACTTCTATGCGTCTTTGGGAGACGGCCAAGACTTACGGGCAAAACTGTATCTCTTCCATTCGGAGCGGGGACTGCCGGGAAGTGTGATTTATGACAACCCCTATGCCGCGGAACGGCTTCATGACCGGAACTATTTCGGGCAGCTGAACTACGAAGTGAGTTTTTCTCCGAAATGGAAGCTGAAGGCGGCCGGTAAGTTTAACTATGTGTGGAACCGCGACACGGACAAGGAGGCGGCCGGCATGCGGGATGACCGTTTCCGCCAGACGGAGACCTACCTGACCGCCACGCTTTGGAGCGAACCGCTGAGGGGGCTTTCCTTCTCCTTGGCGCAGGATTTCTCCTACAACGACCTGTCAACCACTTTGTCCAACTGCCAGTATCCGGAACGTTACACGGTGTTGACCGCCTTGTCGGCACAATACTGGCATCCCGTGTTCCGGATTACTGCCTCGTTGCTGAACACTTATATCACGGAAAATGTGCGGACTGGGACTGCCGCCGACGACCGGCAACGGCTCTCGCCTGCGGTCAGCCTCTCCTGGCGTCCTTTGCCCTCGACGGCCTGGCGGTTGCGGGCTTCCTACAAGGACATCTTCCGGATGCCTACATTCAATGATTTGTATTACAGGCTGATTGGAAACACGCGGCTACGTCCGGAAAGCACCCGGCAGTGGAACGTAGGCACCACGTGGGGCGGACGGGTATCGCCTGTGGTGGAGACGCTGGACGTTTCGGTAGATGCTTATTATAATAAAGTGAAAGATAAAATCGTGGCCGTGCCCACCATGTTCGTGTGGAAGATGTCCAATGTGGGCGAGGTGGAGACGGTGGGTGTGGACGTCAACGTGTCGGCGGGCATACGTGTGGCAAAAAGCATGCGGTTCGGCTTGTCGGGTGCCTACAACTTCATGCAGGCTGAAGACGTGACCGACCGCGACAGCAAACTGTGGCGCAACCAGATTGCTTACACGCCGCGCCATTCGGGAAGCGGAAGCCTGACATGGGAAACACCTTGGGTGGACGTGGCCTACAACGTGGTGTTCGCGTCGGAACGCTACCGCATGCCGCAAAATTCGGCGGACAACCGCATACGTCCTTATTCGGACCACAGCCTGTCGGCCTTCCGCACGTTCCGCTGGGGGCGGCATGCGTTGCGCCTGCAGGCCGACGCGCTGAACTTGGGCGGGAAGAACTATGAAATCGTACGTTTCTATCCGATGCCGGGGCGCAATTACAAGTTTACAGTTACCTATTATTTATAAACCAAACACAAGAAAAATGAAAAATTATTGGTACAAAACGGCTCTTGCAGCCGTGGTTTTGGGGCTGTGTGCAGCCTGCAACGACGATGATGAAGAAACACTGCCGCCGACGCTTCCGCCTTCGGAAACGACGCACGGGTGTTATGTGCTGAACACCGGGAACTGGGGTGGCAACGATGCTACCATCCAATATTTCGATGCGGAGAACTTTTCCATCGGCGGAGACTTGTTCGGTTCGGCCAATGGCACCGAATTGGGAGACTTGGGACAAGACCTTTGCCTGTATGGCTCGAAACTTTATGCCACGGTGAGCGGTTCTTCGAAATTGGAAGTGATGGATCGGGACTGCAAGGTTATCAAGACTATATCCTTGACGGCGGACGATGGCACTCCGGTAGAGCCTCGCTACATGACGGCTTGCGGTGGATGCGTGTATTTCACGGCGTATGACGGGACGGTGTCCCGCCTGGACACCGCGAGCCTCGAAGTGACCGGACGGGTGGCTGTGGGCGACCATCCGGAGGCTTTGACGAACGCCAACGGCAAGCTGTATGTGAACCTGTCGGATTATTACGGGAACGGGACGGGCAAGTCCGTGGCTGTGGTGGACGTGGCATCGTTCACCAAAGTCAAAGAGATTCCGGTGAAGCAGAATCCCTACACGGTATGTTTCACCGGCGACGACAGCTATGTCTATGTGGTTTCGAACGGAAACTATGCCACTCCTGAAATGCCCGAAAGCCAACGGGTGTATGCCACTCTGCAACGCATTGACCCGGTTACGGACACGGTGGAAGACGTGTGCCGCGCCACGTATGCCGTGAACCACGGGAATAAAATGTACATCCTCTATTCGGAATATTATTTCCCGGAAGAAAAGCGGGCTTTCGCGCTCGACTTGCAGACAGGAGCTGAAACGGACTTCATTGATCTGGACGACTTCTCCAGTCCGAACGCCATCGGCGTGAATCCGACTACGGGCGACGTGTATGTGGCTGATGCGCCTTATGGCGTGAACTCCACCGTGCGGGTATATGATGCGCAGGGCAATCTGAAGAATACGTTCGAGGCCGGTTATTCCACTTCCAAGTTCGTCTTTGTCACCGAATGAAACCGTTCATCTGTCTTTGTTGGGTGATTTTTGCCACCGTGTGGCTCTCCGCTTGCGGGGGGCGCACGGCGGCTTCCTCTCCCCGTGGCGGCGACACGCTGGACTTGCGTTATGCTGAAAACCTGACGTTGGTGGACTGCGGAAGCTACCAAATGGCCACGTTGCGCAATCCGTGGGACACGTCGCAGATGTTGCATACCTATCTATTGGTGCCTCGAGGCGACAGATTGCCGATGGAATTGCCGGAAGGCACGGTGGTGCGCATCCCGTTGGAGCGGGCGGTGGTTTTCTCGTCCGTGCATTGTGCGTTGTTGGAAGAGCTTGGGGCATTGGACGCGATTGGTGGCGTGTGCGACCTTCGTTATATCATGATGCCCCGGATTCAGGAAAGGTGCCGGTCCGGGCGCATCGTGGATGCGGGGAACGGGATGAACCCCGATGTGGAGAAAATCGTCAGCCTGAGGCCGGATGCCCTACTGTTGTCGCCGTTCGAGAACAGCGGAGGGTATGGCCGGTTGGGCAAGTTGGGCGTGCCCTTGGTAGAATGTGCGGACTACATGGAGACTTCGCCTTTGGGACGGGCGGAATGGATCCGGTTCTATGGCCGTCTGTTCGGGCGGGCGGCTGAGGCCGATTCCGTGTTTGCGCAGGTGGAACGTAGATACCGGGCTTTGGCATCCAAAGCAGCAGGGGCAGGACACCGGCCGAAAGTGTTGAGCGACTTGAAGTCGGGGTCGGCCTGGTATGTGCCTGCCGGACGAAGCACGACCGGACGAATCTATGCCGATGCGGGCGGGGATTATGTGTTCGCCGGCTTGGAAGGAAGCGGGTCGGTGCCGATGAGTTTCGAAACGGTGTACGACAAAGCGCGCGATGCCGACGTCTGGCTCATCAAATACAATGCCCCTGTTGATAAGACCTGTGATGACCTGCGTCGCGATTATGCGCCCTACGCCGGGTTCAAGGCTTTCCGGGATCGGCAGATATATGGCTGCAACACGGCGGAATGTCCATTCTACGAAGAAACGCCTTTCCACCCCGAGCGTTTACTGGCCGACTTGGTTAAAATGTTCCATCCGGGGCTTTCCGACAGCCGGGATATGAGATATTTTCGTAAATTAGCGGAATGAAAACAAGGATTCCGGACTCCCATAAAGGTTTTTTGTGGACGGGCGTGTTGTCCGTCCTCATTCTTTTGCTCATGGCAGCCAACTTGCAGGCCGGGTCGGTGGACATTCCGGCGGCGGAAGTGTGGCGCATCCTTTTCGGGCAACCTGCGGGGAACGGTGCTTGGACTTTCATCGTGTGGGAAGGCCGCTTGCCGCTGTGCATGACGGCATTGCTTTGCGGGGCTGCGTTGGCCTCATCCGGCTTGATGTTGCAGACGGCGTTCGGCAATCCCTTGGCCGACCCTTCCATTCTCGGCATCAGCTCAGGGGCCAGCCTGGGTGTCGCGTTGGTAATGTTGGCCGGAGGCGGGACGGTGGCAGCCGGGGCTTTTTCTTTTTCCGGATTTTTTGCGGCTGTGTCGGGCGCGCTGGCCGGCGCACTGCTGGTAATGGGTATCATTTTGGGATTGTCGGCCGTGATTCGCAGCAACGTCATGTTGCTGATAGCCGGCATCATGATTGGCTACGTGGTTTCGTCGGCCATCTCGTTGCTGAACTTCTTTGCGACGGCGGAAGGGGTGCATTCCTACATGATTTGGGGCATGGGCAATTTCGGCGGTGTCTCTTTGGCACAGCTGCCTTGGTTCGCGGGCATGGTTGTGGCAGGTTTGCTGTTGTCTGTTTCGTTGGTCAAACCGTTGAACGCCTTGCTTTTGGGCGAACGCTATGCCGAAAACTTGGGTGTGAATGTCCGCCGGGTACGGGGCTTGTTGCTGCTGGCCACGGGCTGGCTCACGGCGGTGGTGACGGCTTTTTGCGGGCCTGTGGCGTTCATCGGGCTGGCGGTGCCCCACGTGGCGCGTTTGCTTTTGGGTACGTCCAACCACAATTCGCTTCTTCCCGTTACAATGTTGTGTGGTGCGGCGGTGGCTTTGCTGTGTAATCTGATTTGCCTCCTGCCCGGCGAGTGGGGGATGATCCCCTTGAATGCCGTCACGCCTGTGCTGGGCGCGCCGGTGATTGTGTATGTCATTGTCCGTCAACGGCGGATTAAATATTTCAACTGATGGAAATGCGGGTCGTGTTGGAAGGAAAACAGTTGGCCACAGGCTACCGCAAGGGGAAGCGCACGTTTGTGGTGCATCGTTCGCTGGATTTCATCTTGCGGGCTGGAGAACTGGTCTGCCTGTTGGGAGGGAACGGGGTCGGCAAATCCACGTTGTTGCGCACGTTGGCCGGAGTGCAACCCGCTTTGGGCGGAGAGTTGGAACTCCAAGGACGGCCTTTGGCTTCATTCTCTGTCCGCGAGCGTTCCACGGCCATTGGCTTGGTGTTGACCGAGCGGGTGCAGGCCGGCGGACTGACGGTGTTTGAGTTGGCGGCTTTGGGACGACAGCCTTATACGGGCTATTTCGGCCGTCTCACGCGGCAGGATAAGGAACGGGTCGCCGGGGCGTTGGAGGCTGTGGGCATGTGGCCCAAGATGCGGTGCTATGTGGCCGAACTGTCGGATGGCGAGCGTCAGAAAGTGATGATAGCCAAGGCATTGGTGCAGGAATGCCCGTTGATTTTGCTGGACGAGCCGACGGCCTTCCTGGATGTGACGAGCCGCATAGAGGTGATGGCTTTGCTGCATCGCTTGGCCGGCGAGGAAGGCAAAGCCATCCTGATGTCCACGCACGATGTGGAGCAGGCTTTGGCTTTGGCTGATGGCTTGTGGCTGATGCGTCCGGACGGGATTATGCTATGCGGGGCAACCGAAGACTTGGTGCTTTCCGGCGGGATGGACGGGTTGTTCGGGACTTCTCCGGTGGATTTCGACCGGATGCGCGGCAGCTATGCGGCGCGGAACGGACAGTTGAGGCCCGTCCGTCTGATGGCGGCGGACGAAGTCCTGTGTCATTGGGTTCAAAATGCCCTCATGCGTCAGGGGTACTATGGCGTTGCGGATTCCTCGGATGCCACTCTTCCTCTTCTTACAATAGAAAGTCCACAGAACCTTACATGGGCTTGCGGCGGTGAGTCGCACCGTTTCCATTCCTTCGCGGAACTGTCCGTCGTGTTGAGGCATTTTTAGAATAAATGCAAAGCCAAGCATTTGAGATGGGAGGCACACGTGTTTGTTGTATGAAGAATTAGCCACTCTTTTAACGGCTTTTTCCGGGAAATCACTAACTTTGTAGCGAATACCATTTCAAGGAAAGAAATCTTGTTATGAAATACTTGGACCCGAAAGCCGACCTGACATTCAAGAAGGTGTTCGGCGAACACCCCGACCTAGTGATGAGCTTGCTCAACGCCCTGCTCCCGTTCGACAAGCCGGAGGAAGAAGTGCAAAGCATAGAATACTTGCCGGCCGAGCTGGTGCCTGATAATCCGTTGCGTAAGAACAGCATCGTGGACGTGCGCTGCAAGGACGCCCGCGGTCGCCAGTTCATCGTGGAGATGCAGATGGTGTGGTCGAAGGAGTTCCAGAACCGTGTGCTGTTCAACGCCTCCAAAGCGTATGTGCGCCAGCTGGGCAAGTCGATAGACTACGACTTGCTGCAACCCGTTTATTCGCTCAATCTGGTGAACGACATCTTCGAGCCGGACATGGAGCAGTATTACCATTACTACCGCATGGTGCATTATGAGCGTACGGACAAGGTGATAGACGGCCTTCACTTGGTATTCATCGAGTTGCCCAAGTTTCAGCCCCACAATTACAAGGAGAAGAAGATGCAGGTGCTGTGGCTGCGCTTCCTCACCGAGATTTCCGAACAGACTCGTAACGCACCGCAGGAACTGCTGGACAACCCGGAAGTGAGCAAAGCTCTGACGGAGGTAGAGGAATCCGCCTTTACCGATGCGGAATTGGAAGGCTACGACAAGTTCTGGGACACCATCCGCGTGGAATGTACCTTGGTCAACAGCGCGTTGCGCCGTTATAAGGAAGGCTGGGCAAAAGGTGAGGCGGAAGGACGGGCAAAAGGCGAGGCAGAAGGCGAAGCAAAAGGCGAAGCAAAAGGCAAAACGGATGTTGCCCGTAACCTTAAGCAGATGGGCTTGCCTGTGGACACCATCGCCCAAGCCACCGGCCTCACTCCTGAAGACATTGAGCGGCTATAGGCTGTTACTGTCTTTGTAAGGGGCGGTCAATGGATGATTTGTAGTGGTCTTTCCGGCAGTCATTGCTCCGCCGCGCTGGGGCAGGGGAGACCGCGCAGCACCCTTTCGATGTAGCGGATTTCCTCGCCGATGCCGTCCCTTTCCTGCAAGGCTTCAATTTGTGATTCCTCGTAGGGGATGGGGATTTGCGGGGCGATGCCTTTCCCGTCGATGACGATGTCCGGCCAGCGGCAGCTGCGGGTGGTGGGGATATAGAGTTTGAACCACCCGGAGGGGGACGTGATGGCGAAGACGTTGGAGAGGTCCAGTGTGCCGGAAGTCCTTTCGTTGCCGAAAAGCACGACTTTCTCGCTTTCCTTTGCTTCAAGGATGTATTGTTCGGCCGACGAGGCGTTCCGCCCGTGGGTGAGCAGGCCGATGCGGCGCGGATGCTGATAGACCGTGTCGCGCCGCACGAGCTGGAGGCGTTGCATTCCGGGGCGCAGCACATAGTCTCCCAAGTGGTTTTCCATGCTGTCCGTCAGTTCCTGCAGGTAGTCTCTCCATTCCGACTGGGGGTCGTGGGCGATGATGTCCTTGAAGAAGTCCAGGAAGTCCGGCGTGGCGTACTGCTCCACGCCGTGGATGAGGTACGGCCTGCTGTAGGTCAGGGCCATCAGGGCATCGAAGAACTGGTCGTTGCCGCCGCTGTTGCACCTGAGGTCCACGATGAGGTAGGGGCGCGATGTGATGGCCTCCCAGTTGTCCTTGATCATCTGGTTCGAGGTGCTGTCGCGGAACGACGGGATGCGCAGGAAGAAAGTGCTGTCGTTCATGGGCTTCGCCGTGTAGTACATGTTGGTGGATTCCGGTTTGTGTTGGGCGCGGTATCTGGCTCTTACCCTTTGCAAAAGACCTTGAAATTGAATCTTTCCCTTGTCTGTCGTGTTCACCCACAAGTGTCTGTCCTTGAAGCGTTGGACGTATTCGTCTATGAGGCACGGGACAGTGTCCGGCCGTTGGGCGACGTAACTCCTCAGACTTTCCGTCCAGGCCTTCCATTCACCTTCTTTTCCTTGTGTCTTTATCCTGTATCCCGGATAGTTGCGGCTTACGAATCCCGTGAACCAGTCGAATTCGGCGAGGGCTTCTTCCCGCGTCTGCGACGAGGCAGGGAGGAGGGCCAGGAAGGCCAGCGCGGTGAGGAGTGTTCTTTTCTTCATGGCAAGTGTTTTTTGTGCATTGCCGCAAAGTTAGTTTTTTTTCAGATTGCCAAATGCCAGAACGTCAAAATGTCACGGGCGGTGCGCGAGAATCGCGTATTTCGTCCCGACGGGGAGGGCGGTGGAGAATTCCGCCGTATTTCAGGGGTGCGGAGCGGGTGGAATGACACTCTTTCCGACGGATTCCTTTCTTTTGACAAAAGGGCGGGCATGGCTGGCGCATTTGTGTCTCCGCATCAGACAAGAATTATTTGACGGGAAGGCTGTTTCTCAGAAAAACATACTATATTTGCAGTTGCGAAACGGCTGTTTCCGAAATGGCTGTTTCGGAAGTCGGATAAGGAAAAGGACTAAGAATATGAAATTTTTTGATAGGACGGAAGAGATGACTTCCTTGCGTGAGATTCGCGGAATGGCAAAGGATAACGCCCAGTTCACGGTAGTGACGGGACGGCGTCGTATTGGCAAAACATCCCTTGTGTGGAAAGCATACGAGGATGAACCTATCCTCTATTTTTTTGTCGCCCGTAAAGCTGAGGGAGAATTGTGCGAGGATTATCGGCTTGAAATCGAGAACAAGCTGGGGATACCGACGATAGGGCGGACAGAATCTTTCGCCGAGGTGTTCGAGTTCCTGATGAAGTTTTCCGTGGATCGTCCCATCACGCTATTCATTGATGAGTTTCAGGAGTTTTTCCGCGTGAACAAGTCGGTGTACAGCGATATGCAGCGAATCTGGGACATGTATAGTTCCAAGGCTCGGATAAACTTGATTGTTTGCGGTTCCATCTATTCCATGATGACCAAGATATTCAAAGACAAGAAAGAACCGTTGTATAACAGGCAGACACGTTTTATGACCGTGCGGGCGTTTGCTCCTACCGTTCTGAAAGAAATTCTTACGGAGGCCTATCCCGAATACACGGCGGAAGACCTGCTGGCCTTGTATTCCTTTACGGGAGGGGTGGCCAAATATGTACAACTGCTTATGGATGCAGGTGCTACGACAAAGGAAAAGATGATAAGGCAAATCGTGAAGGCCGATTCTGTTTTTTTGGGAGAGGGAAAGGCCGTCCTTATTGAGGAGTTCGGCAAGGACTACGGGATTTATTTTTCCATTTTGTCGGCTATCGCGAGAGGGAAGACCTCCCGCTCGGAAATCGAAAGCGTTGTAGGGCGGGAAATTGGTGGCTATCTGACCAAATTGGAAAATGAGTACGAGGTTATTGCCAAGAAACGACCTTTGTTTGAGAAAAGTTCTACCAAAAATGTCCGTTATACGATAGAGGACAATTTCTTCACGTTCTGGTTTCGTTTTATATATAAGTACAGCTATATGCTTGAGATAGAGAACTATGAAAGCTTGAAAACGATTATCAAACGAGACTACGAGACATTCAGCGGGCTGATGCTTGAACGCTATTTCCGGCGTGTGCTGATAGAACGTCAGGCTTATACGCGTATCGGCGGATGGTGGGACCGCAAGGGTGAGAATGAAATCGACATTGTGGTCGAGAATGAACTGGACTGTAGAGCTACGTTTTTCGAGGTGAAACGTAAGGGCGGGAACATTGACATGGAGCTGCTGGAGAAGAAGGCCGCAGCCTTCCTGCGTACCACGGGTGAGTTTAAGGGATATGACATTTCTTATAAGGGGTTGTCAATGAATGATATGTAGTTGGTCCTTTCGTTCACTGTGGTTCGTATATGTTTGAGAAACGGTTTGTGCGGGTGACGGAAGTTTTTCTTGCCGTATTTTTATGGCCGTTCGCGGAAATCTCCGTATTTTTATCCGCTGAAAGACGAGGCGACTATTATGGCAAAAGATAAGACGGTCTATGTGTGCGGCAATTGCGGGCAGGAATCCCCGAAATGGATCGGGCGTTGCCCGTCGTGCGGGGAGTGGAACACGTTCAAGGAGTTTACGGTGCGGAAGGAGAGTGCTGTCACCGTGGCGGGAAGCTATCGGCAGGCATCGGCGGCCGACCCTTTGCGGGCCGCTCCCGTACCGGTGGGGCAGATTGCCGCTGACGAGGAGCTGCGGATGGACATGTGCGACGGGGAGCTGAACCGCGTGCTGGGCGGCGGGCTTGTGCCCGGGTCGTTGGTGCTGCTGGGCGGCGAGCCGGGCATCGGGAAGTCCACCCTGGTGCTGCAGACGGTGTTGCGGTTGGGCGGGCGGCGCATCCTCTACGTCAGTGGCGAGGAGAGTGCGCGGCAGCTGAAACTGCGGGCCGACCGGCTGGTGCCACGTTCGGCGGGGCAGATGGTGGACCGCGATTCCTTCCTTTCCGCTTCCGGTTGCCTCGTGGTGTGCGAGACGGTGCTGGAGCAGATTTTCGCGCATGTGCGTGATGTGCAGCCCCAGCTGTTGGTCATCGACTCCATCCAGACCATCATGAGCGAGACGGTGGACAGTTCGCCCGGCAGCATCTCCCAGGTGCGCGAATGTGCGGCCCTGTTGCTGAAGTTCGCCAAGGAGAGCAACATCCCCGTCATCCTCATCGGGCATATCAACAAGGAAGGCACGCTGGCCGGGCCCAAGGTGCTGGAGCATATCGTGGACGCCGTGCTGCAGTTCGAGGGCGACCAGCATTACATGTACCGCATCCTGCGGAGCATCAAGAACCGTTTCGGCAGTACGGCGGAGCTGGGCATCTACGAGATGCGTCAGGACGGGCTGCGACAGGTGAGCAACCCCTCCGAACTGCTGCTCTCCGAGAACCACGAAGGGCTGAGCGGCGTGGCCATCGCTTCGGCCATCGAGGGGGTGCGTCCATTCCTCATCGAGACGCAGGCACTGGTGAGCACGGCCGCTTACGGTACGCCCCAGCGTTCGGCCACGGGCTTCGACCTGCGGCGGCTGAACATGCTGCTGGCCGTGCTGGAGAAGCGCGTGGGTTTCCGTCTGGCGCAGAAGGACGTGTTCCTCAACATCGCGGGCGGACTGAAGGTGACCGACCCGGCCATCGACCTCTCCGTTATCGCCGCCGTGTTGAGCAGCAATGTGGACACAGGCATCGAGGACGGGGTTTGCATGGCTGGAGAGGTGGGGTTGAGCGGCGAGATCCGCCCGGTGAACCGCATTGAGCAGCGGGTGGCCGAGGCCGCCAAGTTGGGATTCCGCCGGATGCTGGTGCCCAAATACAACATGCAGGGGTTCGACACCTCGAAAATGGACATGGAACTCATACCGGTGCGGAAGGTGGAAGAGGCCCTTCGGGTGCTTTTTGGCTGACTTGACGGCCAGAAAAGATTTCATGGGACACAGCCAGGACAGAATCAACAGGGATCATTTATGGAAAAAATTGACTTTCAAATACGGCTGGAACAGCCTGCGGACTACCGTGAAACGGAACAAATGGTGCGAGAGGCGTTTTGGAATTGTTATTCGCCGGGATGCACGGAACATTATTTGCTGCATGTCATGCGCGGTTCTTTGAATTTTGTACCTGAATTGGATTTTGTTGCCGTGGCAGACAACCGGATTGTCGGTTCCATAGTTTTTCAAAAATCTTTTGTCTTGGGCGATGACGGAAACCGCCATGATGTGTTGACCATGGGCCCGATAGCCGTGCTGCCGTCCGTTCAGCGCAGGGGGATAGGGCGGAGGCTGATAGAACATGCCCGTGCCGCTGCGGCAGCGCAAGGCTATTTGGCCATACTCTTGTGCGGCGATCCGGGATATTACCTGAAAATGGGTTTCACGGCAGCGGAACGCTTCGGCATCCGCACGTCTGGGAACAAATATTTCGCTGCCTTGCATGCCTGCCCGTTATGTGCAGGGGCGTTGGAAAATGCGGCAGGACGATATTTCGAGGATGAGGCCTATCTTGTGGACGAAGTGGAAGCCGAGGCTTTTGACCGGCAGTTCCCTTCTAAAATGCGTGTGGTTGACACTCCGGCGCAACGGCGTTTCAAAGAGATATTGGCCATGCAGAAGAATTATGTAGGATAGAATATTTTTGAGATGATAGAAGAATACCAGCTTCGGGTGCTGCCGGAAACGGCGGCCAGCGAACAGGCTTTGCGGCGGCATGTCGCCCGCGAGAAAGGAAAGGACGAGCGGACACTGACCGCCATACGGGTGCTGAAGCGGAGCATCGACGCCCGCCAGCGCACTATCTATGTGAATTTGAAAGTGCGGGTGTATGTAAACGAACAACCGGAAGACGATGAGTTCGTGCGTACGGAATATCGCGATGTGAGCGGACGGCCGCAGGTGATTGTGGTCGGGGCCGGCCCGGGCGGACTCTTCGCCGCCCTTCGCCTGATTGAGGCGGGCTACCGCCCCGTCGTCGTGGAGCGCGGCAAGAACGTGCGCGACCGCAAGTTGGACCTGGCCAAAATCTCACGCGAACACAAGGTGGACAGCGAGAGCAACTACAGTTTCGGCGAGGGCGGCGCGGGGGCCTATTCCGACGGCAAACTTTACACGCGGAGCAAGAAGCGCGGCAACGTGGAGAAAATCCTGAACGTTTTCTGCCAGCACGGGGCCAGCGTGTCCATCCTGCAGGATGCCCATCCTCACATCGGGACGGACAAGCTCCCGAGGGTTATAGAGAACATGCGCAAGACCATCCTGGACTGTGGGGGAGAGGTGCATTTCGAGACCCGCATGGATGCTTTGATTATCGAAAAGGACGAGGCGGTCGGGATTGAGACGAACACGGGGCGGACTTTCCGCGGCCCGGTGATTCTGGCCACGGGGCATTCCGCTCGCGACGTCTATCGCTGGCTGTATGCCCACGGTGTGGAAATCGAAAGCAAGGGGTTGGCCGTGGGTGTCCGCCTGGAACATCCGTCGCAGTTGATTGACCAAATCCAGTATCACAGCAAGAACGGGCGCGGGAAGTATCTTCCGGCGGCGGAATACAGTTTCGTGCAGCAGGTGGACGGCCGCGGGGTATATAGCTTTTGCATGTGTCCCGGCGGTTTTGTCGTCCCGGCGGCCAGCGGTCCGCGCCAGACGGTGGTGAACGGCATGTCGCCCAGCAACCGCGGGTCGCGGTGGAGCAACGCCGGCATGGTGGTGGAGATGCACCCCGGGGATTTGCAGGAACCGTCGTTGGCGGAGCTCATGGCGGTGGCCGGAGTGCAGGCGGAAGCCGGGCATCCGTTGGCCATGATGCAGTTTCAGGAGGTGCTGGAGGAACAGAACTGGCGGCAGGGCAACTGCCGGCAGACGGCACCCGCGCAGCGGATGGCCGATTTCGTGAACGGGCGGTTGAGCTACGACCTGCCCGACAGTTCGTATGCGCCCGGTCTGGTGTCTTCGCCCCTGCATTTCTGGATGCCGAAGTTCATCACCACCCGCTTGGCCGAAGGATTCCGACGGTTCGGGAAAGCTTCGCACGGTTTCCTGACGAACGACGCCGTGATGATAGGCGTGGAGAGCCGCACTTCGGCTCCCGTGCGCATCCTTCGCGACGGGGAGACGTTGCAGCATGTGCGTCTCCGGGGGCTGTTCCCTTGTGGCGAAGGGGCCGGCTACGCGGGCGGCATCGTGTCCGCCGCCATCGACGGCGAGCGTTGTGCCGAGGCCGCAGCGGCCTGGCTGGAGCATACGTGAGAACGGGCGGGACTGGAAAACGACAAATCGGCGCGCTTTGGAAACAGGTCAAAGCGCGCCGAATGGGTTTATGGTATTGTCGTTAGAAGTCCACTCCAAGGGTCATGGTGAAGTTGCCCGTGCGTATGCGTCCGTCGAAGTTGTCAAATTGATATTCGGCGTAATGCTTGCCCGCGATGTCAAACAAGCCGATGTCGTACCCCATGCTGAAGTAGAAATTTTGGAAAGCGATGCCGCAACCAATTTTAATCCCTGCATCGAAACGCTTGTAGCGGCTCTTCCCGAAAGGGCTGTATTTCGTGCGGTCGGTGTAGTCTTTGACTTGTCCGCCCATGCCGAAAGCCATGTATCCTCCGAAGAAAGGTTGCACGGTGAAGTCATCTACGTTGGTGTCTAGTTTATACTTGAGCACTACAGGGATTTCCAGGTACCTGAGAATGGTCTTTCGCGTCCCAATGTCCTCCGTTTCCGCGATTTCCGTTCCTTTTTCCGTATATGTCAGGCCTGTTTCCAAGAAAAAGGGCAGGCCGTCTCCCAGTTTGTTGCCGTAAACCACTCCCACATGGAAACGGGGCAGCGTTTCGGTTTGCGCTTTTCCTCCTGTGCCCCGGTAGCGCACGGTGGGGATGTTCAGGCCGAAACGCAAACCGAAATAAGAGTCGCGTTTGTAGTCGCGCCAGCGGCTGGCATATACAGGCTCGCCTTCGTAGAAGTCGTTTGTGGCTGTGACGGGCAGAAAGGCCACAAGACAGAGGAGAAAAGAAAAAAATACTCTTTTTGTCATGTGAAAAGGGTAATGGATTTGATGATTTATTAAGCAAAAGTACAAATTAATTTTGTTTCATAAGCCGTTTTAGACAAATAATTGCTATTTTTGCGGCTGCAAGAAAAAACATCAAATAAAGTTGAACGTGGAAGGCTCTGGAGTTGCCGGAGCAGGTGTTGTGTGCCTGCATGCGAAGGAGCCGGACGAGGAGACACAGACATGAAAGTATTAAAATTTGGAGGAACATCCGTAGGTTCCGTAGAGAGTATTTTGAACGTAAAGCGCATTGTGGAGGCCGAGCAAGAGCCTGTGGTGGTTGTAGTGTCCGCTTTGGGCGGTATCACCGACAAGTTAATCAAGACATCCCGTCTTGCCGTGGCGGGCGACTTGGCCTATCAGCGGGAGTTTGACGAAATCGCGATGCGTCACCGCCAGATGATTGAGGCGGTGATACCCGAAGGGGAGAGGCGCGAGGGATTGCAGGCCACAGTGGAGGCGTTACTGGATGAACTGAGAAGCATTTACCAAGGAGTTTATTTGATTCGCGACTTGTCGCCCAAGACGTCGGCGGCCATCGTGAGCTACGGCGAGCGCATTTCGTCGCGCATCGTGGCGACGTTGATCCGGGGCGCGAAATGGTTTGATTCGCGGAAGTTCATCAAGACGGAAGTCAAGGGCGGACGCCAGCTGCTGGCCTCGGACTTGACAAATGAATTGGTCAAGATGACCTTTGCAGAGTTGCCGCAGGTGTCGCTCGTGCCGGGATTCATCTCGACGGATGCTGAATCGGGCGAAGTGACCAACTTGGGACGTGGCGGCTCGGACTACACGGCGGCCATCATCGCGGCGGCCTTGGATGCCTCGATACTGGAGATTTGGACCGACGTGGACGGCTTCATGACCGCCGACCCGAAAGTGATTTCTGCAGCTTATACCATCAACGAACTGAGTTACGTGGAGGCCATGGAGCTTTGCAACTTCGGGGCGAAAGTGGTCTATCCGCCCACGATTTACCCGGTGTGCGTCAAGAATATCCCCATCCTTATCAAGAATACCTTCAACCCGGGCGGGAAAGGCACCATTATCAAGCAGGAAATCGAAGGTGACCAAAAACCCATCAAGGGCATTTCGAGCATCAGTGGGACGACGCTGATTACCGTCTCGGGACTGTCCATGGTCGGGGTCATCGGCGTGAACCGGCGCATTTTCTCCGCGTTGGCGGACAATGGCATCAGCGTGTTCCTCGTGTCGCAGGCTTCTTCTGAGAACAGCACCTCCATCGGGGTGCGCGACGCGGATGCCGACGCGGCTTGCGAGGTGCTGAACGCGGAGTTTTCCAAAGAGATTGAAACGGGCGCGATGTTCCGCATGAAGGCGGAGAGCGGTTTGGCCACGGTGGCCATCGTGGGCGAGAACATGAAGCATACACCCGGTATTGCCGGAAAACTTTTCGGCACCTTGGGCCGGAGCGGCATCAACGTGATTGCCTGTGCGCAAGGAGCTTCGGAAACTAACATCTCCTTCGTGGTCGATGGGCTTTACCTGCGCAAGACGCTGAACGTGATACACGACAGTTTTTTCCTTTCGGAATACCAGGTACTCAACCTCTTTCTCTGTGGCGTGGGCACGGTGGGCGGAAGCCTGGTCGAGCAATTGGCGCAGCAGCGCGAAAAGCTGATGAAGGAACGCGGCCTGAAATTGAAGGTTGTGGGCATCGCCAGCGGGCATAACGCCATGTTCTCGCGCGAGGGGCTGAATTTGGAACATTGTAAGGAACAGTTGGCGCAGAGTGCCCCGAGCAACATCGGCCGTTTGCGCGACGAGGTCATTGGGATGAACATCTTCAATTCCGTGTTTGTGGATTGCACGGCTAGCGTGGAGGTGGCCGGGCTTTACCAAGAGTTCCTGGAGCACAACATTTCCGTCGTGGCGGCCAACAAGACGGCGGCCTCCTCGGACTATGCCACGTATAAGAAGCTGAAAGAAACGGCGCGGGCGCGGGGGGTGAAGTTCCTTTTCGAGACCAACGTGGGCGCAGGGCTTCCCATCATACGCACCATCAACGACTTGCTGAACAGCGGTGACAAAATCCTTAAGATAGAAGCCGTGCTGAGCGGGACGCTGAATTTTATCTTCAACAAACTTTCGGCCGACGTGCCTTTCAGCGAGACGGTGCGGCTGGCCAAAGAAGAGGGCTACAGCGAACCGGATCCGCGCGTGGACTTGAGCGGAAAGGATGTCATCCGCAAACTGGTCATTCTGGCGCGTGAGGCCGGCTACGAGATAGAGCAGGCCGATGTGGAGAAACGCCTCTTCGTGCCCGATTCTTTCTTTGCCGGGTCGTTGGAGGATTTCTGGAAGGCGTTGCCTTCGCTGGATGCGGGCTTCGAGGAACGTCGCAAGCGGCTCGAAAGCGAGCATAAGCGTTGGCGTTTCGTGTGCCGCTACGAGGACGGTAAGGGTTGCGTGGAACTGTGCGAGGTGGGACAAGACCATCCGTTCTACAATTTGGAGGGTTCCAACAACATTATTTTGCTCACCACGGAGCGCTACAAGGAATATCCGATGCTGATCCAAGGTTACGGTGCCGGTGCCGGCGTGACGGCGGCGGGCGTGTTCGCGGACATCATGAGTGTGGCCAACGTGTAACATGTATATATATTGTAGAGAGACATGAAGCATATCATCATATTGGGCGACGGCATGGCCGATTGGAAAGTGCCTGCCTTGGGCGGCAAGACGCTGTTGCAATACGCCCACACGCCGAACATGGACAAGATTGCCCGGCTGGGGCGCAACGGGATGCTCCAGACCGTGCCCGAAGGATTCCATCCGGGAAGCGAGGTGGCCAATTCGGCCATCTTGGGCTACGACCAGCACAAGGTGTATGAAGGGCGCGGCCCTTTGGAGGCGGCCAGCATTGGCGTGGAGTTGGCCGATGACGACCTGGCACTCCGGTGCAACCTGATTTGCATCGAGGATGGCAAAATCAAGAACCATTCTTGCGGGCGGCTGGAGACGGAGGAAGCGGACGTGCTGATCCGTTTCCTGCAGGAAAAACTGGGAAACGACCGCATACATTTTTATACCGGTGTGCAATACCGTCACCTCTTGGTCGTTAAGGGGGGCAACAAGCATTTGCGTTGCACGCCGCCCCACGACGTGCCGGGCACGCCGTTCCGCGACTGCATGGTGGAAGCCGAAGTGCCTGAGGCACAAGAGACGGCCGACTTGTTGAACCGTCTGATTTTGGAATCACAGCAACTGTTGGCCGACCATCCCCTGAATCTGCAGCGTAAGCAAGAAGGCCGCGACCCGGCCAACAGCATCTGGCCGTGGGGCGGAGGCTACCGCCCGGCCATGACCCCGCTCACGGTGACTTATCCCCAAATCAAGTCGGGGGCTGTCATCACGGCAGTGGACTTGATACGCGGCATCGGGCGTTACGCCGGGCTGCAGGTCATCGACGTGGAAGGAGCTACCGGGTTGTATGACACCAATTATGAAGGCAAAGCGGAGGCCGCGGTAGAGGCTTTGAAGAAGGGCGACTTTGTCTATCTGCATGTGGAGGCGAGCGACGAGGCCGGGCACGATGGCGACGTGGAGCTGAAGCTGAAGACCATTGAGAACCTTGACCGCCGCGCCGTGGGACCCATCATGGAGGCCGTGAAGGACTGGGACGAACCGGTGGCCATAGCCGTGCTGCCAGACCATCCCACGCCTTGCGCCCACCGCACCCACACGGCCGAGCCTGTCCCCTTTGCCATCTATTATCCGGGCATCGAGGCGGACAGCGTGCAGGCGTTTGACGAGGAAGCCGCCAAGGCCGGAAGCTATGGATTGCTCCATGGCGATGAGTTCATCCGCGAGTTTATGAAACATTAAAAAGACAAACGCATGAAATATTATAGCACAAACGGCAAGGCCGACCGTGCCACCCTGCATGAGGCGGTGGTGAAAGGCCTGGCGGGCGACAAGGGCTTGTTCATGCCCGAGACCATCAAGCGTCTGCCCGACTCGTTTTTCGAGGAGATACAGAACCTTTCCTTCCAGGAAGTGGCCTATCGCGTGGCGGACGCGTTTTTCGGGGAGGATGTGCCTGCCGACACGCTCCGTCAAATCGTGTATGACACGCTGAGTTTCGACTGCCCGGTGGTGAAGGTGACGGACACCATTTATTCGCTTGAGCTGTTCCACGGCCCCACGCTGGCTTTCAAAGACGTGGGCGCACGCTTCATGGCGCGTCTGTTGGGCTACTTCATCAAGCAGGAAGGAAGCCAAAAGGTGAACGTCTTGGTGGCCACGTCCGGCGACACGGGCAGTGCCGTGGCCAACGGTTTCCTGGGCGTGGAGGGCATCCACGTGTATGTGCTTTATCCGAAGGGTAAGGTGAGTGCCATCCAGGAGTGCCAGTTCACTACCTTGGGCCAGAACATCACGGCGCTTGAGGTGGACGGCGTGTTCGACGACTGCCAGGCGTTGGTGAAGAGCGCGTTCATGGACGAGGAACTGAACCGCCACATGAAGCTCACTTCCGCCAACTCCATCAATGTGGCGCGTTTCCTGCCGCAGGCGTTCTACTATTTCTATGCCTATGCGCAGATGAAGAAACTGGGCAAGGCCGGACAATTGGTGGTGTGCGTGCCGAGCGGCAACTTCGGCAACATCACGGCCGGGCTGTTCGGCAAGGTGATGGGCCTGCCCGTGAAACGTTTCATCGCCGCCAACAACGCCAACGATATTTTCTACAATTATCTGCAGACCGGGGAATACCATCCCCGTGCGTCCGTCCAGACCATCGCTAACGCCATGGACGTGGGCGACCCGAGCAACTTCGCCCGTATCTATGACCTTTACAAGGGCAGCCATGCCGCCATTGCCGCTGAAATCAGCGGGGCGACTTATACCGACGCGCAGATTGCCGAGACGGTGAAGGCTTGCTACGAGCAGAACGGTTACTTGCTCGACCCGCACGGGGCGTGCGGCTTCCGGGCTTTGAGTGAGGGCTTGCGCGAGGGCGAGACCGGCGTGTTCCTCGAGACGGCTCATCCCGCTAAGTTCAAATCCACGGTGGAAGGCATCATCGGCCAGCCCGTGGCGGTACCCGACAAGCTGGCGGCTTTCATGAAGGGTGAGAAGAAAAGCGTCCCGATGAGCAGGCACTTTGAGGATTTCAAGGCGTTCCTGATGGGGGAATAAGTCCTGTTCCCAGTGCATAAGCGGAATCCCCGTCCTGCGGTGTTGCTGTTTCAACAATCCGCAGGGCGGGTAGGAGGTGCAGCATTCTTGCTGCACATATTCGCATTATTGCGTATGTTAGTGACATATCCTGTGATTGTGCCGCAGGAATGCGGCACAATCTTATAAATTCCGTCGCAGCGCAAGTTCTTATTTCACCACGTATTTCTTGCCGTCCACGATGTAAATGCCTTGCTGCAGTCCGTTGAGGGCCTCGGAACTTTTCACTCCCGTTTTTATCTTCACGCCGTTCAATGCCACCACGTCCACCAGCTTGTCTGCACCGGAGGCTTTGCCCGTCACGCTCCCGATGCCCGTTGGTCTGCCTTCCTGCAACTCGTATCCGCCGTTTTCGTGCATGGTCAGCGTGTATTCGTCAATTCCGCTGCCTTTGGCTTTTGTCCATGCGGGCTCCCCATCCGTGCGGCTGGCCATATAGATGCGGTATGTGCCCGGGTCAAGTTCGCCCATCCCGTTCCAGAAGAAGCTGATGTCCCCCATCCCGTAGAAATTTTGGAGGTTTTCGTATGGGAACAATTCCATCAAGATGGTCTGCACTCCTTCTTTTTCGGCAATGAAGGCGGTGCGTCCCGAGGCATCGTAGCCTAGGTTGTACATGCTTTCGATGATGACCGCGATGGTGCCTCCGAGGGATTCCCGCATTTCAAAGCCATTGATGGAAAATGCGGATTTCGGATCGTCATAAATGTTTGCGGGCGCAATGCCGACAATCATATTTTGGTTGAGGGAAAATCCGTTGCCTTCCCCTTCTTCATAGGGATTGAGCGTTTCTATCTCGTAATATCCGTTGTCCTGCCCGTTCCAGCCCCAGTTGACGTGCACCATGCCGTTGTGGTCATATCCGTCGATGCAGAATGCGTGTCCGCCCTGTACCTCGTCTGTTCCGCCATAGATGACAGGCCTTCCCTCGCTGAGTTCTTCTTTGATGACGTCCATCCATTCTTGTGCGTCGTATAGCGGGCGTTCCAGGTATCGCATGTAGGGGTTGTATCCGAAATACCTCAGCAGCCCTTGGGCGGGATAGTTTGCGCGCATGCCGGTGCCGTCCTCGCCGCAGTAGTCCGCTTCGCCGGCCACGCCGCATGCCAGCATGAGGTTGGCCACGGCTTCCGCTTCTTCTTCGCTGTATTCCACTCTGGCGTAGGTGGGCAGGATGCGTTCCCAATCGAACACGGTGGCTTCGAAGTCGAAGCTGCAAGGTATGCCGTACTGCGCGGTGTAATAGGCGTGGCTGCCCGTGCCCCGCGAGGGATATTCCCAATAGCGCAGGATGGTGGCCATGGCCGTGGCGCCGCATCCGGTGATGCAACGCGTCTCGTTCCACAACGGGCATTGCCGGTTGTACGGTTCGTCTTGGCTGTAGTTGATGTCGCCCAGCAGGGGGGTGACGGCTTCAGGGTAACCGTCCGTGGAAGTTCGCGTGGTCGGAATCCCGGGGGCTTGGCTTGTCGTGACATTCTCGGCCAATGTCGTGTAGGATGCCAGCCAGGCGCGGAGGTTGTCGGGTATGCCCTCCGTGTCGAAAGCCCTTTCGGTGGAGTAGCCCAGGATGTCCGTCATACGGTCGTCGCCCGAGACGATGACGAAGGCTTCCGTGCCTTGGTTGAAGACGTACCATGCGATGGTGGCGGAACGCTTTTTCGCCGTGGCGAGGTCGGCCGAAGTGGCGGCCAGCGTGAGCCTGTCTGTCGCCGAGGCGCGTTTGCCTGCCACGGCCTGGCCTTTCAGGAATTGTTCGGCGATGTGCCGTGCTGCCTGTTCGCCGCGCGGGGCGGCGGCGAGCCGGACACTCGTTCCGATGCAAGCGGCCAGCAAGAGGAATGTGATTCGCTTTTTCATTTGGTTATGTAATGCATTTGGGTTTGTCCGTTTTTGTGCGGAGGAAAGCCTCCGGTTGCAAATATAAATATAATTTGTGGGATTCTGCACCGGCAGAATAGGAAAAACGTTTTTTCTTTAGAGAAAAGAGAGGGCAGTAGAAATTTAGTGGGGATTTATACTGCGCACGGTATGAATTTGTAGGGGGCGGCATTCCTGCCGCACCCCCTATATTGACAAAATGAACATTCGGGTGCGCGTTGACAATTTGCTCATTTTCGCCTTCTGAGATTCGCGTATTCGGCGCCGGGCCGGGACTGCGCGGAAAAAACGCAGCCACACGCGCCATGCGGAAATCAAGATGTCGCGGAATCCCCTCCAAACCTGCCCTTTTGACGGAACACGGGACACTCCCGGCGCAGAAACCCGGCCGGCGGGAAAGCCCGTCGGGGATTCCGCCGACAAAATGACACGGGAAACGTGTCCGGGAAAAAGTTCCAACGGGAAAGAAAAACGGCCCCGAAGCCGCCGCGAAAAAGTTTCTGTACCGGGATTTTTCCGTCCGAGCCCCGAAATAAAAATTCCAAGCCCCGAAAAAAG